>DASPQB010000050.1:0-33203 GCA_035625205.1 Nitrospirota bacterium | reverse complement strand
ACCTCGCCGGTCAGCATGGCATTGCCGACATAGACGCGCTCGTAGAGTTTCAGCCCCTTGAGGTCGGCACTGACGGTCGGTCCTGATATGCTCTGGATTTTACCGCTATTGTTCGACATATTCTTTCACCCTATACCATGGGGAAAGCCGCTGGTTTTCAGCAGGTACTCCCCTCAAAAGTGTATTTCCGCAGGCCGCATGATCATAATTTAAGTCTCACGTGATACCCGATGGCACGTCTGATCAACCGTGCAGCATAATCTTCTACCTCTGGCGGCGGTTTTAAGGGAGACGGGAGGATCAGAAAAATTCCCTGCCATGAATGTTCAAGCTCCCGTAGCCGCTCATCCGTCATGCCCGTGATCAATCGTTCATCAACGACAGCGAGACCAATGTCGGGTTCTACCATCGTTTGCGTGATCACTTTTTCCGCATCAGGCGTCTCCGTGATTTTCTGCGGAACACCGCTCAGGCTGAATCCAAATTCGGCATCAGGAGGCGTAATGAACTCTACCTTTTTCATATGAGGCCTCGATCCGGATAGGAAGGCCCTCAACGACCTCCCGCCTTCCCCTGGGAGATCGGTGTCTGCTCGCGCTCCGGCAACACCGGAGTACTACTTTGCGTCCGATTTCCCTATTGTTCAGAACTCTCTGGTTCGTGTGTTCCGCTGTCAGGATGGCGAATACCCCATCTCCGGTTAATCTTCTTACATCACGAGCTCAGCAGCAACGAGATCCCGTTCAAGGTCCTTCCCCTGATATAGTACGCTCAAGTTCATCGCCTCGATCGAACAGCGCCAGAGGTAATCCAGGATCGGCCCAGCGCCTAAGGGTTCCCGTCCCTCCATCCGGAGCCACCGTGTCATCCCTTTATAGAGAGCAAGTTCAACCATCGTCGGCTCCGGCCTTTCCACCTTGATGCCGGTCAATGCGCGGATCATCGGTCCTACTTCCACAATATTGTCTGTTGCAGAAATCTTGCGCAACTTCTTTTTCGCGATGCTGCCTCCCGGCAGAACCGGGGGAAGCTGTTCGTTGTCCAGCCGCAGGTATTTGTAGATGCTTATGATGTTCCGCGCGTCGATCAGTCGCGAAAAGAACATCTGCAAAAGGGGATGGAGCTTGGATTCGACCATAACTGCAAGATACGTCTCGGTGAGACGCTGTTCAATTCCGCGCAGGCCGTCCTTTTCCGCGATGGCAGAAAATCCCGTAAATTTTTTTGAGAGCGAATTAAACAACCGTTCGACACCGATGATGGCTTCCGCGAGATCATTGCTGCGCACAAAAACCGTCTTCGCCTCATGGGAGAGCAGGCTCTTGTTGAGGACTTCGTCGATTGCCCCTTCCTTCTTATCACGGAGGTGCCGAAGACAGATGCATATGGTCCGCAGTTCAGCGTACAGAAAATAAGGATGGAAGATAGTTCGAAGCTGCTGGTTCATCTGCTTGTACACCCACCGGTACTCCTGCATAAGATCCGCCCAAATCCGGTCAGGAGCAACTGACGTGCGAAAGCCGCCGGGTTGGAGGGGCGCAGCCGAGAGAAAAAGGTCCTGATCATAGACAAGCTGATTCCAGTTCTTGATCAACGCGGACCGCCTTCCCTTGATACGCGACACCAGGTACTCGGCCGGGTAACCCGGCTCACCGGGACTATAGAGAAGGTCCATCAGCCACCTCCCGGTATACATCATTGACCATCTGTGGAAGCAGATCGGTCCATAACCGTTCCAATCTCTTCTCGAATGTGTTGATCACCTCGATCGATCCATCGGCCACGGTCACGTCGACGCCTCCCGAGATATGCCCGACCGGCAAGATTTGCGCATCGGGGAAATACTTTCGCGCTAGGTCGATGTCCGCCGCATGTACCCGCACGATCTTCCACGGCAGTGCGGGAAGTTCCCGGACCAGCTTCTCGAATACTGCAGGATAGTGGTCGTCCCGCAACTGGTGCAGGGAAAAGCGGGCTATCGAATACAGGCTGTCTGCGAGCGTCTTTTCAGCAGTCAGCCTGAACGCACGGGCGCGGTTGGACGCCTCCGCATGGGCCCGTCGTAATTCATCTCCACTGACCGCGGCCAACCGCTCGGCACACTGCTTCTGCAGATCGGCGATTTTTTGGGCGGCAGCAGCTTGCAGGGCAGCCGCCTCCTTCTCCGCCTCCCGCTTTACAACATGGCTACTCTCTTCGGCAGCCCGCCTGAGAGACTCTATTAATTCCCGTGAGCTCATGCTACTTCACCGTGAAAAGGATCATCGTTGCCACGACGAAACCAAGGATCACCATCGTCTCGGGGATGGCGACAAGGATCACGACCGTGCCGGTCAGCTCCGGCTTCTCGGCGAGGGCCCCGGCCCCCGCTGCCCCGATCTTTGATTGTGCCCAGCCCGTCGCGAATGCCGGAAGTCCAATTGCCAGTGCGGCGCTCAACGCGATGAGTGCTTTTTCAAGATTCATATATCCCTCCTTAGCGGTTAGATTTCTAATTCAGATGCGCACCGTCTTAAGAAAAGCGTTATTTACCCTTCGCCGATCTGTGCGCATCTTCCTTCTCATTCGACCACCTGTCACGCTGAAGCCATGCCCAGGGCTCGCGATGAAGCCTTGTGCCAGGATCATGTTGTTTTACTCAGCGGCTCGAACCTCCTCCCGCCCTGTTCCATGAACTTGCTGAAGAACTCAACATAGTGGAGCCTGAGCGAATGGATGGTTGGCGAGAATACGCCGAGTATGATATTGAGGAGATGCAGCAGCCCGGCCACTGCGATGCCGGTCACGACATCGCCTGTCAAGCCACCGAGATTGTTCGCTACAAAGGCAAGCAGCACCGAAGTGAGGCCAATCGCCATGATACGAACGTAGGAGATAATATTTCCGATGTTTTTCAAAAGTTCCAGGGGCGCTAGTATGCCGCCAGTAAAGAATATTAGTGGGGTCATGAACAAAATGGCGATGATGACGGGTTTGGCCAGCACTGTGGGCAATACACTGAAGAAGGATGCAAGCACTACGATCATGGCCAAAACGATGATTATATTCAGGAGTTTATACACCGCTTCTTTCGTTTCTTTCTTTCTGAACTCCGCAATGACTCCGAAGAGGAGGCCAAGGAATACGTGCGCAACACCCACCGCAAGGGTGAAAAAAATCATCGGAACTACTGCGGTTCTGCGTTCCAAACAGAGGGGTCGCAGATGAAAGAAGCGCTCAGGCAGGTCTCCGAAAAACTCGCCGAACAGGATACCGAAGAAGATCGAATAGATCGATGCAGCGAGCAGGATCTTTGCACCGTCCCTGAGCATCTTCTTCTGTCTGAACTTCCTCATCAGGAAATAGGCGAGACCTCCAAGGAAAAGACCATAGCCCGCGTCACCCAAGATCATTCCGAAAAAGATCGGAAAGAAAATCCCGATGAACGGTGTCGGATCATATGATGTATAGGTAGGTAGCGGCAGCATGCTCGTAAAGATTTCGAATGGTCTGAAATAGGGAGGATTCTTCAGAATAATCGGGACGCGGTCAAGATCACTTTCGCGCAGCTCCTTCTCATCCAGCACCACGCCATCTTGAAAGTCCTGCCTCAATCTGGTCCGGAGCCTCTCAACGTCGTTCGCCATCATCCACCCGTTGATGAAGAAGCACATCCGCGTTTCAAACGCTGTCGCACTCGTGGTCAGCACAGCCAACCTATCGTCGATCCACTCCCGAACGCTCCGGTAGATCGGGGCCCAGCGATGGGTAAATTGGGACAGTTCGTCGTCGATTTTCCGTATTTCCGCAGAAACTTCCGTGATCCTCTTCTTGACAAAGATGACCTTTTCCAAGAAGGTGAGGTTGTTATAGGACGGCGGGAACTTGAGCTCCGGTACCTGCTCATCGCTGAGGGTTTTTTTTACGCGGTCGGAAAGGGCACGCTCCACGGTGATCAGCCCCACAAGGGTACCATCCTCCGCGGGTTCCGTCATCAATTCGTATTTCCAGTCCGTGATGCGTGAAAGCGCTTCTTTGAGATGGTTCACCATTTCGGGCTCCCGTATGGTCAAACCGATGAAATCAAGGTCCGGTGTTTCCTTGACGCTCCCGACGAGAGGGGCCAACGTGCCGAGAAAGACAGAATATCGTTCAAGCTCTGTAAGTTCCCTTTTAAGATCCTCTTTCCGCTCGTTCCGCTGCTTGATCATAGCAGTATGCCGTTCAACGATCGATTCGACCGTATCGATTACCGGCCGGGGGTCGAGATAACTGTTTCGCACCGGCAGAGTCGGGAGGGACGACAGAAGTTCGGTGACCTTGGCACGCAGCCCCTCAAGAAAGACCCGTTCGAACATTGTTTTCTCATCGAGCTTGAAGGCGCGAATATCATCTTCATGTCCCGCTTCGAGAAAACCGATCGTTGCCGGTTCTATCTGGAGTACACCGAGTTCGCGAAGGCATCCGAGTACGTCCTGAAGCAGACCTTTCGCGCCCACAATTTCAACTTTAGCCATCTTGACGATCATAGGCTATTCCGGGAGTACTTTGTTTATATGGTTTGTTACGATTTTTACCAAGATGTCATTTTCCAGATGGGCAATCTTGTCTGTTTGCTGTTTTGACTGCTCAAAAAGCTCTGAGGCGGTTTTTGCCGCTTCCTGCTCGGCATTTTCTCCGGCCTTTTGATACGACTGAAGAATATTCTGTTCCTCTATCGCAGCGTCCCTTTCGATCTCCTTTTTCCGGGCATCAAGCCACTCATGCGTTTTTTGCTTTGTCTCATCGAGAGACTGCTGGATCTCTTTTTCGACATCGATAATGTCGCGTAGAATATTATTGTCCATGCCTTCATTGTAGCAAAAAAAAGGGGACTTTAGTGATATTGTTTTTGCTTTGCAAGATTCTGTTCATATCATGAGGTATACACTATGCTGGCCGTAAACCGTGCTAGAATCATATTCATCCAGCCGCGCCATGCTCGCTTCTCGGGTCAGGGGAAAAGATTGGTCATCCAGGATCTGGTAGAGGGCAACCAAAAGCAAACATTTTGCAATTCATTGTTCTCTTTGGTAAACTATCCGCATGAGTTGCCCGGGGCTGAGCAAGATGCCGTCGGGCAGGTAACGGTGACCATGCGGATGTGAATCAGGCAGGCGCTCTGGAGCAATTGTAAATTCGTTGCGTTCATCCTTGTCCGTCCACGATTTATGCTGTTCTTTAGGAGAGTAAAACCTTGGCGATGTATGACGTCATTGTCGTAGGAGCAGGGCCGGCAGGCTCCACCTGTGCAAGAACATGCGCACAACAGGGGTTAAAAACACTGCTGCTGGATCGAGACACGTTCCCGAGATCAAAACCATGCGCAGGTGCCGTTTCCCTGCAAGCACTCTCCTATCTAGACTTCCGTTTGCCTGATTCCCTCATCGAGGAGGAATGCAACAGCGTCCGGGTCCACCACGACGGTTATGTCGTGCATACAAAGCGCGATGCACCGTTCGCCGTTGTGGTAACGAGGAAATACTTCGATGCATTACTCGCGGAAAAGGCCGTAGAAAGCGCGGCCGATTTTCAAATGAACGAGCAGGTCATCGCTGTTCGAGATGCTAAGGACTTCGTAGAAGTCGCCACAAAAAATGCGACCTATCGATCGCTCTTTCTCGCCGGCGCCGACGGGATCCATAGCCTGGTGGCACATACCCTGAGGCCTCCGCTCGACAAGGGAAGCATGGCGCTTGCGCTCGTTTCTCAGATCTCGGCGAATGAACAGGATATCAGGAGCCGGGTGGATAAGACCCTCGACCTCTATTTCGGGACTGCACCGGTCGGCTATGGCTGGCTCTTCCCGCACCGTGGCTACCTCTCCACAGGCATTGCAGGTCTTGCAGCACGCTTTTCCAAACCCCGGGAGGCATTGGCGAACCTGGCCAAGGCCTTAAATATCGAACTCTCAGACGTGCACGGACACTATATCCCCCTTGGCGGCATCAGAAGAAGAATTGCCGGAGGCAGGATACTCCTCACGGGGGACGCGGCAGGTTTTGCAGACCCTTTTCACGGCGAGGGGATATCCCATGCTATACTCTCCGGCAGGCTTGCCGCCAATGCCATCATTGCCGCGATAAAAAACCACGAGAAGCCGGCAGCCGTTGTCACGCGGTATCGCCGGGAAGCTGATCAACGGATCCGAAAACAATTGCGTATTGCCCTTCGTATGGCTTATCTGGTCGATCGTTATCCCCGTGTCTTCCTCCGGATTTTCTGCGAACACCCTGAAGCCATGCAGCGGTTTCTCGACATTCCGGCAGGAAGGTCCGATTACCGGCATTTCCAAAGGTGGCTTCTGACACATCTTCCCTTCCTGCTTCTCCCCGGCAACGGCAGCACCAGAACAAACACAAGCAGGACTGTATCGTGACGGCGTTACCGCGAATCATCGATCCCAAAGCGCGGTTCCCGGATCGATTCTCCTTTGCACACCGGACACTTCCCCGGCCTCTTCAGCTTACCCCTCTTTGCGAACACAAAACCGCACTTTTTGCATTCGGCAGGCATGATGACCAGGTGCCGGTCCGACGAGGCGATCGACCTGTGGATGTGTTCGAGATGGTTGTACACCTCGCGCTCCGGAATCCTCACGGCAGCGGAAAGGTCTCTGGCAGAGCACCTACCCTTAAGAAGCTCGGCAATGATCTCCTGCCTGATCGTGTCATGTGTTTCCCGCGGTGTGAAAGGTTCTTTTTGTTTATCTCGCATCATGCACTCCTAACCCCCTTTTACGGTACGTTGACAGAGCGTGCCTACGTTCTGCCAGAACAGACTGCCCTGGTATGAGATGCCCGCCTGCCGCCGCCCGGTGGCGCGGCATGCCTTGCTGAGCGATTGTTAGGATACGAGCATTCTCCTGCAAAACTCTCTGCTGAAAAACATCTCTGTGACCGCATACGTACGAACACCTTACCTGCTCCCCGCGATGAGGATTGCAATATTATGTTCTGCCGTAGGGGGTAGAACCAAAACAAGATGCCTCCTCTTTTTCTCACGGTAAGTTTACCGTTACGAAAAACCCTTTGCAATCAAGCTCCTTTTGCAATTCTGCACTCACGAAGCATCGCGCTCCGATCGCGATGAAATTTATTTTGGAGAACATAGGAAGTTACTTGACACCAAGAAATTCTTTGCTAGAATGTACACATGAATCTCTCAAAGATGAAACACCTCACCCTTGTTCTCGTTGTCTCCTACCTGATGTTCCCTTCGCCCGCTGCTTCCAAGGATTCCTGTCTGGATTGCCATAGTCAGAAAGGCATGACCGGATACGTGGACGTCTCTGCGTTTCAGCAATCCGTACACGGGCACCTGGCCTGTACCAAGTGCCATTACGACATATCCGGTTATCCGCATGCGAAAGTCTCCAAGGTCAACTGCGGGACCTGTCATTTCATCGGCACAGAAGGCGCCCCTAAAGAGCAGGCCCAGGAATTCAAGTTAAGTGTGCATAACCAGGTCAAGGCCGTGGGAAATTCCATGACGCCCACATGCCAGACCTGTCATGGCTCTCACTATATATACCCATCCGCTGACACGCGGTCTGCCACAAACAGACAGAAGATCCCGGCTCTCTGTTCGAAGTGCCATCCTCAGGAGTTCGAGATCTACAAAACCAGTATACACGGAAGACAGCTCCTTGAGGACAATAACCTTGCAGCGCCTACGTGCTTTCAATGCCATATGGAGCACTTGACGCCGCCAACAGCGAGCAACGAATGGCAGCTGTCACTGATCAAACAGTGCGGGAACTGCCATTCCGAAGAAATACAGACGTACCGCAAAACGTACCATGGTAAAGTGACGAAGCTCGGGTATGCAACTTCGGCAAAGTGTGCAGATTGCCACGGGTTCCATAACATTCAGAGGATTGACAGCCCGGATTCGACGCTCTCGCAAAAAAATATCTTGCAAACCTGCCAGAAATGCCATCCTGCGGCCACTATTGGCTTCACCAAATTCTATGCCCATGCCGAGGAAAAGGACAAGGCCAAATACCCGGTGCTGTTCTACACCTTCCTCGCCATGACCGTGCTGCTGCTCGGCACGTTCACTTTCTTCCTGTCCCACACGTTCCTGTGGGCCTACCGCTCGCTGAAAGAGCGCATGAGCAAAAAAGGGGGCGACTAACGTGGCAGAAATAAAACGCTTCAATGCCTATCACCGGATACTCCATATCGCCATGGCCGTGAGCTTCATCGGGCTCGTCGCTTCAGGCATGCCACTCAAGTATTCAAACGCTCCCTGGGCCGCGTGGCTCATGAGTCTCCTCGGCGGCTCCCATACAGCCGGTCTCATACATCGGATCTGCGCCGTCATCACCTTTGGGTACTTCGCGGCCCACATCGGGTATGTCATTTACTATATCGCGATCGTGAGGAAGTTCCGGTTCAATATTCTGGGACCCGAATCCATGGTGCCCTGGCTGAAGGACTTCCAGGACATATACGGGAGCTTCCGCTGGTTCCTCGGCATGGGGCCGCGGCCGCAGTTCGAGCATTTCACCTACTGGGAAAAGTTCGACTACTGGGCGGTATTCTGGGGCGTGGGCATGATCGGCGTCTCAGGCCTCTTCCTCTGGTTCCCGGAGTTTTTTGGCCGCTTCCTGCCGGGATGGGCGTTCAACGTTGCCACCGTCATTCACAGCGATGAGGCGCTCCTCGCAGCCGGATTCATCTTCACGATCCATTATTTCAACACCCACCTGCGGCCAGAAAAATTTCCCATGGATCCGGTCATCTTCACCGGGAGGCTCACGCTCCATGAACTGCAGTACGATCGCCCTCTCGAATACCAGCGCCTCGTAGATGAACACCGGCTCGATGATTACATGACCGTGCCGCAGAAGACTTGGATCACCGATGCTGGCATCCTGTTCGGCTTTGCCGTGGTTCTGATCGGCTTTGGCCTGCTTATTTTAATTTTGATGGGACAGTTCATCTATTAATCTATGTCATTAGAACAGCGCGACCTGTTTATCAAACATATCTTTACAACAGTTGCCCCCTACGTCGATTTCCTCAGCAGCAGCTTCAGCTTCGGGTTTGACCACTTCTGGCGCAGAGAGGCCGTTGTACGCTCAGGCATCCTCGAGGGTGAGCGCGTACTTGACGTCTGCAGCGGAACCGGCGAACTTGCCTTTTTGCTCTCTCGCCATGTTGGCCCGCAGGGTTCAGTCACGGGGGCCGATTTCTGCGAAGAAATGCTCGATCGTGCGCGGCGCAAAAAAGGGGAGAATCACGCGAACCTCTCATTCATACTGTCCGATGCGAAGAGACTTCCCTTCCGCGATAGCGCGTTCGACGCCGTTACGGTCGCCTTTGGCATGCGCAACATCCCCGATACTGCCCTGGCGCTGCAAGAGATAGATCGGGTCCTCAAGCCGGGAGGCAAATTCGTCTGCCTCGAACTGACGCGGCCCCAGTACAGCTGGTTCCGCTTCCTCTACGAGTGGTATGTTTTCAAGGTCATGCCGTTGATCGGGAAATTGGTCGTCAAGACCGCCGCGCCCTATCTCTATCTGCCGCGTTCCATCAATTCCTTTTATCCCCCCGATGAATTCAAGAACATGATCCAGAAATGCGGCTTTGAGAACATCCGTGTCGGTTCAATGACGTTCGGTATTGCAACGCTGTATACGGCGGTGAAACGTGGATAGGGTTGCAATCCTGTGCGAAAAAGACAAGACCCTGATGTACAGTTTTTCCCGGCGGAGCCTCGAGCGTGCCGCTCAGCACCCGCTGAAGCTCGCCAGTCTTCCCTTCTTTTCAACCTACATGAATGCGAATGTCAGGAAGGAGGTCGACAAAGACCGGCTCATCATCGATGTGGCGGCGAAAAAATACCATGAGGGGAAACCTGTATGCGATCTGGACCTGGAAGATGTTTTTGAGCAAACGAAACAAGTCGACAAGGCTTTTCTGAACCATCTTATCATTCCCGCCATATCCTTTCACGTTCGCTATAGCGATTTCGCCGACATCCGCATCCAGCGCATTTGGCTCATTTCCAAAACCGTCTATACCCTCTTGGCGAACTGGCCAGCGTCTGGGTCTTTTACCGATGCCGTCAGATTTGCATACACGGGGACGAAATTTAAACAGCGTCTCATGGACATACTGCACCTCTATAATGAGGAGACGAGGATCCTGAGCAATTCCCTGCGCATCTTCGGCCCTCTGAACAAAGCGGTCAGCTCCTCTGCCGAAGCCATGTACAAGGCCATGGAGGAAATAACTGCCGACATCACGGACGTCTATACAAAGAAAATCTACGGAGATGTGACCGTCCATGCCTAAACCTGACCTGCTTCTGCTCCATCCTCCGAGCGTCTTCCATTTCCGCGATCTGCCGCTTTTCTTCGGCCCCGTCAGCGATGTCGTGCCGTCTTCTTCGATCTTCGAAATTTATCCTATCGGGTTTCTCACCATTTCGAATTATCTGACCAAGCACGGCATCTCCGTGCGGATCGTAAACATGGCCCTCAAGATGCTGCGCTCCCGTTCATTTGACGCTGAGCGTTTCATCAAAAATCTTGACGCCGGGGCTTTCGGCATAGACCTGCATTGGCTGCCCCACGTGGATGGCAGCCTTACCCTTGCGGAAATGGTCAAAAAACATCATCCCGACAAGCCGGTCATCCTCGGTGGTCTCAGTGCAACATACTACCATGAAGAGATCATGCAAGACTATCCCTTTGTCGATTTCATCCTCTGCGGCGAATCAACCGAGGAACCGCTCAGGCTGCTGCTCCAGGCCCTGCGGTCCGGCTCAGAATTCGGCGAAGTGCCGAACCTCGTGTGGAGGGATGGACAGGGGCGCGTAATAGTAAACGAACGCTCGTTCAAGCCGGAACGCCTCGACTACGTTGACTTCGATTACGCGCATCTTCTCAAGATGGCGATCAAGTACCGTGACCCCTCAGGATACATACCGTTCAACTACTGGCTGAGTTACCCCGTGACCGCGGTCTTTTCTGTTCGGGGATGCAACCACAACTGCGGCACCTGCGGAGGGTCGATTTCGGCGTTCAAGACGGTGTGCGAACGGTCTCACGCCTGTTTCCGCTCTCCGGAGCTCGTGGCAGAGGACATCAGGAAGATAGCGGATTACACGGGGGCGCCGATGATCCTGCTCGGAGATCTTCTGCAGGCAGGGCGGGAGTACAGTGACCGGTTCCTGGAGGCCATGAAGCGACACCGCATCAGGAACGAAGTCTGTATTGAGTTCTTCAGACCCCCGACGACCGAGTTCCTCAACAAAGCGGCGGATTGCATTGAAACGTTCAACGTCGAAATATCTCCGGAATCCCATGATATCAATGTACGCAAGACGTTTGGAAAGGATTACGACAACAACTCCCTCGAGGGGATGATCGCAACGCTCATTGACGTCGGGTGCAAGCGAGTGGACCTCTTTTTTATGGTTGGGCTGCCGAACCAGACCTACCAATCAGTCATGGACACCGTCTCCTACTGCGGTACACTTCTGGAAAAGTTCGGCACCAACGGCAACCGGGGCAAAGTACTTCCCCTGATAGCGCCGCTCGCGCCCTTTATCGACCCCGGCAGTGTCATTTTTGAAGCCCCGGAGAAATACGGCTACCGCTTTTTCTCCAAGACGCTGAAAGAACATCGGCAGGCAATGCTCAAACCGAGTTGGAAATTCACGCTGAATTACGAAACCAAGTGGATGACAAGAGATGAGATCGTGAAGGCAACCTATGATGGTGCATTAAAGCTCCTCGCAATTAAGGAGCACTACGGCGTCATCAGCCAGAAGAACGCCTTAAAAATTCGTGATCACCTTGAGCGGGCGATAGTGTTGAGCGAAAAAATCACCGACCCCGATCATCTTGATGACGAACTCCGCAGAGAGATCTTCAGCCTGAACACGCTCGATATCGTATGCGGAAAACATGAGCTCGACTGGCCCATCAAGGGATGGAAGCTCAACGTGCCGACTATCATGAAACTCGTGGTCTCGGAAGTACGGAAGGAGATGCGCTCGCGCAACCCTTTTTTCCCCTTTCTTCCGAACAAATCGACATTGCGGTGAATCAAAACGGATCAATCTGTGGAACGCTGTTCATCCGTCATCGTTGCCCCCGCGCTCGAACATGTGCCCCTGTTCTCCGCTAGAGTTTGAGGACCATTTTAAAAAAACGGTTCATGATGAGACCGGTGGCCGCCCCGAGCATCGCGCCAAAACCAGCCAGAAACCCCATCACGATTACAAGGACAAGGGCCACGGCAAAAACATTGTGTCCGCATGCCGGGCCGAACATCTTGGTCACGTCCTTGGCTGCAGCGTCCCACCAGCTCCCCTGGAGGGTGTCGGAAAAAAATAAGTCCATTGACAGGGCGATACCCAACGTGACCAGGGCGCCGAGCACTGCGCCGATGAGAACCGCTTTTTTAAGCCCCTTGTCGGACATGGATGCACCTCGATCACAGTAGACATATTGCCCGCTACCACCGGCGCCTGCCGCTATTTTAATATTTTCCCCGTCTTTCTCGACCACAGGAGCAGATCGAGATGGTCCATATCGATTCCGATTTCATCGGCGAACTTTTTAAGCCGTTCCTCGATTTTCAGGTATCCTGCTCGCGTTGTATGGCGCATGATTTTACTGATCACACCCATTTCGCGGAGGCTATTCATGATATGTTTATCGAGGATCGCATAGCCGGGAAAACCGATGTTCCGGAGAAAGTGGCTCGCTTCTTTATACCCCAGGCCTTTGACCGATTTGTTCTGCGCGAAAAAATCACGGCGGGCATCCCGGCCGTCGAAGGATTCGAGCAACCGGCGGAGTTTGAGCCCGCATGCAGTCTTCAGGTACTCGCGGGTGTGATAGATGTAGGTGGTCCGTACCCGCCAGAACCTTACGCGGTGAGCCCGTGCGCGATTTCGGAGTTCACTCCTGCTGCCGGAATGCAGAATATCCTGAAGCGCGTCCACCGTCTTCATGCCCATCATTGCGCTGCTGCCTGCAGTCACGATACAGTAACAAAGTTCCTCGAAGATCGCGCGATCGCCCTTCTCATACCTTTTTTTGAACTCGGCAAGGCGCTTCACGATCTGCGGCCTTTTCGAGCGGTAGTCACGTTTCAGTTCATCAATGAGTTCTTTTCCAGGCACGGTAGCCGCCCTTCAGATTATACAAATTCTTGTAGCCCATGCCCATCAAGCGTTTAATTGCCCAGATACTGCGGTTCCCGTTCTGGCAAAAAACCACAATATCCTTGTCCTTCTTGAGCTTCTTGACCTTTTCGCCCAAATCCGTAAGCGGAACGTGGACGGCGCCCGGGATATGTCCCAGAGCGTATTCCTTGTTCGTGCGGACATCGAGGAGCACGATCCCTTTTTTCTGATCGAGTTCCTGCGGCCGAATCTGTTTGATTCCCAGCCTGCTCAGGTAGCCGAACAGTTTGATGATCAGATAGAGTGCGGCAACGGTTATCAGTATTGTCGATGCTGTATCCAAAATGGAAATTCCTCCAATTCCTGAAGCGAACGGTTCAGAATTCACGGTTCAAAATCTGAAGCGGAAGTCTCTGCGGTAAGGTCCGGAACCTGGTACTATGCGCTCATGACTTCTTTCCGTGCTGCCGGGAGTTCAATGACGAACCGCGCGCCCCGGGGAGCATTCTGCTCGACGCGGATCGCACCGCCGTGGTCCTTGATGATCCGAAGGACAATAGCAAGGCCCAGTCCGCTCATTTTCTTCTTCCTCGAAAAATCAGGCTGGAACAGCTTGGGAATATCCTCATTTGCTATCCCCGTGCCCTCATCTGCCACGACGATCTGCGCCATATTGTCGGCGTTCATTGCCGCCGAGATCCAGATCCTGCCTTTGCCGCCCATCGCCTCCACGGCATTTTCGAAAAGATTGATGAATACCCGCTTTATCTGTTCACTATCCAGAAGCACCGCGGGCATGTCCGGCGCAATGTCTTTCACTACCACGATATCCTTGTGCGCACCGCTATACAGCTGAACCACGTTTTCCAGTACGGGCGCCAGCGACTGCGGGACCGGGTTTGAACTTGGCATCCGGGCAAAATTCGCGAATTCGTCAACAAGTTTCCGCAGGCCGTCGGCTTCCTGGACGATGGTCCTGCTGCACTCATCGAACACCGCATCAAAGTCCGGCGATCCCTCTGCGTGTTTTTTTCGAAGACGCTCCGCGGAAAGCTTGATGGGCGTCAGCGGATTCTTGAACTCGTGTGCGATGCGTCTGGCAACATCCTGCCAGGTCTCTGCTTTTTTCGCCCGGAGGAGCTCGGTGAGATCGTCGAAGGTAATGACGGAACCAATGAGCATGCCGCTGCCGTCACGAAGTGTCGAGACCCGCATCCGCAAGGTCAGCATGCGGCCGCGAACGTTCAGTTGAAGTTCCTCCTCGGCCCACCCCGGACCCTCCTCCAGCTTGCGGAACAGGCCGCGAATGGGATCCAACTCGATAAACCCGAAGGCCTCATCATACCGTTTTCCGAGGACCTCTTCTTCCCGGATGCCGAGGACCTCCGATGCGGCCTGGTTGACCGTTGTGATCCGCGCCGCCCGATCCATGGAGACGACCCCCGTGTCGATGTTCGACAGGATCGTCTTCTTATAGTTCATTTCCTGCTCGAGCTGCTCCCGGGAGGCCTTGAGCTCCTGGGTCATCAGATTGAAAGAATCGACCAGGACACCCACTTCATCGCCGGACTTCTCGTCGATCCGGTAATCGAATTTGCCTGCCGCTACCGCGGCGGTCCCTTCAGCGAGCTTCTTGATCGGAACAGTGATGCCGGCAGCGACCCGGAGCGCCACCCAGATCGCGGCAAGAAGGAGCGTGAGGGTAACTGCAAGAAACCCGAGCTGGTAGGCAACCTTGATCGGCTCCTTTTTTTTGAACGCCTGCCGATACTGCACGTATCCCTCACGGATCATATCCACTTTCGCGGACAGGTTCTGAGGGACATAGTAACTGACTGCGATCGCGGCTGTGATCGGGCCGCCTTCCGAGGCCTCGTAGAGCGGCACGACAGCCCGCAGGCTGTCACCTTTGTTTCCCGTACTCGATATATCCGCTGTTTCCTTGCCCGCGAGCGCCTGGGCTACAAGCTCAGGCGGCGTCTGGGTAAAGGTTCTGGAAGGATATTGGCTCGTCACGACGACGATGGTGCGCTTATTCGGCCCGAGGAAAAGCTCGACGGATCCCAGGCCGTACTCATTCCCCTTTTTTACGAGATAATCCTTGAGTACCGGGCTTTCAAATTGTGTCAGGAGCCGGCCCTCGCTCATCTGCCTGCTAATCTGCTTCGCAAACACGAAGGCGTCCTTCTGCAGCCGGTCATAATATTCCTGAGTAAGGACAACGGAATCCTTCAGCGAATTTTCAATGCGCAGACTGAACAACCGCTCAATACTGCTGGTGAACATCCCGCTCCCGATGAAGTACAGAAGGACAGGAGGGATGAACGAAAGGCTGACAAAGGCAAAAACGAGTTTTCGCCGGAATCGGGCGCCCAGCACTCCGTGCTTTCGTTCGACCGAGAGCTTCCAAAGGCTCCGGGCGATCATGACGATAACAACCGCAAAGAGCAGGAAGTTCGCGCTCACGAGCAGGAATACAAGAATATTATCGGAAAGCGGGCCTCCGAATCCCCGGTACTCGAGTTGTAGCACTATGGCAAGTGCGGTCAGTGTGAGAAACCCGAAGAGATACAGGACTCCCTTCCACCCGGTTTGGCCTTCTTTGCTGCTCGGTGTCATCGTAAGGGCAGAATACCAAAAATACAGGTCAAAAGCAAGGTCTGGTTTGGCTCCATTCCCATTATTCTCTTGACAAACCAGAGGTTTCTCGTTAATCTTTAGAAAAAATTGGCTCCGCAATCCCCTTTTGAAATGGAATTCTGAAAGAGCCAGCGGCCAGCCGTAGCCATCGGGATAACGAATAAAGCATTGGCTGATGTGCCGTACAACGCGAGGAGGATCACTTCGGAATGTGCCCCGACACGGAGAGTTTCTCCACCCCTACAATGCACACATTCCTTCCGAATTCGCCGGTGCGGCATGCCTGCCCGACTTCCCAGAGCACCAATCACCCAGATGCCGGCCCGCGCGGGTATAGAAAAAGCCAATACGTCAGGAGGCAGGAATGACCAAACGGTTGGACGCCATTTCACATGCAGCTCGATTTGCTCTTGTTCTTTTGCTTGTCCTGTTTGCTCCTGGTATAGCTGTTTCTCAGAATCAGAATGCCCCTGCGGCGCTGCAGCCCGAAAAAACCGGGGAAACCGTCCAGCAGCAGGGCAATCCGGTGACCAATCCCGCAGGCAACCATGAAGCGTCGACAGGAGAAAAACCGCAAGCGCCGTCTGCGCCTCCGGAGTCTGCACCCGCTGTCCCCGCACCGGAAGAGGCAGCTGCATACACGATCAAACCGGGCGACACGCTCTGGGACATCGCGAACACTTTTCTCAAAGATCCTTATCTCTGGCCCTTCATCTGGAAGGCAAATCCCGGCATAACCAATCCCGACATGATATTCGCCGGGAATAAACTGACCATTCCGAATCTCGCCCCCCTGGAGCATGCCATGCAGGCCCCTCCCGAAGAAGCCCCCCGGGAACAGGCGATCGAGCAGCAGCCCGCGCCGAAAGAAGAAATAGCAGCGCCTGCGCCTGCTCCTGCTCCTGCCCCTGCCCCGGCAGTTTCAGAAGAAGCGGCCCCGCCGAAAGGGAGCACGATCATTGCGCCGGAACAGCAGCAAGTTCCGCTCATCGACAAATACTCCATGCTCAGCGCGGGATTTGTGAATAACGTCGAAAGCAGTGACATGATCGTCGGCGGAAGCGACAGCGGAAAAACAATATTTGCCTATGGCGACAGTGTCTATATAACTGTCCATTCAAAAGAAAATGTTAATGTTGGCGACAAGTATCTCATTTACGCACCGCTCGAAAAAGTTAAGCACCCGATAACCAAAGAGCCTTATGGAAGTCTCATCCGCGGATTGGGCATCCTCCAGGTTACGTCCAAGGGTTCAAGTGACCTGCTTACCGCGGAGATCACCCTCTCGTTCGATGCCATTGAGCGGAAGAGTCTCTTGGTCCCCTATCAGGAACCTTCTCTCATCTATCAATCTCCGCAAAAAAAAGCAAAAGATATTTCAGGATATATTCTCGAAGTAGTAGACCATCATGCTATAAACGGCCAGACGGACATCGTTTACCTGGATAAAGGCAGTCTGGACGGTGTTGAACCGGGCGACCGGTTCGTCGTATACCAGGTACGGGGAGAGGGGAAGAAAAAGGAAATTTCAAGAAAAGCAGTCGGTGAAGTGCTGGTCTTCCTGGTGAAGGATCGGACATCGACGGCCGTGGTAAGCAGGAGTACCGAAGAAATCGAGAAAGGCGATGCAGTTGGCTTTAAAAACTAGGACGACACGCAGACGCCGCCGTTTGAGCTGGTAATAGCCAGCACGAAAACCCTCCCCGTTCCGCGAGCAGCTCCGCGGGTCCGACATACTGTTATTTACTTCTTGCGATCCCTTTCATCTACGTGCCTTTCAGGAACGATTGAGCAAGCCCTTGTAGCGTTTCCGAACGGAGTTCTCTCCATGAGCGACAGTCATCCCCGTGCGGAACGACTATTCCTTCACGATAGCCGACGCCTGCGGATTAAACGGGTTTAAGCGTACCGCAAGCGAGAAGAGGTAAGGATATTCGCGTTTCAGGTGGTTCAGGTACGTAAGCCATTCCACGATGAGGAGGGCATACGCCCGCTTCATGTCTCCCCCGATGTGGTTGCCATCAACCGGGATCAGCTGCGCAACATCATCCCGTACCGACAGCTCCTCGGTCAGGTGAAAGACTGCCCAGAGCAGCTCGGTGAACGTTTCGTGCTCGAGCAGGTTGGGGTTCTCGAGAAGTCGCAAAAGGAAAGCACGTTTACCGGTCAGGTAAGCCTTGAGTTCCGTAAGGTCGGCCTTTGCATAGTCGATCCTGAACTCATAGTGTGCGACGTCCCTGGCGACGCGTGAAAAATGCTCCTCCGACCAGTGGGTGGATACCTGGAGCTCAGCCCTCGTCTTTCCGGCATTATGGTCGAAATCCGAGAAACACTTCAGAAGCCCGCTGCCGACCTCGCTGAAGAATGCACCGATGACCATGTTCAGCTTATTCAGCTTTGCAACCTTTTCGCGCACGTTCAGGAGCTGGTTCAAAATCAAGGTAACTAAGAGAACCTGGATCGGGATAAAAGCGATGTCCTGAAGCAGATAGAAAAATGTGCTTCGCACATCATGAAATATGATGATTTGAGCGATAAATAATGCCGTCGAAACCGCAATCAGCGCTATGCCAAGAACTATTTGCCACTTGTATCTATTCATTTCCCTGTTCCTTATTCTTGAGTGGAGGGCATGGAGTCGTTGCCAGTATGCCCGAAAAGCAGGCAACAGCACCGATGAGGGTCCGTTGCACGGATGAAGGGACAGGAGCGGCCACCTGGCCGCCCGGTCCCTCCCGATTATTTCATGAACAGGAGAAACCCGTTACAGAAATAGGCGAGGCCAAAAGCACCCGAAGCCAATCCGAGAAACCAGAAATATTTCTGCTTCATCAGGGCAGCAATTGACGAGAGCAGGATCGCGATCTGGAGAAACATGGCCGCCAACCCGAAGGCGCCGGAATGTTTCTGTGCATCGTCTCGGCTCGCCTCGAGCGCCTCGGCCTTTTTCTTGATCTCTTCCTTTTCATCCTTATAGCGGTTTATCTCCTCCTGGTAGAACTGGATCTTTTTCCGGTACTCTCCCGCAGCACCGCGCGCCCCTGCTTTCAGGTCCATGTCCAGCTTGTCCCGCTGAAGCTCATAGAGATACCCTTTGATGCTCTTGGCCTGATAATAGGACCACTGATCCGAAGCCTGCGCCTGGGACATGACCGCCTTGGAACCATACCCGCCGCCTTTGAGCGTTGATAGCGTTGCACAGACCGCGAAAATAACCGTCGTGAGCGCGAGATAATTGAGCCAGGGATCTTTTTTTTCCTCTGCCATGTGTAAACCCTCCTCCCAGCATGTTTTTGATGAACGCACATACTACAGAAAATCCGCCAATTAGTCAATACTCTTACGAGCATTCACCGGGGAAGTCCTCTGCAACCCTGTGGCGTATGTGCTACTATTTAAATAGGAACGGAAGAGGAAGTCACCCAGGATCTATCATGATCATCGGCGTCCCCAAAGAGATAAAAGTCGAAGAATTCCGCGTCGGCATCACGCCTTTCGGCGTGCATGACCTCTATCAGGGCGGCCACACCGTTCTCGTCGAGACCGGTGCCGGAGAGGGTAGCGGGTTCCCTGATGTGGGGTATAGAAAGGCCGGCGCTCAGGTGCTCGATAAGCACAGCCTCTTCGAAAGGGCCGAATTAATCGTCAAGGTCAAGGAACCGGTTCCTGCAGAATATGATTTTATCCGGCCCGAGCAGGCGATCTTCACGTACCTTCATCTTGCGCCGAACAGGGGACTGACCGAAGTTCTTTTGAGAAAACGTGTCACGGGCATCGCCTACGAGACACTGGCAAAGGACGGGGGTCTACCTCTCTTATCCCCGATGAGTGAAATAGCCGGCCGTATGGCCCCGCTGATGGGGAGCTATTATCTTCAGAAATTCAAAGGAGGCTCAGGCATCCTGGCAACCGGGGCAAGCGGCGTAAGGCCTGCAAAAATCGTGATCCTCGGTGCGGGAGTGGTCGGTTCGAACGCGGCCCGGGTTGCATCGAATCTCGGCATGGACACCCTTGTCATGAACAGAGGTACCGAACGGCTTCAAAAAATAGATGAGTTGTTTTCGGGAAGAGTGAAGACCCTGCCCGTAACAACCCAGACCATCGCTGAAGAGATCAGGGAGGCGGACATCCTTGTCGGTGCAGTCCTGGTGCCCGGGGGGAGGTCACCGATTTTAATCACCAGGCAGATGCTCGGGACCATGAAGAAAGGGGCGGTGCTCGTTGACGTTTCCATTGACCAGGGCGGCTGCATTGAGACCTCGCACCCCACCACGCACGATGACCCCGTGTTCGCCGTTGACGGTATTATCCATTATTGCGTGGCGAACATGCCGGGTGCCTATCCGAGGACGTCAACGCTGGCCCTCACGAACGCAACCTTGCCGTATGTTAAGATTATCGCTGATCACGGGATCAAAAAAGCAGTCCAGGAAGATATGGTCATCAGAAGCGCGCTCAACACCTATCACGGAAAGATCGTGAACCAGGCTCTTGCTGCGTCGCTGGGGTTCACCACGGTTTGATCGCATTGGGGAGGCTTCGAAGGACAGGAAATGAGCAGGGAGGTGCAGGAAGCGCGTTCAATTACCTCTTGAGCAGTTGAAATGCCGCCTGCCCGTCATGACCACGAAAATCACCTCTTTTTACCTCTTGCCTTCAGTTCCCGGGAAGCCCGGGAATCCCCGGCATTTCCAATCGAAGCGCGTCATTCACTTGCCACAGCATGGACTGTTTCTTCACTGTAGCTCGGCATATCGACTCTGTGCAATGACTCCTTTTGCATCCCGATCGCCTCGAGCATGAGCGTGCTTCTCCATAAGCTGCTCCGGGAACGAGCTCCGAGAACCGCAGCAAAGAGGGGGCCTCTGTCCGTATTGATCGCGCATACAAAACAGTGCCGCGCATTCCCGGTGTAGCCCGTTTTCCCGCCGATCATATTGTCCCTCTGCCAAAGGAGATCGTTCGAGTTCTCCAGGAAGATGTCCCGTCCCTCCGTTGTCCTGATCAGATACGCTTTCGTACCCAGGATATCCCGTATCAGCGGATAGGAGAGAGCTGCTTTCAAAATAAGGGCAAGATCGCTGGCGGTGGTGTACTGAGTCCCCTTCGGGAGGCCTGAAGCATTTGCAAAGAGCGTATTGTCAGCCCCAATCTCCGTCGCCTTCTGATTCATCAGTGTCACAAAGTCCTTCTCCGATCCGGCCGTCGCTTCGGCAAGAGCTACCGCAGCGGAATTGATGGATTTCATGAGGGCGAGGTGGAGAAGATCGGAAACCGTCACCTCTTCGTCAGGACGAAGTCGCGGCTGTATGGACCGGACCCTCCCCGCATTCCTGCTGATCTTCACTTTGAGCGCTGGATTGAGTCTGTCGATGACCACCATGGCCGTAACCAGCTTGACCGTGCTTGCAGGTGCAAGTTTTGCGTCGGGGTATTTTGCAAAAAGAACCTCTCCGCTGGAGTCAACGACGATTGCAGCCTTGGCAGGAATCTTTTGCTGTGGCGCTGCCGCCGCTGGCAACACGCGGCTCAAGAGAACGAGAACCATGGCGGCGATAATGATATAGGTGTGTTTCAATTTTCCCTCTCTTGAACATGGAGTTAACAGGACGACCCGCTCCTCGCTGACAAACCGTACGACGGAAAAACTGCAAGCCATGACGCACGGGCGTTTCCCTTCATGGTAGCAACAACTGGTTTTCCCTCGACCTGCTCTCCCCGACGCTCGATACAGAGATCGCCGGCCTGCCGAGCACAGGGCACTTGTTCTCGCAAATGCCGCAGCCGATGCACAGTTCGAGGTCCACATGCGGCTGCTGCACAAGCACGCTCCTTCCCTGACGATCGCGCACCTGGACTTTTTCGGTCCAGATGGCTTTTTTCGGCGTGGGACAGACTTCCTCGCACATGATGCACGGCCGGGCATGGGCCCAGGGAAGGCACCTTCCCTTGTCGATCATCGCGAGGCCGATCTTCGTTTTCGCCTTGTCCTCCAGCTGCAGTCTCTTGATCGCCCCGGTAGGGCAAACCTGGCCGCAGAGCGTGCAGCGATATTCGCAGTAGCCGATGCGCGGGACAAGCAGGGGTGACCACATTCCCTCGGTGCCTGCTTCCAGGAACGTCGGCTGCAGCCCGTTCGTGATGCAGACCCTCATACATTCACCACACTTGACGCACCGCCTCAGAAACTCCCTTTCCCCAAGCGACCCGGGCGGGCGCAAAAGATCGGGGTTCTGGGAATTCGTCCTTGTAAGCGGAGTAATACGCAGCAGCGGAACGGCTACAATCCCGGTGAGAGCCGATGAAATGATCCTTCTCCTGCCGAGGTCCATGGCTGCAGCTGAACGCCTGCCCGAAAAACCGAAGCTCACTGCGTTCTGGGGACAGATATCGTCGCAGTTCCTGCACACGAGGCATTCGGTGTCCCTCCAGTGTTCACCTGCGTCGGGGCGGGCGTTTCCCGGACAGGTGGTTGCGCAGATTCCGCAGGACGTACAACCTTCACTCACTGACCGCTTCACGATCGCATAGCGCGAAAAGATGCCGAGGAGGGCGCCGAGGGGGCAAAGGTATTTGCACCAGAACCTCTTCTCTATCAAATTCAGTCCGAGAATGATCAAGAAGAGACCGCCTATGAACACGCTTTGCTCATAGAACGATTGCTCAAAAGAAAGAATGGTTTTTTTGAGCACCGTGTAAACCGGTTCGGATATGTTCGCAGCGCCGAGTGGGTTCATTGCGTAGAGTGCATCGAATATCGACCTCAGGCTGTAGTTAAACAGGGGATAAACGCTGACCGATAATGACCGGATGAGGAGCGAAAGCGGATCGATGAACCCAACCGGCTGGAGCGTAAAGAGGGATGATGCTAGAAGCGCGATCAGGATATAATATTTGACGCGGTATCCCTTCGCGTACAACTCCGTAGGACGTTTTTTTCTGATAGAACCGACGATGTTGTGCAGGGTGCCGAGCGGACAGGCCCATCCGCAGAAAACCCTCCCGAAGACGAGCGTGATAACAATGGTTATCAGGGAAAAGTAAAATGCCCTGGCTGCGGCATGGGCGGACAGGATTGTCGTGACGAAGATGAGGGGGTTAACATCGAGAAACAGGCGCACGGGATAACCGAGTGTGTCATTTCCTTTTGACTCGGTCTGGATGAACAGAAAAATGAAAAAAAGGAGCAGTAGTCCCTGGGTCAGTCTGCGAAGGTTTTGCATGATCCATTCAGTTTGTTTGCTATCTCGGCTCAAATGATAATACAGATTGAGGGAAAAGGCAAGTTATAGTTCACACCATGTGACCACGTGACGCTTCTTCTCCCCTGCCCGTTTGCCCTTTCCATCGCTTCTGTTTCCCGCCTGCACTGCTTGACGAAACTCCTTCTCATGGTAGCGCCCGGCACCCCTGAGGTACGTCCCTGGTTCCGCTCTTCGTCAATTAGACATTGATCTTCTTGATCCTCACTTTGTTGAGATCCATCTGCCCCATCCCGAATTTATGGCCAAGTGTTACATACCCGAGATCGCTTCCGCGCATGCCGAAGAGCGTTGCACCGTACGAATCAATAGCGACTTGGTCCACGCCCACGATGACGGTATCGAGTTTCTTCACGTCCGCGATATTGCCGCCCTGGGGCCCGTTTGCCGTCAGGATGCGCACGGCGTCGAGGATCGTGAGCGTCGGCTTTATCTTCCGGGAAAGGTCCACGAGACTCTCGTCCAATTTCTGGTGAATCTGGCGGCGCTCTCCTCCCATGACGCCCATCCAGTTTTTCATGGACATCGTAAGCTTGGCGAGACCGTGGTGCTTCGCGATCGGGATATTGATCACCTTATCCGCTTCGAAGATCTCCGTATAGAGCGGCCAGGACTTGAGCGCTGTGCCGTTGATAACCATGTCCTTAAACTTCCGGTCGTCCACAAAGTCGACATTCGCCCCCAACGCAGCCGCCGCTGGCGCTATCCCGCTCTGGACAAAGCAACGCCGCGGGTCGTTCACCGGCCTGTCGAATACCCTTACCTTCTTGGCACCAGCCTCGAAGCAGAGTTTGACCACCGCGGCAACAACATCGGGATTTGTGTTCCCGGCCTGTTCCGGAATCCGGTCCCAGCCCATGTTCGGCTTGATTACGACGATATCGCCTCGGGAAACGAACTTCTTGATCCCGCCCATGCCGTCGATGGCGGCCACCACGATCTTTTCAGGCGACGCGCCATGCGCAATGACAAGATCGGGAGGAAGGGTTGTCTCTGCCGCCTCGGCAATCAGGTTCAACGCTGCGGGCATTGAGAGGCCAGCCCCCGTCAGCGCAGCCAATTTCAGAAATTCTCGTCGGTCCATAGGTCACCTCACCTTTCCCCTCGCCAGCGAAGCAAAGATGCCGCCGAAGCAGAGGGCTGCAAAGATAATGAACGCTGTTTTTGTGCTCGCCAAAAACAGCGGATAGTATTCCGGCGTAATGCGGGCGCTCCCTATCCTGAGCGCGAAAATGATCATGGCGATCCCCATACTCAGCATCTGACCGGTGAGCCGCATGGTGCCGAGCGTCGCGGACCCCACCCCGTAGAACCTTCTCTCGATAGAGCTCATGACCGCATTCGTATTCGGCGAAGAAAACAGGGCGAACCCGAAGCCAAGCAGGATCAGGCCAATGATGATGTAGGCCAGAGAGGTCTGGCTCTCCAGGAACGTGAACTGGACCAGACCTGCCGCGGTGAATCCCATCCCGATCGACGCAACAACGCGCGGTTCAATTTTGTCGGAAAGCCTACCGGCAAAGGGAGAGACCATCGCCATGACGAGCGGTTGAAAGACCAGGATCATGCCGGCCTGCTGGGGAGTGAGACCTTTAATGTACTGAAGATAGAGACTCATGAGAAAGGTAACCGCGAAGGTCGCGCTATAGTTGATCAATGCCGCCAGATTCGAGAACGCAAAGGCCGCATTGTCAAAGAACAAATTCATATTCAGGAGCGGGCTCTGTGCCCTTCGCTCCCAGAGGATAAAAAGCGCGATGCAGGCAACGCCCGCTGCTATCAGGCCCATCCCCGACCGTTCAGGCAGGAGCGAGAAACCATACATGAGCTCCACCAGCATGGAACTGTAGATGAGGGAACCCGTAAGATCGAACTGTTCACCCTGCGCTTCAGCCCATTCTTGCTTTAGGTTTGAAGCGACAAGATAAATGATTACGCTCCCCAGCGGAACATTCACCAGAAATATGCTCCGCCATCCGAACTGCTGGGTCAGGATCCCGCCAAACGTCGGCCCGAGAGAAAGCCCCAGATAGATGGCAGCAACATTGATCCCGAGCACCCGTCCACGCTCCGCCGCCGGATACACGGAGGTCAGGATGGCCATTCCCGTTCCGAAGATCATGGCACTTCCGAACCCCTGGAACGCACGGAAGAGAATAAGCAGTGACATTGAGGGAGCAAGCGCAAGCAGGAGCGATGAAATCGTGAAGATCCAGATGCCGTAGTTGAAGATCCGCTTCCTGCCGAAGATGTCGGCCAGCCTCCCGAAGGGCACGAGGAACATAGCTGCAGCGAGAAGATAGGACGTCGGAACCCAGCTCATCAGGACGGCGCTCATCTCGAAGTCTTTCCCGATTGCAGGCAGGGCAATATTAAGGGAGGAAACCATGAACGGCGTAAGGAACGCCGAGAGCGTGGCGATCTGCAGTGCCGAGCGCTTTGTCATCGCCACCTCGTCAGGCATGCTCAGGTCCTCGTTCGCAGTTTTCACACCTTTGGCGCGACGGTTGCGGTAACGGGGAAGTGCACACAAGAGCGGCGGGAAGCACCATGTGATTTACCTAAACCTGTTGAGGAAGTAGAGAATAAGGCTGATGATAATGCTGATGATGATGCTCGTGGCGAGAGGAAAATAAATCGTAACATGTTCCCGTTTGATCAGGATGTCTCCGGGCAGCTTGCCCAGGAACGGGGTTTTCTGCAGAAGGAGCAAAATGAGCCCCAGAACGATCAGAACAGCCCCCAGGAGGATAAACATTTTTGCCATTTCACCCATGATCAACCCTAGCGGCAAAGAAATCAAGGACCTTGCCAAGCGTCGCGTGCATATCCTTGCGCGGTATTATCATATCGATCATCCCATGATCGAGCAGGAACTCGGCGCGCTGGAACCCCGTGGGAAGTTGTTGCTTGATCGTCTGCTCGATGACCCGCGGCCCTGCAAATCCGATAAGACTCTTCGGCTCCGCGACAATAATGTCGCCAAGCATGGCGAAGCTCGCGGTCACGCCGCCGAAGGTGGGGTCTGTTAATATCGAGATGAAGGGGAGTCCGGCCTGGCCAAGACGCGCCACGGCGGCCGATGTTTTGGCCATTTGCATGAGCGAGAGGATGCCCTCCTGCATACGGGCGCCGCCCGATGATGAAACCGAAATAAAGGGTGTGCCGTTCTCGATGGCCCTCTCGACGGCGCGGGCGATCTTCTCGCCGACCACGGAACCCATGCTGCCGCCCATAAAATTGAAGTCCATGATCACGATCGAAACCTGCCTGCCGCCGATCTTTGCCTCGCCGGATATGATTGCGTCCTTGAGCCCTGTTTTTTTGCGGTTGCTTTTAAGTTTGTCCTTGTAGTCCTTAAAGGACAGGAAATCCCTCGGAGAGAGGCCGTCCTCCACTTCGAGGAAACTTCCTTCATCAACAAGATACGGCAGCCGCTCCGATGCGGAGAGACGGAAATGATAGTCGCACTTGGGACAGACCTTGTAGTTTTTCTCGACTTCCTTGCGATAAATAATCTCTTTGCAGTTATCGCATTTCACCCAGAGCCCCTCAGGGATCTTTACTTTTTTTGCAGGGGCCTCAGGTGCAACGTTCTCACGCCGCTCTTTTTTGAACCAAACCATAATGCTCCTTCAGGTACAGCTCTTCTTTGCCCAAACCTTCGTTGGAAGCCCCGCCTGCGACCTCGCGGTCGAGGAAAGCGCTGACCCCGTACCGATGACGCTGTTGACTACCCCGATCTGACAGTTCCCCTGCTTCACGACGGGGAAACTATTCTATTTTGTTCCGTGAAGCCGACAGGGTGGAGGAGTCCAACCATTGGGAAATAAGCAGTAAGACTGTCGATGATGACAGCAGCTCCTTCTGCATGCCGGAATCCAAGATGCTCTGGCGGAGGGACTACGTCAAAAGCTATACGTCTTCCCTTCCACGAGGACCTTCACATTTTTTCTGCCTAATCCCGCCAGCTCGCTGATGACTTTCTTTTTATGGACGGGTTTCACATGATAGATATAGACTGGCACGCCATAACCGACGTTCGCCTTGGAAAGGTCCTGATGGAGCTGGGCAGGCGTAAAGTGACCACTCAGGGTGGCGACGCCTTCGAAGCTGTTCGGAAACGACGTATCAACGATGATCGCCGAAAGATTCTTGGCCTTCGCTGCTTCTTTCCAGAGCCCTTCGTTCGGCCCTGTGTCCGCGCTGTAGAGAAATGAAGACTTCGTGTCACTCACGAGAAAGCCGACGGCAGGGACCGGGTGGTTCATGGGAATTGTTTTGACCTTCAATCCGGCAATGCTCACGGTCTTGCCGAGAGGCATCGGCGCATAGGCCAGCACGGGATTTTTCGGCGTCGGGATCTTGGTAAAATCTGGCCAGATGATGTTGTTCATAAGGTGTTTCCGGATCGCGTCAAGGACCTCCGGGATGGCATGGATTCTCACCGGTTTGCTGATGCGGCCGATAATGTTGTCCGCAAGGAACAGGAGTGACTTGATGTGGTCCAGATGCGTATGGCTGATGAGGATGTCGGTTATCCTGCTCTGCGCTTCGATGCTGAGCGCGGCTGTGATCGTGCCGGCGTCCAGCATCATCACATCATTTACCAGGAAACCCGGGGGCATGTGGCCGATCGTCTCGGAACCGGAGCAACCAAGAATTTTTACCTTCATTCACCCTCCTCTGCGCATTCTAATTATGCGGTAGTTGGTCCGCCTCATTGCTGTTTCAGCCCGACCAGGTCATATACCACGACGGGATTTTCTTTTCCCTTGACGGTCACGGAATCGAGTTCCCTGGCAAGAACGATGTCCTTGACCTGTTCATAGGTATATTCCGATATGATGATATGATTATTATACTTTCTTGTCAAGCCTTCTAAGCGTGCGCCGAGGTTCACGTTGTCGCCGATCACGGTATAGTCCATCTTCTTTCCCTCGGCCCCCATATTGCCCACCACCATGTCGCCGGTATTGATCCCGATCCCGATATCGATGACGTACCTTCCTTCGGAGGCCCACTTCGCCTGCAGTTGCTTAAGCTTGGCGATCATGGCCAGGGCACACCGCACCGCACGCTCCGCATGATCCGGCTGGCCGATGGGCGCTCCCCAGAGGGCCATGACGGCGTCTCCCACGAATTTATCCAGCGTCCCTTCATACTCAAACACGATCTCCGTCATTGCGCCCAAATATTCATTCAACAGCGAAACGACCTCCTCGGGCTGGTGCTTCTCGGAAAACGAGGTAAAACCCCGGATGTCCGAAAAGAGCACCGTGATCTCCTTGCGGTCTCCGCCAAGTTTTGCCTTGCTGGGATCTCTGATGAGCTCATCCACGATCCGCTTTGACACGTAGCTCGAGAACATTTTGCGTATATCCCGCGCCCGCCGTTCTTCCATGAAGAACCGGTATGCGGTCTGGCTTGTGTAGCCAAAGAACAGCGCTGAGGCCGGGTAGACCAGGTTGAACCAAATTCCCTTGGCCACGAACAAGTAATATACAAATCCCAGGTAACCGGCGAACAGGATAAGGAAAAGAGCCGCTCCTGCTTTCGCACCAAGCCGGGGAATAGACAAACCGAGCGCTACGGCAAAGAGCACGATGAGCACGGGAACGCTGAATTCGGTATGGTAGACGAAGTCCCTGTGCAGGATATTATCGACCACGCTGGCGTGCTTTTCGATCCCTGGCATATTGTTCGAGAACGGCGTAACGCGGAGGTCGTAGATGCCGATGGCGGTAGCGCCAATCAGGATGATTTTGTCCTTGAACCTGTCTGCAGGCAAAACCCCGTCGAGAATATCGGAAATGGAATATGTTGGGAACGTCCCGGTCGGGCCGCGGTAATTGATAAGCATTCGTCCGTGCTCATCGACCGGGATGAACTCATCTCCGAGGCCGACCTCGCCATGGTAGTCGAGTGCAAGGTCCTCATGTTTCAGGCCCCGGTAGAGCCGCGCCGCCTGCAGTCCAATGGGGGCATAGTAGTCGCCCTGGTAATCGATGGCCAGCATCTCCCAGCGGAGCTCGCCGTCGTCGTCAGGGATCATATTGATATGGGCCAGTGATTTCGCGACTGAGGAAAACCGGTAGAGCGTCGGCAGCACCATGGTCGCTTTCAATGGCGAAAACGGGTCATCGGCGTGCTTGACCACGGCGTAGGAAGAGGGGGTCATGAAGTCCAGCTTGTTGCCGGTGAAGCCTGTTTCCCTGAAGTCGGTTTTCGAAAAATCGAACACTACCGGAAGGATCACACGGCCGCTTCTCCGGATGGCCTGCTGCAGCATGTCATCGGATTCCACGTTCTCCGGCTCTGTGAAGAATACGTCGAACACGATGACCTTAGCGCCGTCTGCCGTCAACCGGTCCACCACCCGGCCCCACACAGACCGGGGCCAGGGAAATCGTCCGAGCTTATTGATGCTTTTCTCGTCTATCGCCGCGATCACCGTCTCGGGGCCCGGAGAGATCTTGCCCCTCATCGTGAACCGCATATCGAGAGTCTTCTCCTCCAGCACGTCGAAGAACTTCGCATTGCTCAGATAGCATATCGACAATATCACCGCCACGATCGCTGCTATGGTGATACCCGCGCTTTTCCCGCCTTTTTGTCTCATCGTGATCCCTTCTCGTTTGCAGACTCTTGCTCCTGAATGCTTCCGCGACTGCTCCCTGCTGTTTCTTACAGCATTTCCCCGAATATTTCGCGCATTTCCAAATAGCGCAGCAGCCGGTCGACCTGACCCTGGTCCCTGAGGAGTATCTTCTCACCAACGACTTCTACGATCCGGACGTTTGCAAGCTTCTCCAGGATCGACCGGGCTTGTGACGCTTCTATGCCGGCGAGGCCCGCCAGATCTTCAATGGTCAAGCTAAACTCACCGGGCTTTTTCTGTTCGCGCACATGCTTGGCGAGAATGCTCACGAGACGGCTGGTATTGTCTTTTATCATCAGGGCTTCCATCTGGTCGTTGGTTTCACGCAGCCGGTCAGCCAGGCGCTTGATGAACCTCACGGCAATCTCCGCGTTCCCGCGGATCAAGGTTTCGAAGGTTTTGCGGTCGATGACCAGCATATCGCAATCCTCGAGTGTCTCGGCCGTAGCCGAGCGCGGCTTGTCATTCAGGATGGCCATCTCGCCGAGAAACTCTCCCTTTGCGAGGGTAGCGAGGGTCTTTTCCACGCCGCGAATCCGCTTGCTGATCTTGACCCGTCCGGACTGGATGATGTACATGTTCTCTCCGGCATCACCCTCGTGAAAAAGCACCGTGTTCGCAGGAATTTTTTTACCGAATCGTGAAAAAAGCTGTGACTGAATATCGCTCATGCATGGCCTCCTTGTTCATTACCTGCACATCAGTTGTTGAAGAAATGCGGAGAGCTCCTTTTGTTAGTTGCCATGTCCCGCAATCACGCCCTGTTTCAGTGCCCGAGCAAAATCCACGGCGCGCGGTACCAGTTCCGGCGCACCGATATTCTCTTCGATCACTTTGACGAGCGCACTCCCGACGATGACCGCGTCTGCGCCCCAGTGAGCTATTTGCGCCGCCTGGTCCGGTGTGGAGATGCCGAAGCCGACAGCAACAGGCTTGGCCGTGTCCGCCTTGATCTTTTTGAGCGATGCTTCGATCGAGCTCTGGACCCCGGCACGAGCACCGGTCACGCCGGTCAGCGACACGTAATAGACAAACCCCTGGCTGACCCTGCACACGAGCCTGATCCTGTCCTCGGTACTCGTCGGAGCCAGCAAAAAGATCGTGTCCAATCCCGCCTTCTTTGCAATCGGTATCAGTACGCCGGCCTCTTCCGGGGGAAGGTCCGGCAGAATGATGCCGTCCAGCCCGGAGGCAACAGCATCGCTGACAAAGCGCTCTTCCCCATAATGAAAAATCAGGTTGTAGTAGGTCATCAGGATGAGCGGGATCGTGCTGCTGGTACGGACATCCGCAACGAGGCTGAGCACGTCGGCGATGCTCGTCCTGTTCCTGAGCGATCGGATCGCAGCTTTCTGGATCGTCGGCCCGTCAGCCAGCGGGTCGGAAAAAGGGGCGCCGAGCTCGATGATATCACAGCCCGCCTTTTCCATCCCAAGGATGAGCGTCTTCGTCGTGGCAAGATCAGGATCTCCCGCCATGATATAAGGGATGAGTGCAGTCTCGCCTTTTTTCTTCAACCGATTGAAGGTGCTCTTTATTCTTGACATGGATTAGCTTTTCCCGCTCTCAGGGCGTATTCAGCATGCTGCATCACCTACAGGTCCACTCCCTTGATCTTCGCCACCTGCATCACATCCTTATCTCCTCGCCCCGAGAGATTCACGATGACAACCTTGTCTTTGCCGAGGGTAGGTGCCAATTTCAGGCAATAGGCCACTGCGTGTGCACTTTCCAGCGCCGGGATTATGCCTTCGAGACGCGAGAGAAGGTCAAAGGCCTCCATGGCCTCTTCGTCTATTGCATACGTGTACTCGATGCGGCCCGAATCATGATAGAACGCATGCTCAGGTCCCACAGCCGCGTAATCCAGGCCAGCGGACACCGAATGAGTCAATTCGATCTGCCCCTGTTCGTCCTGGAGGATGAATGTCTTAGAACCCTGGAGTACGCCGAGCGAACCGCCGGCGAACCGGGCAGCGTGCTTTCCGCGCTCGATCCCGAGCCCCCCTGCTTCTATGCCATACATTTTGACCGTCACATCGTCGAGAAACTCATAGAACAGGCCCATGGCGTTCGATCCGCCGCCAACGCAGGCGATCATGGCGTCCGGAAGCTTTCCTTCAAACTTCAGAATCTGCTTCTTAGCCTCGCGGCCGATCACAGACTGAAAGTCCCGGACCATCACCGGAAACGGATGCGGGCCAAAAACCGTGCCCAGCACGTAATGGGTATTCGCTACGTTCGTGATCCAGTCGCGCATGGCCTCATTGATCGCGTCTTTCAGCGTCCTGCTGCCAAGGTCCACAGGACGGACCGTCGTGCCCAGAAGTTTCATGCGAAAGACGTTCAGGGACTGGCGTTTGACATCGTCGGTGCCCATGTAGACCTCGCAGTCGAGGCCGAACATGGCCGCGGCAGTGGCCGTGGCTACCCCGTGCTGACCTGCGCCCGTCTCGGCGACCAGGCGGGTTTTTCCCATGCGTTTGGCGAGGAGGACCTGGGCCAGGGAATTGTTGATCTTGTGCGCACCGGTATGGCAGAGGTCTTCTCGCTTCAAGTAGATCTTTGCGCCGCCCAGATGTTCGGTAAGCCGCTTTGCGAAATACAGCGGAGTCGGCCTCCCGATGAATTCGCGGAAGTAGTATTCGAGCTCTGCCTGGAACTGTTTGTCCTTCTTCGCGGCAACGTAGGCGGATTCGAGCTCAGCAAGGGCAGGCATGAGCGTCTCCGGTGCGAACTTACCGCCGTAGATGCCGTAATGTCCCTTTTTATCCGGCATATTCATGCCGCGATGCCCTTCGGACTTCAGCAATGAACTTTTTGATCTTTGCATGGTCTTTGATCCCTTTTTCCTTTTCCACGCCGCCAGCCACGTCGACTCCGTAGGGTTGAACGAGCTTCACTGCCTCTGCCACGTTCTCAGGCGTGAGCCCACCCGCCAGGATTATTTTTCCGAATGTCTTGGCCACAACTGCCAGGTGCCAGTCGAAGGTATTGCCAGTCCCGCCGCGGACGCCCTCACGATAACTGTCGAGCAGGAACGCACCGACGTGGTAATGCGCCATATGTTTGATGCTCTCCTTGTTTTTTACCTGGAAGGCCTTGATCACGCGGCCGCCGAACCGCTGGCAGAACTCCGGACTTTCATCTCCGTGCAGCTGGATGGCCTGTATGCAGGTAAGCTGCTGGATCTCCTGGATCTTCTCCTCCCGCTCGTTCACAAAAACGCCGACGGGCATCACGAACGGCGGAAGCTGGGCAATGATCTCGGCCGCTTTTTCCGGATCACAATAACGCGGGCTCTTTTTATAAAAATTAAACCCCAGCGCGTCCGCACCGGCGTCAGCTGCCGCAAGTGCATCATCCAGATTGGTGATTCCGCAGATCTTTATTTTTATCATACCGGTGACCTCCCCCAGAGGCGCAGAGACACGGAGAAGGGGCACAAAACAAGAGTAGACGCCGAT
>DASPQB010000049.1:0-3168 GCA_035625205.1 Nitrospirota bacterium | reverse complement strand
CGCGTCACATCAGTGATAGTGGGCCGGCAGCAGCGAGTGGGTGCATTTAACCCTTCACTTTGAGGCAAAAATGAGGCCGAGCGATTGCCATATGCTGAACTGCACCAACGTTGACTTGTGAATTCTGACGATACCTTCTTGCGTTACTCTCGACAGGTAATCCTCCCGGATATTGGCGCCAAAGGCCAATTGGCTATTCAAAAAAGCAGCGTTTCAGTCGTGGGGTGTGGCGCGACGGGCTCAATGGTGCTCAACCTTTTGTCGCGGGCAGGCGTCGGGGAATTAACGGTTATCGATAGAGACTTCGTCGAACTCACAAATCTCCAACGACAGGTCTTGTTCGACGAAGGCGACCTTCACTGTCCCAAAGCGCTTGTCGGCGCAAATAAAGTAAGGCGCGCAAACTCCGACATTACGGTACGCCACGTCATCAAGGATCTCAATCCCAATAACGCCGAGCGGCTTTTGGGAGACGCGGAGATAGTTGTTGATGGAACTGACAATATGGAGACACGATTTTTGATCAACGACGTGTGCACAAAATACGAGATTCCGTGGATTTACTGCGGTGCGATAGGGACTCACGGCATGGTAATGGCAATTGTCCCTCAAACGACAGCTTGTTTGAGATGTTTTATCCCAAACATCCCACCGCACGGAGTGCTCCAGACGTGCGATCTCGCCGGCGTGCTTAATACGATACCGGCTATTATTGCTTCAGTGGCCGCCACAGAGACTCTGAAGCTCATATTAGGCAAGAAAATCGTCGATTCGAAGCTTACCATCTTTGACGTGTGGGATCAGACTTTGCAGAAAATGAGTGTCCGGAAGAATCCGTCCTGCATATGTTGCGATAAGTTGCGGTTTGAGTTTTTAGATGTCAAGAAGGGTGATAGGATCACCAAACTCTGTGGCCGTGATGCCGTACAGATTATCCCTGCGAGAGGAAGTGACATCAGGCTGGACGAGCTAGCGAATAATTTAGGCCGCATAGGGGGAGTCAAGCATAACGAGCACACGCTCCTTTTCAAAGATCCCAGTTCAGACTATGAGATGACGCTCTTCCGTGATGGGCGTGCAATAATAAAGGGAACAAGCGATACAGAGGTAGCCAAGAGCATATATGCTCGATACGTGGCCAAGTAGGGCATTATTCAGGAATCTGGTTTATTCGGGTTTTCTCCAATGCTTTGCGTCCCCTAGCCTTCTAATTTGTCATTAGATCCTTCGGATTCCGGATTCGTAGTGGGGCGGTACAGGATGCACGCCTTTGATAAGAGCTGTATCGAATATCTCTTTCTCATCTACCCGCCTCGAGATGTATCCAAGAGTGTGTAGAACTCCTACAAACCGCATGGTTGATCGTATGTATTCTGGCGGCAAAGAGGCGCAGTACTTTGGAGAGAGCCTGTACACTGCCTCCACAAAACCCTCATCCACCACGCCTGTCGCCTGCGCAGCGATACGAGCGCATTTCCGCGGGCTGCGCCTTATCATCTCAGACGCCTCCTCGTGATTCTGAAGGAATGTCCGGAGTAGATCTTCGTGATTGAGTAGTTCTCTAGTCACGACGATGCCATAGCTCGGGTTATAGGGCCACAGCTTGGAAGGCTGCACTACGATACGCGCATCATAATATCGCTGTGCTGCCACGGCGAGCGCGGGTGTGCCGGCAGCAACCGTTATATGGCCTTCAGCGAGCGCATCGGGGAGGAAATCTGCCCAAGGGTAATTGCGCACGCGAACATCTTTGATATGATGTTCTTTGAGCAGGTCATTCACGATGACGTCGTGAATCGAACCTCGTGGCGGACATCCTATAGCGCTCCCAGCAAGCTGTGCTAGAAATTCAGCCATCCCAGCGCATTGGTCAAGAGCTCGTACGTCTTCCCCGGCGATCATAATAGTGCCCTCAATGTGCCCCCCCGCGATGCACGCGAGCCTGATAGCTTTGTCGACCCCGATTATGACTGGTGGAAGGCCGATATAGCCGAGATCGATATGACCGCCGCTCATGGCATGCACAATGTCGGGTCCTGAGGGGAAAAGCGTCCATTTGGCCTCAACTCCGTCACGCTCCAGGATGGTCGTGCCCATCAAGATGAATGAGGTGTGATATATCGTCGGCAGATACCCAATCTTAAGGGAAGGATGTTCAGTTTCCATTGTCATGCTCGCCCTTGCTTGGATCATGGAGCTTTTCGAGTCATTATTAAGAGATCAAGTGCATCTTTTAGCTACCGTTCTTTGCCACGAGCGCGGTACAACGTTCAGATTGAATTCCCATAAAACTGTCTCAGGATAACAGCGCCATACGCTGGCTGTCTGCAAACGCCAAGCAGGCGAGCCTGCGCCCATTTGCGGCAAAACTGCGTTCTCCACGGGGAAATAGCCTGTCGTACCTGTCGCGCCAAGAAGCGATACAGGCGCTCGGCATCTCATAGTTTTAGGATTGTGTAGCAAGCTGGCCTGAGAAGCATTTGAAATCTACCGAGTTGCTGAGCATCCGCTCCACTGTGTTCATAGAAACGGGAGAGACTCACCTTATTTTCCGTGAAAGGAAGCCAATCGCCTCAGTTACACAAGATTGTCCGGGGTTAAGCATCGTAACAGGAACGTCAACAATTTTTTCTACAATTGAAGCAAGCACCGGAGCGCACACTATCCCTGCTGCCCCATCTTTTTCAGCGCGTACCGCGGCGATAATGCACTCATCGAGCGAATTTGCGGGATACCCTCTGACGCTGTATGTCTTACCGGCAATCGTCAAATCCTTGAAGTCAAGCGAATCGAGGAGGAATCTCGCAGCGATCACTGCAACACAACTGTTACGTTCTGGTTCGAGAACGGAGAGAATCTTTTTTATGGTGTTTAACCTCACGTCTCGATCCCCCGTGGTCGATTTGTAGAGCGTCGATGCCGGAATTCCGGCAAGTGCGGCGAGCCCTCTTACGGTCAGATTCTTTCGCTCCAGTTCTTCCGTAAGGGCGGTCTTGAAATCAGTTTCGAATATCCTTTTTGATAACATTCTAACACAATTATGATAATTGAGATGGTATAATTATTACTAAAAGGGCATTGATTTGCCTCTTTCGAAACTTATTTGTGGACGTGCCATCATAAATTCTGCGATGAACCCTGATCACGGAAGTCTCATAACCATTCTTC
>DASPQB010000048.1:0-4582 GCA_035625205.1 Nitrospirota bacterium | reverse complement strand
ACTCCCCTAAGGAGCCTTTGTCAGAGAACTTAGTGCTTCAGGTTACCCTTAACACCTCTCTCAAGCTACGTGGGCGAACCGCCGAACTCCCACGGTCGGACTTTAACCGACTAGTCATACGTTTTACACGGCGCACAATACTAATCATGATAGTCTCACAATCGTCGGACTTACTTATTGCCGCCTGAAACCTACAAGATAAAAGCAGGTCGATGTCTCTTAAGGGAATGCAACCCTGCCTTCCTCTGAAATGTTGTTTTTCCAATTTTGCCTATTTATGCAACATTTCAGCCCTAACTTAGGTACTTTAAATTATTCAATTCCTTATTCACGGTTCCTGAACTAGGAGGACTATTGCCGTCCATGTGGGATGAAACTGATCATATGGATCACCTTTAAAATCATCGGAAGTACCCCAGGAACCGTCTTCATGTTGCTGAGAAATAATATACCGTTCACCTTCACCTATAAATTCAACGTTCATGGGCGCAAACTGCTTGAAACAGTATAGACATTCAGATAAGAGATCCAGATCGTCAACGTGGTATCTTATCCTGTTATATTGTCCTGTCAGGTAAAAAAATACTTTATCACTAGTAGCTGATGGTTTAAGTGGCTTTTGACCATAATGATTAAGTGCCAATAAAACATGAGTCGCATAGTAGTTTTGATCATGGTATTTTTCACTTTTGTAGTTATATAAAAATGGAATAGCCTCGCATTCTTTCAAGATGGCCTGATATCCATTAGGTGGCAGGCGAAAATCTCTATCGGCCTTCCATCTGTAATCCATATCGATGAATGCAGCTTCGATAACCAAATCGGTTAGAAGTTCATAGTTCAACTGTCTTGCTGCACGTTTGAATTTTTGAATCTTATCAGAAAGATTTACATGGGCAAAATGCCCATTGGCAAATTCCTGGAGCGGTTGTATGGGAATCTGATGATGGTAAGCAATTGGTAATATATTTATGAACTCTTCATAACCGTCCTCATTCGCTTCAAACAATTTAGGCAACCTAGGTATGACACGCTTAAATTCTTTTTGGATAAGAGTATGGACAATACTCGTGAATGAATCTCGGCGGCTATGGAGCGACAATTCATCAAGCATCGTCATATAATTACTGAATGTAAAATCAAAATTCTTATCATTATCAAAAAATATAACACACCATCGGAGGCCTTTCAAAACTGCACTATACCGTTCATTTGTATTGCTCCTCGCGATTTCATGATCCAGTTCTGATAAAGTAGTTTGATTATAATAGAGCTGAATATTACCGGAATGTTCAACTTTATCAGTACAACAGACGAGTGTTGCACATATTACCAATACCGCATAAGACAAGACATGTCGTGAACGGTTCACACATACCTCCGCGTTATCAAGCTGAAATTTAAAAACAAATTATACTTGACTATACAAACAGTCAAGTCATTTCAGTAAGAATATTCCATTGACATAAAATATCGGCAATTTTATATAAATGAAGACGAAAACCTGGTATCACGCTCTGAGAACGTGTGATAAATGGGTTTAATAGAAGACGGCATGAGAAAAGTAAAAAGGATAATATTCTATGCGTAAACATTTTTTCTTGTTTCTGATAGCGATAGTAATTTTCTCTTGCATTGATGCCTTTCCTGTTCGTGCCGACACTATCACGCTAGAAGCCCATGGACAATCACGATCTTTAAAAGGCCCGATTTTCGGAGCTTCCACTACTGCATTTTTTGAGCATCTACTGGATGATCCAGCCAAAATAGCAGTATTAAAAACGATGTCAATCGGACTGGACCGTTTCCCTGGCGGTTCCGACGCCAACTTTTACAATTGGCGAACAGGATTGATCGAAATCCAGGAGCGACCCGATAGTTCCCCTTATGTAAGGTTCTGGGCTAAAGCGGCTGCCAATATTTCCCGTGGCATGCCCAATGGTGTCACGTTGGAGAAGTATGAATCCTTTTCTCGGCAGATCGGGGCGGAAGTGATTCTTGTGCCGAATCTCGAATCCTCAAGTATCACCGAGCAGGTTGAATGGTTCAAACGTTTGGCCGGTGAAGGTATCGTTCCTAAGCGTATTGAATTAGGAAATGAATTTTGGGTAGCGATGGGAAACGATCCAGCAAGCTTGGCGCGTTGGCCGGATGAACCGACGAGCATGCGGATCATGAAGCAATATCTGGATGCATTGAAGCCCTACCTGCCCACTGATGCCAAAGCTGCTGTACAAGCTGCTGCAGGTGCTGTTGATGTGCGAAAGGGCCGGTTTGGGCAGCGACTTCGGGAATGGGATGAGGCCCTGCGTCCGGAACCCTGGTTTGATGCAGTTACGCTGCATCTTTATCCCCGTTTACGTGATGTAATGAGTGACCCGCAGGCCGGGGTGACACCTCCGACATCGGAGAATGCGATGGCGCGCCTGAAGGCTATGATGGCCAGAGTAGACGAGGGGGTGGAGCGAATCCTCCAAGACATTGAACGCCGCCTCCCCGGCAAGGAGATTTGGATCACGGAATGGAATGCGCGTGGAGCCAATCCGGCTACTCAGCGCCGTGATGTCGCTGAGCCAATGTCTCCTGCGATGGAAATGCTGACAACTACGCGCATGGCGTTGGTCTATCTTCGTCATCCATCTGTGACCGCCTCGCTCTATTTCATGTTAAGCTTCAGGCCACGAGATCCACATGCGATGTTTGTTCCGGATGGCCATGGAAGCTATGCTCCTTTTCCTACAGCAGTTGCTTTGCGCTGGTTGAATGAGGCAGCAAACAGCGGCGGTTCTTTCCAGCGCATGATCAAAAAAGGAGAACTACCGATTCCAGGAGGTGGGGTGCGGGAAGAATCATATCTTCCAGTTGAAGGTGGACTTTTTGTTTCCCAGGGGAGGACTACGCTTCTGGTCGAGAATGCCTCTTCCGCAACCTTTATCTTTGAACCTTCAACGTTGATTCCGAAAAGGCAGCCAAGCCGAGTTGAAACTCTGGTCGCAGCCGATCTGGTTAATCTTGAGCTACAAGCTGCAATGATAGAGACTCAAGAACCCACTGAACCGGTCGTTACGCCGCCATTCTCCTTAACCAGAATTGTCTGGGATAAGAACTAAGCAATTTCGATCCCGTTAACACTAATGCTGCTCCCAATAGTCAACGTAAATAGGTATCGACAATATTTTCCTTGATCTTGCCTGCGGAGTACGGATTGAATGCGCGTCAAAGTCACAGCGGCTGGGCGTCTCGATGTCAAATACAAACCGACGCCGACCGTCACCGCGCCAGTTCATTGAATCCGGGATGAAAGAGCAATAAGAGACAGCTCAGTTTTCTATCTCACGACTTCGTGAGCAATTTCATTGCAAGATAATTTTCAAGCAAATGCGCTGTTTGAGTAAATAATGGTTAAATATTATGGTGGGTAGGCCTATTAATACGTTTTGAGATTATCGCTAAGGGTCATATGCCGATCTGTATAAGACACCGTGATAAAAGATCGTAATATATTCACTATATGTCCTTACAGACAGGATTCTATGTTTTTTGAGGTATCTTATACGGCAATAGTTGACATGCATGGAGTGTTAATATAAACAACGTTTAGTTTTGCGAACTCCGTGAGTCATGAGGTTAAACATGATGAAGTTGCCCAACCCGTTCGATGGCGATATCAATGATGATCTCATCGAGGATTGGCTCAACCAGTTCGATGATTCCGACCGTCCTCTAATTCTCAGGCTTCTAGAAGGCTTTCGCTATTATAGTTCCCGTAAGGTGAATCACATGGTGAAAGATCTCTATGCATCAGTCTGTTCTTGCCTCAATACATCCTGCCGAGCCGTCTGGTTCGTTCCTGTCGGGTATGTTGCTAAGAGCGGCTCCATTATAGCTTATTACTTCAGAATGCAGAATAATCTGCCGCAAGATAGGTTTCTAGCACCAGACGACATCGGCTCTCTGGATCTCGCAAGCGACACGGCGGTTGTCTTTCTTGATGATTTCGTCGGCTCCGGGAATCAGGCCAGACAAGTCTGGCAGAATGTGGTCCTGCCTGTCACTGGTCTGAAGTTGGCTGCAAGCTTCATTTACGCAGTGCTCGTTGCAAACAAGTTAGGTCTGGAAAATATCCAAAGCTCGACCGGTCTACTTCCGCTTGCCGTCGAGGTTATCCAGGATGAAGCCCGCCCTTTTTCTGACAAATCGACTGTATTCACTGATCAGACGGAAAGGGAGATGGGAAAGGAAGTCGCGAAGAAGTATGGTGAAATATTATATCCGAACCATCCGCTTGGCTACAATGATTCCCAAGGATTACTCGGCTTCTTCTATAGCACGCCCAACAACACGCTGCCGATATTCTGGTCGTCTGAGGGGGGCTGGAAGCCTCTCCTTGCACACGGCGAATCATACAGCAATCCATCATTTTTAATAGCTTTTCGTGTTCTTGTATCAATTCAGGGTTTGATCTGTCGGTGAAATGCGATATTAATATAGCATTACGTGCTGATTGTTTAAATGGTAACTTAAAAAGTACTGCAACGGCATGGACTGTAGCTTTACTCAAGAGTTGCCTATTAAATTTTTA
>DASPQB010000047.1:0-3078 GCA_035625205.1 Nitrospirota bacterium | reverse complement strand
CTCGTGACGGGTGCCGTCAAAAAACTCTTCAAAATAATCCAAGCTTGCTATCCTCTGATCCGCTGTCTCATAAAAACTCATCTTCACTACCCCTTTCCTTTAGAGAGACGAGTCCCTCATACGTTTCTCACAGCTAAGTTTTTCGAACGGAGAATAATGACTGTCATTTACATGACTTTACATGAGTTGGATTAAAAGCAAAATCAGTAGAAAACTGATTTTCTTGTAAGGGAATAAATCGCCAAATGTAGGTGTTCGTCCTACATTAATATTTACATTAATGGCTTGCTATTTGTTCGAATCGCTAGAAAACAGATGAAGAGGGGTTCAATCCACCAATTTGTTCTGGATTGCATAATGGGTCAATTCGGCGTTGTTTTTCATATTCATTTTATCAAGAATGCGGGCTCGGTACGTACTGATGGTTTTTGCGCTCAGCGAAAGGTTTTCCGCTATCTCTCCTACGGTTTTCCCGGAGGCGACCATGCATAACACTTGGTACTCGCGGTCTGAGAGCATTTCGTGAAGGGGCTTGGTGGTGTCCATTTCGAGGTCAAAGGCCAGCTTCTCAGCCAGAGAAGGACTCACATATTTTTTGCCCTGCGCCACCTTCCGCAGGGCGACCACCAGTTCATCAGGCGCGCTTTCCTTTGTGAGATAGCCGGAAGCGCCCGCCTTGAGAACCCTGATTGCATACTGTTCTTCAGGATACATGCTCAGAACGAGAACGGGAAGCTTCGGCCTCTCCGCCTTCAGTTCTTTCAGGATATCAAGGCCGCTCCTGCCCGGCATCGAAATGTCCAGTAACAGCACGTCGAAATGGCCGTTTCTTACTTTTTCGAGGACCTCATACCCATTGCTCGCCTCGCCGGTAACCACCATATCGGATGTTTCGGCGAGAATCTGTTTCAGGCCCTTCCGAACAATGGCGTGGTCATCTGCAATCAGAATGCGTATCATCTTTCCAATATACTACAGGTTAAGCGGAAAAATGCAATACCGACCGGAACCCGGTCCTTCTGTCGGTACCAATCTCACAGGTCACGAACTCTCTCTCTCCTGCGCCGGGGCGTTTTCCTCGTGCGGGATCGTTATCGTGATGGATGTGCCCTTGTCAGGTGTCCCGTCTATGTCCACATTGCCGCCGAAGTAAAGCGCGCGCTCCCTGATCCCCATCAGGCCGAACGACCGGGGTTTGGAGATGTCCTCGTCGGTAATCCCCTTCCCGTTGTCATTAACGCGCAGTGTGATCTTGCCGGTTCTGTCTTCCAGTGAGACGTTGACCATAGTGGCTTCCGCGTGGCGCATCACATTCGTCAGCGCCTCCTGGTAGATGCGGAAAACGGCGATCGAAAGCGCCCTGTCCAAGTGGACATCCTTCGGATGAAAATGTACGGTGCATTTGATTCCCGTCCTTTTCTGAAATTCCTCGGCCTGCCATTCAATGGCAGCGACAAGGCCGAGGTCGTCGAGGACCAGCGGTCTCAAGTCAGCCGATATCCGTTTCACGGTACGGATGGTTGAGTCGACCAGGTCGAGCATCGAGGTCGTCTTTTCTGCAATCGTCGCATGATCCTTGTACTTGTTCCTAAGCCAGGAAACGTCCATCTTAAGCGCGGTCAGTGTCTGGCCGAGCTCGTCGTGGATCTCCCGGGCAATGCTCTTCCTCTCCTGCTCCCTCACGGTATGCAGGTGGGCAGAAAGGTTCCGTAACTGCTCTCTCGAGTTTCTCAGTTTCTCTTCTTGGATCTTGCGCTCGGTGATGTCCTGGAGCGTCCCGACCATTCGGACTGGCTCTTCATTGGCGTAGGTGACCTCTCCCTGTTCGTGGACGACCTTCAGTGTGCCGTCTTCAAGGGCGATGCGGTGCTCGATGCTGTATGGTTTTCGCTCGTAAAGGGCCTCGTTGATCGCCTCTTTGACCCTTTCTCTGTCATCGGGATGGATGTAGTTCAGGAATGCGACGTACGTCCTCTCAAACTGGTGGGGGTCCAAGCCGAAGATGTGATAGACTTCGTCGGACCAGTGCAGTTCATTGAGCCGGAGGTCCCAGTCCCAGTTCCCGAGGCTCGCAATCCTTTGGGCCTCCATAAGGCTCTTCTCGCTCCGCTGGAGCGCTTCGTAATTCCTGTGGAGCTCATCCTCGATCGAAAACCTGTGGAGCGCTTCGCCAATGAGATAGGAAACCGATTCAACAAATTCAATGATCCTGAGAGGAAGTATCTCTTTCTCTTCATCCGCCATGTGGATGGCGCCGAGCATTACGCTGCGGTAGCGTATGGGGATGACGGCAAAGGAACGAAATTTGTCGCGCATACAAGTGCCCCGGTACCGCTTTTGGAGTTCCCCGGGCAGACCTTCGACGAATCCGGCGACATCCCCTGAATAGAATGAGCCGTGTGGTGTGATCAGCGGTGATTCGTGGGGGTCCGGGTTTCCATTGACGATCCTGGCGCAGACGCATTGATCTTCTTCTGCAGTGAGTAGGTTCTCTTTCTCCCAAAACTCATTGCTGAACCCTGTGAATGACTCATAGGGGATTGTTCCGTGCTCACCCGCCACCCTGAGCCCCACACACCGGCAGTTGCACCATTTTTGGAGCAGTTCTACCACGGAGTCAAGATACTCTTTTCGCGATAGGGATCTCGAAAACAGGCGCAGGATCTCGTTGCTCGTAGAAATGCGGCTTTCAGCCTCTCTTATCGATGTGATGTCACGGGCAGCTGCGAATACTCCGACGACCTTGCCAGCTTTGTTCCTGTATACCGAGGCATTGTAAAGGACGGGCGTCACGTCTCCATCTTTGTGCCTGATCTCAAGGGGATAATCATGGACCGAACCTTCACGGAAGACTTGCTGATACCCCGCACGGGCTTTGTCGCTATCGGTAAAATAGTCGGAAAAATCTGTACCGATGAGTTTCTCTCTTGATTGCCCGGTGATCTTCTCAGCGGCTGCGTTGACGTCGGTGATCTTGCCGTCGGAATCGATGGTCACGAGGGGGTCGAGGCTCGCTTCGATCAGACTCCGGTTGTAGGCGCTCGCCTGCCTTATCTTTTCCTCTGCCCGCTTCCGCTC
>DASPQB010000046.1:0-6370 GCA_035625205.1 Nitrospirota bacterium | reverse complement strand
GTGCAGCTTTTGCTCTATGCTACTGATCTTTCCGATGCAACCCGAGATAAAGTTACCGCTCAAAGTTTCACTTTGCCGAGGCAGGAAACGCTTTTTACCCGGGAAGAGTTCGGTGGCATCCTTAACAGGGAACTTGTGGGCGTTATAGCAATTCTTGAAGAAGGGCTTGCAGATTCGCTATGGAATGAAATCCAGAGATTAAAGAACTTGATAAATTGCGGAAATTAGAGTAAAATGCTCTAATAAATAGAACCAAACGGGGGTAAGTTATTTTATGACCGTAATCAGGGTACATGAGCTGGCAAAAAAAATGGGAGTAGAGAGCAAGGACCTTGTCTCGGTGCTCGAAAAGATGGGAATCAAAGGGAAAACTGCGTCCAGCGGCCTCGACGACAATGAGACGAAATCCCTCATCGAAAAACTGAAGGCCGTTCGCAAAGAAAAAGAAAAAGAGAAGACGAAGAAAGAACCTCTTGACCCTCTCCTTTCAAAAGAAGAAAGATTAAAAAAAGCAGCCGCATTGATCGGAAAGTTTTCATCCACGCTAGAGAAACCAGGAACGAAACCGAAACCCGCGCCCATTCCACCGCCAAAGCCGGAAATGCCTGCTCCGCCGCTCATTCCACCGCCGGGACAAGCGAAAGCGGCCCAACCAGTTCTGACAGAAGAGCATAAAATAATCCCGTTTGCCCAGGCAGCGCCGCTACAAGCGCAACCGGCAGAACGGAGCCGCCCTTCTGCATTACCAACTCGGGTTCAGCAGCCCATGGGAAGACCGGGAGGTTACCCCGCACGCCCTGTTGCAAAGACTTTTTTAAAACCGACTTTCGGGTCACCTGTTTTGGAACCCTCGCAGGTCCCGCCTTCCCTTGCGCCCGCTCCAGCGAAGCCGACAAAGAAAAAATGGCAAAAGAAACAGACCGACTATGAACAGAAGAAAGAGCGTGAATTCAGGGAGAAACCATCTTTCAAGAAACTTCCTGATCTGAAAACGCTGCCTATAGGAAAGAAACCGCATAAGAAGGACGAGAGACACGGCGGGCCGCAAACCGAAACAGCAGAGATCACCAAGCCGCGGAAAAAGGTCGTTAAAATCCAGGAAGGCTCCACTATCAAAGAATTTGCTGAGATCATGGGCCAGAAAGTTGGAGACGTCATCAAGAAGCTCATGCTCATGGGCGTTATGGCGACGCAGAACCAGCCTATGGATATGGATGCGGCATTATTGATGGCTGAAGAATACGGCGTCAAGGCAGAGATCGCGGGCATTGAGTCCGCCGAAGACGTCCTTGAAGAGGTTGCTGATGCTGCCGAGAACATGGTCGCCAGACCTCCTGTGGTCACAATCATGGGGCATGTGGACCATGGAAAGACATCCCTCCTTGATGCAATCCGGGAAACCAATGTCGTCTCCAGGGAGGCGGGTGGCATTACTCAGCATATCGGCGCCTACCAGGTCACTTTGAAAGGAAGAGATATTACGTTCCTTGACACGCCGGGCCATGCAGCGTTCACGGCCATGAGGGCACGCGGTGCACAGGTGACGGATATTGTTGTCCTCGTTGTTGCCGCAGACGATGGCGTCATGCCGCAGACGCGTGAGGCGATAAGCCACGCCAAAGCGGCGGGTGTCCCAATTATTGTCGCTATCAATAAAATCGACAAACCAGAAGCCAAGCCAGATCGGGTGAAACAGGAACTGTCGGAGTTCGAACTCATTCCGGAGGAATGGGGTGGCCAGACGATATTCTGCGAGGTCTCGGCCAAGAAGAAGATCGGGCTCGAGCACCTGTTGGAGATGATACTTATCCAGGCTGATGTGCTTGAGCTCAAGGCCAATCCGAACAAGATGGCGCGGGGTACCATCATCGAGGCCAAACTGGACAAGGGCAGGGGGCCGGTTGCTACGGTGCTGGTGCAATCCGGTACCTTAAAAGTCGGAGATATATTTGTAACGGGCATGCAGTTCGGCAGGGTCAGGGCGCTTATTAACGACAAGGGCGAACGGATCGAGAAAGCAGGACCGTCGGCACCGGCTGAAGTGATCGGCTTTTCCGGTGTGCCTCTGGCAGGCGACCGGTACATGGTCCTCGAAGAAGAGCGAAAAGCTCGCTTGATTGCAGAAACACGTCAGGCCAAGCAGCGTACGGTCGAGATGGCTGGCATGAAGAAGGTTACCCTGGAAGACCTCCATTCCCAGATCCAGGAGGGCATGGTTAAGGAACTCAATATCGTGATCAAGGCCGACGTGTCGGGTTCGGCTGGCGCGATCGTAGATTCGCTCGAAAAGTTGTCAACGGCGGCAGTAAAGCTGCAGGTCATCCACAGCTCTGTCGGTGCTATAACGGAGACCGATGTGATGCTTGCAGCTGCGTCGAACGCCATCATTATCGGATTCAGCGTCCGTCCAGAACCAAAAGCTACAGAACTTGCTCAGCGCGAAGGAGTGGACATCCGGCTGTATAACATCATCTATAACGCCATCGACGATATCAAAGCGGCCATGGAAGGCCTGCTCGAACCGACGTTGAAAGAGCGTGTACTAGGCCGCGCGGAAGTCCGCCAAACATTCCACGTGTCGAAGATCGGCACCATCGCCGGCGCCTATGTCATTGACGGAACGATGACGAGACAAAATGACGGCGTGCGTGTACTCCGGGACAACGTGCTGGTTTATGAAGGGAAACTTCATTCTCTGAAGCGGTTCAAAGATGACGTCCGTGAAGTCCAATCAGGTTATGAATGCGGCATTGGCATCGAAAACTTTAACGACATCAAGGTGGGAGACGTTATTGAAGCGTATGTCATTGACAAGGTTGCAGCCAAATTGTAATTACGCTCATCATAGAGTCGATCGTGAATACGGGGACAGGGGTAGGGAGCGTGTGGTAGATAGCAGTGACTGCTTGTGCAGTGGCCTGTAGCATGGTAAACATGAGTCATGTTCATCGGGGTTTGTACGATAGTATTACATGTTCCTGAAAGCGGTTCGCTCAAGACCAAGAGACATTCGATTCGCAGCCTCAAGGACCGGATACGGAATAAATTTAATGTGTCCGTGGCTGAAATTGATGATAATGAGCTATGGCAAAAAGCGTCCCTGGCAGTAGCTGTTGTGAGCAACGACAAAGCCCACCTTAACCAGACACTGGATCATGTATTAAACATGGTTCGCGGTGTCCCGGAAATAGATCTTCTGGATTTTCATATCGAGATACTGTAAAGGCAGATAACACGCACGACGACAGAGAACAGGCTGAAGTGACCTCATAAAGACTGTTTTCCGATCGTCGGCCTCCTGTTGTCTGGTATTCATCATGTCTAAGCCGACCTTTAAACGATCAGACCGCGTCAGCGATCAGATAAAGCACGAGATAGCGGATATCCTGATGCGTAAGATCAAAGATCCCCGCATCGGATTTGTTACTGTCATCGATGTTGAGATTGCAGATGATCTCAAGAACGCAAAAGTATTTGTCAGCGTATATGGCGGGGACAAACAGGAATCGCTCAAAGGGCTCAAGAGCGCCACACCGTTCATCAGAGCAGAACTGGGTAGGCGCTTGCGCATGAAGTTCATCCCAGAGCTCCTCTTCAGATATGACAGTACCATTGAACGGGGCGCGCATATCATGGAACTGCTCAAAAACATTGAGCAAGAGAAGGGGAAAAAGGATCCGTCACATGATTGATCCTGTACGTATTGCAGAAGCTCTCAGAGGGTGCAACAGTATCTTGATTTCGGCACATAGGAATCCGGACGGCGACACCCTCGGGTCACAGCTGGCGCTTTTGCTTGCATTGGAAAAAATGCACAAAGCCGTTACTGCACACAATCTCGACCCCGTACCTGAATTTTATGAATTTCTGCCCCATGCCGACAGGATAAAAACGGGTTTACCCGTACCGGGCCGATTTGACGCCTATATTGTCGTTGATGCGGACCCGCCCCGCACCGGTCTTTTTGACAAGCAATATCCGGCCGATATCCTGATTAATATCGATCATCACGTCACGAACCCTCGTGAATGGCCGCTGACGTGGCTCGATCCTGATGCATCAGCATGCGGGGAGATGATCTATAAACTTATTCAAGAGCTCGGTGTGGCCATCGATCGTAATATCGCGCTCTGTCTTTACACCGCAATTTTGACCGACACTGGATCGTTCCGGTATTCCAATACAACTTCCGAAAGTATGAAGATCGCTGCTAAAATGCTTGAGGCCGGAGCCGACCCATGGCTCGTCACGGAAAATGTGTATGAATCATTTGCCTATCGGAGGTTGAAGCTTCTGGGGGCGGTTCTTGCAGGCATGGAACGTAGTGAGGATGGCAGAGTCGCTTGGGTTGTGATAACCGATGAACTGTACCATCAGACCGGGACCACAGCGGAGGACACCGACAGTTTTATCAATTTTGTCCGTTCCGTCAAAGGCGTTGAGGTCGCAGTGCTTATCCGGCAGATAGGAGCTGCCCAGTACAAACTGAGCATGCGCTCCAAGGGGCGTATTGACCTTTCCAGTCTTTCTCAATCATTTGGAGGCGGAGGGCATAGAAATGCCGCTGGAGGCGTACTGAACGGCACGCTCGAAGGGGTAAAAAGGACAGTTATACAAGGAATAGAATCGGCCATCAGGGCTCAATTCAGCGAGGAAGGTGCTAATCTCCATGGACGGCGTTGTTAATATCCATAAATCGCCAGGCATGACATCGCACGACGTAGTGCAAAAAGTCCGCTTAATCCTCAAGGAAAAACGGATTGGCCATACGGGAACGCTCGACCCTCTCGCAACCGGTGTTCTTGTCCTTTGTGTTGGGAGGGCTACAAGGATAGCCCAGTATCTTGAGGCCGGAGAAAAGGAATACCAGGCAGTAATGTGTCTCGGCGTAAAGACTGATACTCAGGATGCCGCAGGGCGTGTTTTGGAGACGCAATCCTATGATCCTCCCGCGAGAGAAACGATTCTCGAAGCTCTTCAGGGGTTTACCGGCACCATCATGCAGCGGCCACCTGCTTACTCGGCGGTGAAAGTTGCGGGAGTACCGTCCTACAAGCTTGCCAGAGAAGGGAAGGCGGAACCACTTAAACCCAGACAGGTTAAGATATACGAGATTGTATTGACGGATTACGATGATCCATTCGTGAGTTTCACGGTAAGATGTTCGAAAGGCGTATATATACGAACGTTGTGTGCGGATATCGGGGCAATGCTAGGCATGGGATCGCACCTCGCAGGGCTCGTGAGAACTCGTTCCGGACGGTTTATCATTGAACAGTCTGTTACGCTTGATGAGCTTGCAGACATGGCGGGTGAGTCTGTCATGGAAAAGGCTCTCATGTCGACCAATGAGGCGCTTGCCGATTTCCCGATGGTTCTGATCAACGAGATGGAAACAACGAGGATCATGCACGGAAACCGCGTCCCCTGTCCTGGTTACCTTGCTAGCAACAAGAGCGATCTCGTCAGGCTTCAAGATTATGGCGGCAGACTGGTGGCCATAGCGCGGGTTGCCGCAGGGATGCTAAAACCAGAGCTTGTCTTTTCTTAAGGTAATGAATAAATAGCTTTACAACATGCTGTAAATATGATATTTTATCTCGCTTTAGTAACATCCTAAGAAAGGAGGGTGCGGTTATGGATAAGGAACAGAAAACCAGCGTGATCAGTACCTATCGCAGGCACGCAACGGACACAGGTTCTCCGGAAGTACAGATAGCGCTTTTGAGCGGGCGCATCAGTCACCTGACGGAACACTTGCAGGAGCACAAGCATGACCACCACTCACGGAGAGGTCTCCTGAAAATGGTCGGCCAGCGGCGTCGCCATCTGGACTATTTGAAGAAAAACGATCTGGACCGTTACCGTCAGGTCATTGACCAACTCGGTATACGTAAATAGCATCATGCGCTATATATAAATGAAAAGTGAGGTTTCATGGTAACAACTGTAGAGACAGAAATTGGTGGCAAACGATTAATTTTGGAAACGGGACTAATGGCCAAACAGGCAGGCGGTGCTGTCGTAGCTAAGTATGGTGACACCGTCGTCCTTTCAACGGCCGTTGCATCAAAGGTTGAACGGGAGAACGTTGATTTTCTCCCGCTGACCGTGGACTATCAGGAAAAGGCCTACGCTGCAGGAAGGATTCCGGGCGGTTTTTTTAAGCGTGAAGGACGACAGACAGAGAAGGAAATTCTGACTTCAAGGTTGATAGACCGGCCAATCAGGCCTTTGTTTCCTGATGGTTATTACTTTGATACGCAGATCATCGCGTCAGTGCTTTCGATTGGTGATGAAAGCTCCATGGACCTTATGGGGATGATCGCATCATCTGCAGCGATTGCTATATCTGATATCCCCTTTAATG
>DASPQB010000045.1:0-5898 GCA_035625205.1 Nitrospirota bacterium | reverse complement strand
CTCTTCGTGTCTACGAAAGCCTGCATCGCGTTGCCTGCGCGGTCCGTGCACTGGAGCACGAACACATCAGCGCCGTTCAGCGTATCTCTCCGCAACTCGGTCACAGTAAAGCTATTGTCGAGGAATCCGTACGGCAGGTTTAATTCGTTATACTGGTATACCATGGCAAGATAACGGGGGCCAGAAACCTCTTCGAACGGCCCTCCCGCACTACGAAAACCTTTGTTTCCGTTGAGAATTCTTTTTTCTGACAAGCGGGCGTAACTGATATCAACGAATAGCTTGCCGTCCCTGCGGAACGTCCGCGTGTAGGTACCTTCGCCCCCACGCATCAGTGCTGTTATTTGTCCTTCGGCTGCAACCGCCTCGATCTTGGCCAGTCGCTCCCTGCCACCATATGCTTCAATGATCTTTTCCGTCACAGATCCACTTTTGCTCAACGAATGATGCGCACACGAGAAAAGAGATACACAAAGCATTACAACGAGAGATACACATTTCACAGATAATCGCATCGACACGTTCTCATGTATCTGCTTAAAAATGACGTTCTGCATGTTTGTCTCCCTTGAAATGCCGTCTGATGAAAGGCACCACTCTCTCATTCCGCTGTAGGCTGCGCAAATTCCCCATAACGCTAGCGGTCGCTTACCCCGCAGGGCCTAGTTCTCAGTGGGTGTTTCTGATGACTCGGATTGAGGACAACCATTGAGACAGCCATTGTATGTGTCTTGGGCTTCCTGCAAGCACTGAGTGCGCTCCTGATCGGTATCTTCACCAGGGGGGCAATTTGTTTCCTTTGCTGCTTTTTCGTCAGTACATCTTGATTGACACTCAGCGTTGGTCTCTGCAAAATTCACCCCGGGCAGAAGCAGCAGAGACCCGAATAGAGCAAGAATAAGGATTGATCGCATATGCCATCCTGGGGCATTTTTGCTTGCCTCTTGTTTTTTACGAAAACAGTTAATTTAATCATTTCTAATTTTATCATGAGCCAGTCGGAAAAACCAGGTTTTTTAAGCGCAAACTCAGCATGCCAGTCATCCAATAATGAAATATGATGCGCATAAACCATCTGGTGGTAGGTCTCTTTAGCAGGACTTTTCTGCAGAGCGAACGTTCAGAAGTTACATGAACTATGTACCGGCTAAAGCAGCAATTTCCGGTTCCAGCGGGGGATTAGTCTTTGCTTCGCTCCTGACAGCCTTCATCGCCAGTTTTCAAGAAATGGAGTTTCCTGGCATAGCTTATAAAGATAGGGGGGAATGAACGCGCAAAAAAAAAACCGTGTTCCCGGTTATCTATTATTACGTAGGAAATTGTAATTAAAACGGTTATACTATGCAAATTACAGAGGGGCGAAAGCCCCGGAGGAAAACATTTGAGGATGGAGTAATCACCCCATCAAGCACGGAGACGCCACTGATCATCAAAAAAAACGGCGGCACTCGAACCTCTCCTGAAGGGGAACGCACAAACCATGAAAAAAATGCTCTACGCCCTCTTTCTCAGCGTTTGTCTTTTTGTAACTGCAGAGCGGGCCTATGCCGCTCTCGGCGGATCCCTGGACCCGGTCGAATCGGACAGAAAAGTCCTCGCGGGCGTGCGCGGCGCAACCACGGTCTCATCGGCCTACTCGGTAAGGGAAATCGTATCTGATGCGACCACAGTCCGCGAGTACGCTTCGCCCGAAGGCATCGTATTCGGCCTTGCATGGAACGGGCTCGTCTATCCAGACCTCAGGCAGCTTTTGGGGTCCTATGCCGAAGAATATCAAACAGCCCTGAGTCAGGTTCCACGCCAGCCGGGAGGTCGCAGGCACGTCCTGGTGAGAACAAGCCGGGTCGTCGTGGAGAAATGGGGACACATGAGAAATCTGCAGGGCCGTGCCTATGCGCTTGACTTGATCCCGCAAGGAGTAAGCGTCGATGAGATCAAATAAACTTCTCTTTCTTGTTCTGTTAAGTGCGGTCGTAACGGGCTGCAGTGACGGAAATTACTATTCCAGTTCAAGTTCCAATCCCAGTTCAATTTCCAGTCCGGGTTCCAATTCTACTACCGGTACGAGCGGAAGCAGCGCGCCTTCTGGAAACAACGTGCTTACCCTTACCGTGAACGGTTCGCTCTGTTCCACCGGCTCCTATCCGAACAAGCCCTGCGTCAGTATCACGGTCTGTTCTCCTGGCACCTCGACCTGCCAGACCATCAGCGATATTCTGCTGGATACTGGCAGCTATGGGCTGCGGATATTCAAGTCGCTCCTGACAGGCGTCTCTCTTAATCAGGTGACAAGCGGCTCAGGCTCGCTTGCGGAGTGCGTTCAATACGCTGATGGTTCGGCTGACTGGGGTCCGGTGCAAACTGCGGATATCATCCTGGGAAACGAACCGGCAGTCCAGGTCCCGATTCAGGTCATCGATGCTACCTTTTCGACCCTCCCCAGTATCTGCACAAACCCTGACCTAAACCCATACACAGCAGGCTTCAACGGTATTCTAGGCGTCGGTCTCTTTGCCCAGGACTGCGGTCCGGCATGCGCTTCTCTCGCAGATAACGGGATATATTATGTCTGCAGCGGTTCAACCTGCACTTCGACTACAGCCGACCTTACAAGCCAGGTCCAGAACCCGGTGGCGCTTCTCCCCCGGGACAGTAACGGCGTGATGCTTCAGCTTCCGGGTGTTTCCCCCGGCGGGACGGACTCGGTCAACGGCAGCCTTGTGCTCGGGATCGGCACCGAGTCGAACAATTCACCATCCGGAGTCACGGTGTATGCCACAGACAGTACTTTCGGAGAATTCACCACGGTGTTCAATGGTTCCACCTATAGCCAGAGCTTCATTGACAGCGGATCGAATGGATTGTACTTTCCCGCTCCAAACAATGTTCTTCCGGCCTGCACCGGCCAGTATTCGGGCTTTTACTGCCCTCCCTCCACGACGAACCTCTCTGCAACCAACATGAGCGCTACCGGCTCGCCAAGCAACACAGTGTCCTATGAGATAGGCAATGCTTCAAGCCTTCTCAGTTCGTCCAACAACGTGTTTTCCGACCTTGGAGGATCGGCCTCAGGCTACTTTGACTGGGGGCTCCCGTTTTTCCTTGGACGAACTGTTTATGTAGGAATTGAAGGAAAAGCATCGAGCCTGGGCACAGGGCCCTATTGGGCTTATTGATTTAATAGAACGTGAGGAAGAACAGGGAGAGGAGCTAGAGGGCGTGGGTTCGTAAGTCATGCCTTCTCAAGCAATCACAAATCGATAAGCAGGTCCCTATCTGCATTGGGTTGGCTGTGCATGACCTGAGGTACCGCTGTCATTTTACCAAGCATGAATTCCTGTGAAACAGGTCAACAAATTCTGATAGTAACATCCTTTGCAGGACTAATCTGCAACTGTTCAGGATACCAAAAGAAGCCACGACTATAATATTGCTGAAGAAAGCCGAAAAAGCGACATACCTTTCAAAGACTCCCCATTTGACTCCTTCGACATTCCTTGATAGTTTGCATGGCCTTCTGCTTTTTCCGGGGATAGTTTTTCGCGCGCGGATTCTTTAAAAACCGGTGCAGATACTGGACGGACATGTTGCATCTATTCATCTGTTTGAATGTCATCCCTGTATAGAAGAGCATTTCCGGGTTATGCGGCTTCATGCGCTCTACAATGTGAAATTGCTGCAGCGCTTGCTGGTATTTACCCTCATCTTTTAAGATAACGCCAAGCTTGATGTGCGGAATAGGTCCGGAGGGATTGCGATCAACAGCTGCCCGCAGTTGATCTTCTGCGGCAGCGGTATTGCCCCTTTTCTGATAGATGGCGGCAAGCATGAGCCGGGCCCGCTGGTTCTGAGGATTGACAGTAATTGCCCTTTGCAGGATCATGAGTGAATTATCAAGATCTGCCTCTTTAACCTGCTTGCCATCTTCATCAACGTGCACTAGCTGAGAGCCGATATTGATCCACACTTTATGAGTGTCGTCGTTTGCCTCCTCTTGAGAGAGAACAGAATCGAGCTTCTGCCTGGTTTCAGCCGCCTTGGCCTTATTTTTCTCTGACGCAAGCTGCTTGACGAGTTCATCGCGTTCTTTCTTGAGGTCATCGTTCTCCTTGGCAGCGGCATTGACCTGTTCCTTCAAGTCTTCGTTTTCCTGGAACTTGTCTATCTGGGCTATGAGGATGTCGGTATCTATTTTGCACCGCGTCTTGATATATATTTCCGGATGCTCCACCGTTCCACGCATCTGCTCGGATACAACCTCAGTCTGGAGAACGCCTGCGGTATATGACTTAATCTCGTCCTTGGTGAGCTGATAGTTCTTGACCTGCGTTAAGCTTTCAACGTAGGTACCGGCCAGTTCGAGGGCTTTTCGCTGGGCCTCCTGCACGGCGATTCGGCGGGCAACGACTTTACTATCATTATCTCCCATAGTATATGTGCTTTCCGATTCAACAACCTTCACATCCGCATAGGCCGCAATCGTGGAAAAGCCCACGACTACCAATGAGAATAGTATGGATGTTATTTTTTTCATGTTAGGCATCTTCCTCAAATAGTTATGGGATGTCAACAGCTGGGTACCATAATTTACCCATCTGGTGGATGAAGATTTGCACGCTCTATCGTATATTGTCAATTTCACTGCTTATACGTCTATTCTCTGAGTGCTCCCGCGGTTCCGTAGCGCAAGCCTCAGTCTGCGCATATCGATAAAAGAGGTTTGTTAAACAATGACTTTTTTTATCCTGGACACAGTTGGCGATGGCCAGAGCTTTGCCTAGCGCAGTTTATTCGACGTCAATATTCAATTTGACATTGGTGAGGGCTTCATCCTTCATGGGTTCAGAAGGCATGGAAGCATTAAGCTCCTTCATAAGTTGAACTCCAGGCGGCCCGTTCGCGGTCTGCATCTCTTCTTGGGAAGTTAACGTAGCCTCAGCGGGCGTCTGCCCCTCATTTGCGATAATAGCTTTAACAGCCAGATGGCGTGCCCACTTTGTCTGATGCATGCTTCTGATATAGTCACCCCGTAGAAAGAGCGCTTTCGCGAATTTTTGATGGGCGACGGCACGAGCAAGGTCCCCTGTGTAGACCTTATGCTCAGTAACTTGTTTGTGAGCAGCTCTGATGACGACAGCTGTCCTCTGGATCATATGTCTGGCTTCCCTTTCGCTATCCACTGGGCGTGAGACTGCATAGCCAACAGAGGACGTCTGCAGTATCGACAGCGTCACCATAAATGCCACCATGCTTTTGTATCTTGTAAATTTTTCCAGTCTATCCATAGTAACTCGCCAGAGCGCTGGTCTTTGATTCGATATTTCCCAGTTAGAAGCCTACATTAAAAAAAAATAATTTGCAAGAGTTTTGGCAGGCTCTCGTGATGATCGGATAGCGCGAAACGTTTCATGTTATTAAGAATTGTGACTGAAACAATTTCATGAAGGAGGGTCCAGTGCATACTGCATCCGTATTCGTCACTTCACACCGATCCTCGTACTGGAGTCAGTTCCCCACAAGCGTATGATGTAAGATATAGCACGCTGTCACAAAAAATAACGCGTGGTATCAATCTTCCTGCCACGTGGAAAACTCACGTCATCAAGGTGAAATAAGATCGTGCGGATCCTCGATGTCTTGCTGTGCCCGATGTCACCTGCCCCGCTTGGATAGCCACACAACAGCGGACCGCGAAGTCCTGTCCGATTCGTGCACAAGATCTCATTTTACCGCGTCAGGATACTTCTCATCGTTCTCATCAGCAGCTGCTCATGGCGCGCTTCTTCGTCAGGTATCCTGTTGCCTGAATATCTCCTCGAAGAAACCTTTCATGGCCTGCCATGACCGTTTATCCGCCTTCTCGTTGTATGCAACTCCTCTGGCATTATCGGTCCCGTT
>DASPQB010000044.1:0-4990 GCA_035625205.1 Nitrospirota bacterium | reverse complement strand
GCTACCCTTCGCTCAGCGGCGAGCGTGATTACGACAAACAACAGACCGATCAGGGTCGCGGCTGCCGCCGACGTGATGAGATAGAAGTTCGCCCATCGCTCAAGTAACGGCTCTAGTTCATTCATAAGCTAGTGAGCATACTACCCGACATTTCGGATTTCGCCATCCCAGATTTGCTGTCCTCTGAGCTACGCCCTCGCGACGTACGATTTGACCATCTTGGCTGGATCGACGACGCGGTTGAATTTCTCCTCCATCACGAAACCGAGCTTCAGCGCGGCAGCCTTCAGCGTGAGGTCGTTGTCTATCGCGTAGTGTGCGATCTTCGACGCATTATCATAGCCGATGACCGGCGCGAGGTTTTTGCGTATCCGGGTTGAGCGCCTGGGTAGGCATCACAGAATGCTGCTTGTTTTGGTTCGTTCAGCATGGTCCGAGTAAACAAAGTGCTACGGTTTCGCCACACCGATGACTCCGCAAGCAACACGAGCACCCGCGTTGCCCGTCGGCTGCGACTTCAGATCGCCGGCGTTCTCGTGCACAATTACACCATGACCGATGATCGAGTGAGCGCCTTTGAGTGAGATCACCGTGTCCATACGCTCGTAGTGTGCCTTGCCCGACTCGCCCGCGTGCCGCATTGAGGCGTTGGGTGCGCCATGCTCCATGTGGTGCAGCGAGTTGGCTACGGCTCCGAGGCCGCATTCAGTGCCACGTTCAAACGGGAGATCGGTGTAGCCCCAGGCGCCTGGCGGCGCAACCGCGCACATAGCGAAGAAGCTGCCCTCCGATTCACCTTTAGCGCCAGCTGGCCATGCAAGATCCTCTCGGCACCAAGATTGGATCGCTCCAATAGGCGGGCGCAGCCGAACATGTGACGGCCGGCGCGAGGCGCCGTACCCTGCCCAAAGGTGTGTCGCGAACTAGTGTCTCTGGCTCGAGAAGCCGTCGCGTCAATTCATGTGCGATTCGCGGAAGATCCTTAGGAGGCAGGCTCCAGACTTGCTGCAGGGGGTTCTTTGAGAAGGTGCGCTCGGCCTCGGGTACTAGGCCCAGGCTTTGAATCCACATCGCGCACCGTGTCAGGCTCACGGTGACGTGATAGCTTCCGCCTTCTTTGGCCCGCTTCAAAAGAGCGGCCATGGCCCCCGCATTCCCCAAATAGCCCGTAATGTAATCATTTAGCATGCCGGTTGGCGGCATGGAGGGCACACCATCTACCCCTTCGAGCATAGCAAGACCGGAAGCAGCAGTCCCGAGCATATCGAAACCACCCCGATCAAACCACGGACCGCCCCAACCGTAACAGCGAACGCTCACAACGATTATTCCTGGCCGGACATTAGCGAGCTCTTCGGGAGAGAATCCGAACTGCGCCATCTTTCGGCTGCGGTAGCTGTCAACGAATACGTCTGCAGTCCGAGCCAGCTCCTTGCAAACCTCATTCTGTCTTGAATCCTTCAAATTGAGAAATGTAGATCGTTCTCCAACATTGGCGTCGTAGTAGACCCAGTCGTGCTCAAAGTCGTCAAAATGATTTACACAGAGCACATCTGCTCCTTGTTCGGCTAGGGTACGTCCCACTACCGGCCCTGCAATCGCGTGAGTGAGGCTTAGCACCCTTATTCCCTCAAGAGGTCTATTCGCTGGCGTGAACGGCTCCGGTTGGCTTTCTCCTATTTTCTTTACCGCGATCACTGGTTCCTGCGACAAGTAACTCCCCTGTGGATGGGCTAACCATTCTTCAGGCGATCTCGCTATACAAAGCGTAAGACCTTTCGAGTTTGCGCTTTCTTCCAATTCTGCGGCGTTCCAACGAGAAATCGCCGCCGCAATGTTCGCGTGACTAATGCCACAGTTAAAGAAATTGCTCCATGCAACATGTTGATGCGGATAGACACCAGAAGGATAAACCCAGCGGCCGTCCTTTGTTTTGAAGGGGAATACGCCAAACGGGTGGAAGTTCCCTACCCAGTTCGGGTATGGATGCCCATTGATCGAAGGATGAAATGTGAAATCCGGGTTTATGCCGTGCGCAGCCTTCCTAATATCGATGCGCAGATCTTGACCGGTCCCGGTCACTTCCTTCCAAATTGCGGCTGCCCCCACTGCCGCAGCCATCGCTGCGATTGAAAATGCCTCCCCCATTCGAACCGAACTCGGGAAAACTGGATCGTACCCATAAATATCCACGCTGCCACCGACATCGTCGAGTGTCAGTCCCAAGGGCTCTATAAGCCTGCCGAGGGCGTTGGCCGCGCCAACATTAGGCTGCGCTCTCTCCATAAACCTCTCCTTTTTGGGAGCCGCAGAGGAAGCTGAACGGCGCTACCTCCGCGCTGATTCCGTAATCGGCACCCCGATTGGGCAGATCACGGCACCGTAACGGATCTGGATTCATGATCGGAGTAAATCTCCCAGAACTTGTCGGCAACGGTGCGTGGCTCGATGGTCGCGCTGCCCGTGTCGAAGGCGCCGCCCTTCACGATCCCGAGGACGACAACCTCGCCAACGCTGATCCCGTCCGCACGGAGCTTCTCCCTGAGCAGGCCGACGAGCTTGTGCTTCGCCGCCACGCCATCATGCTGCGATGTGCCCCCAAAACGCCAATAGCACCAACGACTTTGCCGTCCATCAATAGTTTGGTGTAATAACGAGAGAAGCTGAGTTAACTAAGATATTCTAATATTCTTACTCTCATTGGTTGTCAAGAGGAAAGTTGCCTTCGTGAACTGCCCCATTTTCCCAGCGAAAATTGATGATTTCCACTTGAAGTATTGGATTCTGAGAGAAAATGCCAAAAACATGACTTCAGGAAGAAAGGGGTAAGTAAGCGGGTTATTGACTCCACCTACAAGGAGTGAGAATGAGACCATATCAGAGGTTGATAATTACGCTTAGAAAGCAGCAATAAAAAAAGCAGGGCCATTGCTGACCCTGCCGTTGCTCTTTACCAAGTTAACTTTGATAGGATTCAGGAAGCTTATATTGATCTTTTACTCTGTTGTAGCCCTGCAAGGTTCCCCTTGCGACGGGGCGCACATTGATCCTTGTAAGTTCGCCACTACCCTGTATACCAGTAAATTTCCCCGTGCCGCCTATGTATGTAACCGTCCTCTTATACGCCTTCAACCGAAGCAGGCCAGTCCCTCATCATTGGATTACTTCTTCCCCCCTATTGCGCCAGTTGCTTTTGCCTGCTTCTGATCCATGACCAATTTGGCTCTCCATTCCTGGGCATCTTTGGGTGGGTCCTGGATCTCCCCACGAGGTTGAAGGGATAGTGATTGGGTTGGACATTTGTAGACACACACCCCGCAGCCTAAGCAATGGTCGGGATTGATAATCTTTGCCGCCTTACACTGCTTGTTCCTGGCTACAGGAGAATCCTCCAGCGCAAGAGCCTGGACCGGACAGCGTTGCACGCACAGGCCGCATGCCTTGCAGGTCTCCGAGTTGATCCTTAACCGATAGTTCGAAAAATCATGGCTCTTGTCGTGCTTGAGGACGTGGTAGGCCTCGAAGAAAATACAGGAACACTTGCAGCAATTACAGATGGTGTCTGCATCTTTTTGCCGGTTCGAAATCCCATGGACCAGCCCCGCCTCTGCCGAGGATTTAAGGATATCTTTTGCTTCTTCTTTTGAGATCTGTCGGCTTAGACCATTGTCCACAAGGTAATGAGCCAAATCCCCGAAGTGTAAACAGACCTCTTCCGGGTGCTGGCACGGGGCAGAATTGGAGTCCGCTCGTTTCCTCTGCCTGCAGGCACAATTGCTCACGGCGATAAAATTCTGGGATTCAACAATGCTCATTACATCTTCGTAAGGTGCGATCCTGCGCGGATCTTCAATCGTCCCACCTATGGGGATGGTTCTTAAAGGCTTGGTACCGACCGGAGCGAGTTGATCCATTAATCCGTCACGCACGTAGCGGTTCAGGGAGGGGGCCATAGCCGCGGCAGCTTGATCTATATGAAAGGCAGAGAAGGGGCCTCTGAAGAAGATAAAGAATGCATCGTTCAAGTTGTAAAAAATGCTGCCGTCTCTTTCCGCTCGCCAGACCGCACCTTTCCTGGCAAGGGAATCCAGTCTTACCACCAGATCTTCAGATCGGATGCCCTTGAGATTGGCAAGTTCTTTCAGCTCTGTCGGTTTGAAAGGAATGCCCGTGAGCAATGCAGCCTCTTCCGGGGTAAAGAAAGCCTTAATGGATTGCAGGAGGTATTCCGACGCAGGCAAATGCCACCAGCCCTTGTCCAGCCAGTCTATAAACCGGGAATAAATCTCCTCCTCAGACATCAAGGATGCCTCCTTTCTGTCAAATTTTCGCACCTTAGTGGTGGGGAGAGCAGGTGGTGGGAAGATGGATGTATTTTACAATAAAAAATAATTGATAGAAAGGCTCTTTGTCAATGAAAATTCGAGGTTGAGGATTTCTACTTGAAACATTGCATGGATAAAGTCTATACGGATCTGCAGACTTCAGGAAGCAATGTTGCATTGCTACCCCTTGTTTGCCCATGAAATAGGCAGACAGACTCACTGTCGATTAATAGGAGAACCGCCAAAGAGTGAAGATTTCTTTTGAAAGTCATTGGATCATTTTCCCATCCTTCCATTATAGTCGCCCTCCTAATAAGATGCCTCCCGAAGACTTTACTCTATAATCAGCAGAAGATTCTACAAAAAGAGGGGATCTCGATTTTGCAGAACACGCCTATCGAGTTATTCAAAAAAGCAAAATGATGGTTTGGGAAACTTATCGGTAAGTCCCTGCTCGAAGAACAGAAATGGAGGGAGAGTTATTTGGGAGCATCGGAGAGGGGTAGCATAAAAACCCTCTGTACTCATTGAGCATTGCACCTGCTATGTAGATTGTCAACCCAAGGAACAGTTATTCTGTCCCGTTTTTATGAATCTATAAGAACTATTTCCCCAGCCTGCTATTCGTGGTCAAAAGCCACAGGATTCTTATCCGATTATAGACT
>DASPQB010000043.1:0-6641 GCA_035625205.1 Nitrospirota bacterium | reverse complement strand
ATGACGCTTCAAAACGTGCGCGTACTAAACGCACTCAAGAGGCGGCTAAAGAAACGGGAGCACGGCATAAGCACGTATATTCGCAATCATATCCTTGCACAGTATTTCCCTGAACTGGATAAGTACTATGGACCATCAGAGGCCTTGGCGGTAGTGCGGGAATGTCTTGATCCTTCCGTAATCGTTGGAATGGAATACGATGACTTCTGCCGTACCGTAGCACCAGGCAAAATGACGTTGGCTCTGGAACGCAGAGTGGGAGCGATTTGGAGGACCGCGGTCAATTCCGTTGGCTGTACCATGGGAGAGGCGGCATTCCATGAAGCTCAGATTGCGGTAGACAGTTTGAAACGGGTTCGGCAGGAGATCAACGTGGTTGAGGATAAACTTGAGGATGCCTGTCTTGCGTTTCCGGAGTATACATACCTCTTGAGCATTCCGGGGTTTGGGCCGGATGTTTCCGCCAAGGTCCTGGGGGGCCATCGGCGATCCCCACCGTTTTACAAACAGCAAACAGGTTTTGCGGTTGGCGGGTCTCGACCTGTGCGCGAAACGAAGTGGAAAGACGTCAAACAGGGCAACGCCGATCATCTCCAAACAAGGAAAGGCAGATCTGCGGTGTGCGTTGTACCAGGCAGCGTTCATTGCCTCACTTAAGAGCAAGGACTTTATTCCCTATTTTACGAATAAGCTTGCCGGACGGGCGAAGGAGAACGGGATTGGCACGAAAATGAGGGTAAAGCTCGCCGCGAAGCTCTTGACCATCGCCTGGACGCTCATGAAAAAGAAGGAGTGCTTCGACCCAAAATACCTTAAACTGGAAAAGCGGGTAGAACGAAAAGCAGCCGCATAATGGTGTATGCAAAATTTATTTCGACGGGAGAGCCCGGGCTCAGATTAGTTGAGGGCAGTTGACCTCGTCAACTACAATACAGGGCCTCTCGTTTGAACGATAGAATCTGGATAAGGTAATCTTGGCGGCCATACGGCATGCCGCATAGGCGACATAACTATTAGAGATATCGTTCGTCTGGATGCGAGAGACTCGTCGATAAAAGTGATAACGGCATAAATGCCGAAGGAGAGAGGTGTGTTTTTTAATATACTGATCAAATTATCCTGTTGAATAAAAACAAATTGAATTTTTTTCTTGACAGGAGCGTTATAGTATGTAGTTGGAATTTAGATCAAATCTATTTTCCTGAAAGTCGCGAGTTTCAATTCTTGTCAAAAATCAACATTTCTCCAGAAAATCGTTATTATGTAACATTCGTATCGGCAAAGCTTCACCTACTATCATGCACTGTGTTTAAAAAAAAGGGAGATGCATAATACTACTTGGAACTTACACAGGAACGCGCGTGTGAGAGTAGGTTTTTGAGACCCTCTCGACGCGAAAGATTTACTCCATCCATGTAATATTTTGTTCGGTTTTCTAAAAAGTGTGGCCAAATTAAATATTAATTTAAGTGCAGCTGGTCACAACGGTATTGTTGCCCCTATATTTACGTCCCAACAGGTCCTTGCTGCCCTATGCCATAAGACGTACATCAAACGGAAGGCCCTTCTTCTCGTCACGCACGAGCGAGATAGCATGATTGGGACACTTCACTTCGCAGGACCCGCAGCCCATGCATTTGTCCCAGTTCACAGAAGCGGTTTTACCGACTGACATCGCGTTGAAGTGACACGTCTTCTCGCACGTACCGCATGCCTTGCATTTCGATGTGTCCACCTGCGACACGTAACCTGAAGATGCGAGAAAATTCATGCCGTATTTATTCATCGACTCTGTACCGGCACAGCAGCACTTGCAGCAGTTACATATCGAGTAGAACCGATTCATCAACACGTCCTTGAACCACGCAGAATGCAAATGCCCCCGCTCGTGTTCCTGCTCCAGAAGATCAAGTGCTTCTGTCTGTGAAAGGCGTCGTGTTTTCTGCGGATGATGGTCAACCATAAAATCTGTAAACGGCTTACCGATAACCATGCACACCTGACTCGGCGAACAGTGGTTCTGCTTGGAATTTCTGCAGCCGCACTCATAAGCGACCACATCCGGAGGACCGTTCAACACAATATTGCGTGCAGTGGGATATGGAATAACCTGTTCTAGATCATGCAGGGGGATATCTCTGTTTAGGGTAATAACCGCACGAGCTTGTTCATTTGTTATCACTTTACCATGATACCGGTCAGCCCATTTTTGTCTGCCACGGTCATCCGATGTCGGGAAAATGATGTTGCGCAAGACATAGATATACTCCTTGGTCCAGCGTGCGTAAATATATGCGTGCAAGGATTTGAAATTCAAGTTATTCTTCAAACCTTGAGCTTTTATCGTTGCCCAGGTCGTTTTTCGTAGCAACCGCCCCCGCTCTGAGATGATCCACATTGCCAGCAATACTCCTCCGATCGTTACAGCCGAAACCAGCATGATTTTAGCTAGCATACCATGGCCTCCTTTCATCTTGTCCTTAAGATACCAATCGCCTTTTTTCCCTACGGAGAGAACCCCTATTCCCGCGAGCGTCGTCCCTTAACCGGCATAGGGGATTCAATAGTTCTCTCAGATCATTGATCGTATTTAAATGCCCTTTTGTTCGCAGAGCAAACACCTTCTACTACAACCATGAGCATGCGAGGATTGTTCCTCACCCTTCGGTGGTTGTGCATGCTATAGTTGTTAATTCAATTCCTCCTAGCGCAACGTTTGGCTTCATCGAGATATATTAATTGGTAGATAAAGAAAACTGAGTAATTAAACTATAGCAGGAATAAAGAGGTAGCGACGATAATAAATGGGGTATTTTGGGGGTATTGGATTCAATAATAAAAAAGTAACAGGCTTATAAAAAATAGCAAAGTGAACTTTAATATCCAGCATCCGCAACTATTGAGAAGGAGAAGGATTGTTTACTAAAAACTTCAAATCAAACAGAATTATTCACTTACCTCATAATGCTTGCCCTTCGAACTTAACCTACAAACATTAATTTCGGCAAATCGAAACTATCAACAATTTCTGTCTGAAAGCTTCACTTTCGTGAAATGACTTTTGATCAGTCTGTTTACGCAGAAGTCGTACAGAATACCCTTATCAAAGCATTTCGTCGAAGTATCAAAAGGAATGGTCAAGATTTTAAACATCAGACCTCACAGCTCCCCTCTTCCTCCAAAGGGAAGAGGCGAAAAAACTGCAAAAGGTAAAACGGTAAGAAACCAAAAGGTCAAGGCGTCCTGGAGAGGCGGAAGCCTATGGCGTTGTTCCTGAAATCCGGAGTGTGGCTGAAGCGATGGACCGCACGAACAATCTTCGGAGCGTTACTCCAGCAGCCGCCGCGAAGCACCCGGTTGGAGCCGGTCCCAGGTCCTTCCGGATTATCACGGGAACTATTGCCATAATAGCCGTTGTCATACCAGTCGTTGACCCATTGCCACACATTGCCCGACATATCATATATGCCGAGGCCGTTCGACCTCTTTTGCCCGACTGGATGGGTCTGGTCACCGGAGTTCGTTTTATACCAAGCATATTCGCCAAGCTCGCTCTCGCTGCTCGTGCCCGCATACATCTCGCTCTTTCCTCCGCTCCGGGCCGCGTACTCCCACTCAGCCTCCGTGGGAAGGCGATAGTTTTTCCCTGTGCGCTGGTTCAATATTCGGATATAATCCTGCGCGTCGTTCCAACTAATGTTTTCAACGGGACAATTGTCTCCGCAATTGCTGAAGTACGATGGGTTATTGCCCATGATCGCCCGCCACTGCGCCTGGGTCACATCGAATTTACCTATATAAAAATCATTGACGCAGACCTCATGACCGGTCCTTTTATATGCATCCCCGTCTCCGGAGGTGTCTCCCATCTGATAACAGCCGCCTTGAACGAACACAAACTGCATACCGGTTTCGGGGTCGGTATATGAATTGCCGGAACTCGTATGCCTCTCAGCGGGCGAGGGCGCTTCATAGGAACCCGCGTCCGTCGCTGTTTTTTCTTCTCCGCCTTCTACCGCCTGGGCAAGCTGGAACACGAAGTCTCCGCCCTCATCCCCGGAGTTCCGGATGTTGCTGTACTGCGGCACCTGATCGGACCTGCCGGCAACGATTGTCTTGACCCTACCATGGAACAGCTCCTCGGCTGTAAAGGTCTTCTCGTCCGGGTCGTTCAGTGCCGTAAGTAAGGCGGAAGCGAAGACTGAGTGGTTACCTCGTCCGCCTGCGTCGGCTACCGGCTCGTTCCCTCCGCTCGCCATCAGGGTTCTTGACTGTCGCTCCATCATTTTGGCCAGAAACGAAGCGCGGCCCCCTTTGGCGCTGATCTCCGGCGAAACACTCCGGATCAGTGCGCCGGAGTAGCAGGAGTCGGATACGATTAAAACATGCGCGGCAAGAATGCGCTTGATGTTTGAAGTGATGTCGTCAGCGATGATCCATTCCGAGTCATCGTCTTTGGCGGCATCGATGGGAAGCCAATATCCTTTGTCCGCGGTCTTGTCGTAATAGCCATGACCTGCATAATAGACAAGGAAACTGTCCTTTTCAGTCAATTTCCTTCGAAAATCGTTGATGGCACCCAAGATATTCTTTCGCGAGGCGTTGGTCAGGAGCTTCGTCCGGAAACCGTATTTTTCCCGTAGAACTCGCTCTACCTCCCTAGCATCATTTACCGCGGTCTTAAGCTTCGGTAGCTGCTGGTAATCGTTGTTGCCGATCACTAGGGCGTAGTAGTTCGTCTTGAACGAGACGGCTTTTGCGTCCCCCTTTCCACTAACCTTCACGCCCCGTTCGGCAAAAGCCGCTGGAACGACGAAAGCGAGAATGCCGGTCAAGATAAGGAGGAGCAGTTTTTTCATGGGGTGTCCTTTCTAATCCGATTTTTCGAGAAGCTGATACTAAAGCCGCATATAATTTAACAATATAATACTATTTCCCCGTCTTCACGACCACCTTGTCCTCAAAGAACTCTGACGCTGCTGGTTTTGATGCGGAAGCAGTCGCTTCTCCTCCGGTCTTTTCCATCAGCTTGATTCCCCTCGTCTTGATGCCTATGTCTTGTGACCGTGTCATGATCTGGTACACGCCGCCACGGGCCTCGGTGCTGATTTCGCCGAGCGGGGACGAGCTCGCGTACACGATGACATTCTCTTCGCCGAACGGCGGGCTTACTTCGAGGTCGAACTTGTCATTGCCGGTCGGGATTTCGTACATCGTGCCGCCGTTGAAATAATTATCCGTACGGTAGGGGTTCGGCAGAAGTTGCACGGTCTTGCCGCTCGCGTCCTTGTAGAGTACCCGAGCGTAAAAAGGCTTGTTTCCTTTGATGTAGATCTTGACCTTTTCGCCTTCCTTGTATGCCTTCTTATCCGTCCAGGCTTTGACCGAAAGCGGGGCTGACGGATCATCGGCAACAGCCGCGGTCTTGGAGAGTGACTCCATTGCCTTCTCGTCCGGCACGATCTCGGCCTTGATCTTTAATTTAAGGCAGTCCCCGGAGGCTGGGTCTTTATACCACGATCTATCAAGCTCCTGGATAACCTTGACACTCGCGCTGGCATACGCTGACACGAGGTCCTTTTCAAGCTCGAAATTCTTTACCTGCGTTTCGCTCTTCAGGTACGTCGATACGTACTCGACTGCCTTTTTCTTCGCATCAGAGAGAGCGGCCTCTTCAGTCTGTTTTCGTGACTTGTCGTCTCCCATACAGGCAGTACCCTCGGCCTCGGTAATGGTTGATTGTGCTCCGTAAACAGGTTTAACAAACATCAGCAGAAGAAGACCTAACAGAACAAACCGGTAACGCATAGGTGGGCCTCCTCGGGAATAGGCTTTTAAAAACTCGTGGTGCGGTTTCCAAAGATGGAAGGAGCAAAGGTGACTGCGAATGGTAACGCATTGTTACAGGACGATTATTGCAAAAAAGAGTTTCGCAGTCAATGTAATTTTACCAAAAAATGACAAGCCGAACAAATTTTTTAGTTTTATAAGTCGGCGTATTCAAAACCTATGGTTAAGATCTAGAAGTTCGACAGGAAACTTTGGAGTTATGAAGGTTGGCAATTTTGAGAGCTACAGGAAGACAAGTCTTTGGATCCCTTAATCAAAGACTATAATGTTTCTAATAGAAATTCTCACTCTTTTCGTTTGTCCCGTGTGCGTGTTTGTAGTTGAATCATGAGAGTCACACTTAGAGCATACGGCTTCCACCTACTATCTCGCACCCGTAATTTAAAAAAAGGATTGCACAATCCCGATTGAAGTTTGCAGCCTAATTCGCTTAAAGTGCAAATAATTTTTAAGTATTAAGCAACGATTTCAGCACTTGCTGTAATTCATCGATATTGTACGGTTTCTTGAGAACTGCCTTGAATCCCTGACGCTCGTAGGATGCAATGACTGAATCATTCGAGTATCCACTGGAGACGACCACCTTTGCCTCCGGGTCTATTTCTAGGAGTTTCTTTACCGTTTCAGCACCCCCTATACCGCCTCGAATCGTAAGATCCAAAATAACAACATCAAACGCTTGTCCTGATCGCTGCGCCTCCTGATATTTTTCGACCGCTTCGTTCCCGTTGGTCGCAAACTCAACCTTGTGCCCGAGCGCCCTGATCATTTCTCTGGCAACGTCACGGATG
>DASPQB010000042.1:0-8324 GCA_035625205.1 Nitrospirota bacterium | reverse complement strand
GGTGCCGCCACCGCCGCGACCGTCAGCGGTGCGGTAGGTGCCAGCACTGTGCCACGCCATGCGGATGAACAGTCCGCCGTAGTGACCCCAGTCGGCTGGCCACCAGTCCTGCGAGTCGGTCATCAGCGCGTAGAGGTCCTTCTTCAGTGCGGCCAGATCAAGCTTCTTGAATTCTTCGACGTAGTTAAAATCAGGGCCCATCGGGTTGGAGACCGGCGCGTGCTGGTGAAGGATGCCTAGGTTCAGCTGGTTGGGCCACCAGTCGCGGTTCGATGTGCCTCTGCTGGCCGTGGTTCTGCCAGTCTTGCCCGTTACCGGACACTTGCTATTTTCGCTCATTGTTTTTCTCCTGTTAAGTTTGGGTGTAGGAAAGCTAGCCAGTTATTATCGAAACGGTCTAGTATGGGAATTATTGAGAAAAATAACGGTTTTCAGATCATTTGAAGATATTATATCAAATTATTTACTGGCAGAGACGATAATTCGGTATTGCCACACACGACATCGAGGAATACTGAATGTGTAACGTGGATAGGCTGGGGGGCGGAAATTCGGAGTATTTATACTAACAAGTACAAAATATCTAAAGTTATGCGTTTCAATGAGTAGAGACGACAAGAGTTGCAGGATGTACTTCTCTAGTTATTACGAATCGAAATAATTACATGCTTAAATCTGAATATTGGCCTCAGAGGCAATGATATTAACTGTATCATGCTTATTCTACTGCCAGCTCGCAAAAAATTGGGTGATGGCAAAGGCAATGTCATTGGTTGATGGCAATAATCGAAACGAGTTCGCATACGATAATAGTGTTCTCGGTCTGCGATGATGTCCGTCAAGTTATTCGTCAAGGCGATTTGAAGGCAACGTCTCGTTTGGCGATAGTCTATACCCTGATCTCGCGGATCGCATAAGTGCCCTTTCTTGCTACTGCCGGCAGCGCTTTGTCAATAACGGTAGTACTACAAAACATTCACTTCAAAAAACCCATCTATAAAACCTGCTTGAAAAAGATTCATATATATGCCATTTAGTAGCCTATAAATAGTGGAGGATAATATGTCGGGAACAACCATAACTTTACCCAGCACCCTACTGGACGAGCTCGTGTCTGAGATTAAAGCGAAGAGTAAGACCGACGCGGTTATTACCGCTATCCGCGATGAGATTAGGATAAAGAAGCAGGAGCGGATCAAGGCGGTAGCTGGGGACATGGAATTTACGATGTCCGCCGATCGGCTCAGACATGGGAAAAAGCGTCTTGGATAGGATAGTGGTCGCTACATCGGCATGGATCGAGTTCTTCCGGAAGAAAGAGCCATGGTTCAGTGCTATTTCCGGACCGATGGACGACAAGCGGATCTGTTGCTGGGGGATCGTCCTTGCCGAGCTTATTTAGGGGCGCCACGTCAGAAAGAGAACTAGAAGTTTTTACGCGATTTTCGGCATGTCTTTGAATTCCTCGATGAGTCGGTGGACCTCTAGCAGTCTGCCGGAGAGATGTCCAGCACGCTTCAGCGGAAAGGCAAATCAGTGGACTTTCGAATTGCTATCTTGCCGCCTCTGCAACGGCGTACAAAGCGAAGATATTGCCCCTTGATAAACATTTAAATGTCATTAAGGGCGTGGTTGGCGTAGGTCTTTACGAGATAAAATGGGAAAGTAGTTCATGATAGCAGATTTAAGATGTTGACATTTTCTCGCATCCGATAGCTGCACTTACTGGCATATCGATGCTATCGGGGCATTGATAACACTGGTGGTTGAGCATTTTGGCAAAGATGTTTTTATCCGACTATTACTAGTGAAGGGGCTTGGTTCAAATATGAAGATCAAAAAACCGTGAGTAATTTAGGGGGTATGCAGAAAATAGCATTGAAAATAATTAAGTCAATTCAATACATTGGACAAACTGTTTGATGACCGCCTCCTCCACCAATAAAAAATAATTCAAACAGTCGTTCGAGATTCGCAGAGGACGTAAGTTAAATCTTACTTCCTTTTTTGTTTATTTGAGCTAAAGTCGAGACGTCTATACCTATGCATTATCGACAAATTTCTTTCATTTTTAGCCTCCATCGCAAGATGATAACATGATATAAGAGCTTCCTGAAATATATTATAATAACCAAATAAATCAGTATATTATGGCTTGGCAAACTCGTTGACAGAGTGCTAATGTGGTGATATATTTTAATTAGTTATCAGGATTGATCACGGAGAAGGAATGACTAAAGCATTAGAGCGCAGGGAAGATTTAAACTATCTTCTGCGGTCTAGAAAGGTTATTAGCCATAAAGAGAGGTGAGAAAGAGAAAGACTGTGTGTGAACCGGAAATAGTAAGAATTGTAAGGTAGGGAAGGAGGGATTTCTATGAAAAGCCTGATCCGTTGGGATCCTTTCAGAATGATGAGGCATGAAAATCCATTTGAGGAGCTTCGCTCAATGCAGCGTGAAATGGATAGGCTTTTTGACCGGTTCTGGGGTGGAGAGGTACGTACGGAAAGACCGATGCTCTTGATGCCGTTAGTAGAGAGCTATACAAAAGACAACAAGCTCGTATTTAGGGTAGAATTGCCTGGCGTAGATCCAAAGGACTTAGACGTGAGCATCACCGACCGAGAACTGATCATTAAGGGGGAACGTAAATCTGAAAAAGGCGCCAAAGAAGAGAACTACGTTTATCAAGAAATCGCCTATGGTTCCTTTGAGCGGCGTTTTGTATTGCCTGAAGGCGTAAAGACCGAAGAACTGAAGGCGAAATTCTCGAATGGAATTCTCGAAATCACCCTGCCGGCTCCAACAATCGCGAAAGCGCGGAAGATAGAAATTGAAGCTCCGAAAGAAGAGAAAAAGCTGATTGAGACTGAAGCTAAGAAAGCAGCTTGATTTAAAGGGAGGAAATGGAGCTCAGCTGAATTCTAAGAGGGTGCAGGGGTAAAATTAGAAAACCATCCCGGAAAGTCTTCCAAGGGATGGTTTTTTTGTTATTCGTTGTCCAGGAGTCCAGTAATCGTTGATATTTTAACGGGAAAATAAAGAGTTAATGAATCATAAACAATCATTAATATCACCTTGACACGAAATCACTCATATGTTACATTATTAGCACTCTATTGTAGCGAGTGCTAATGAGAGTAGGTTCTATTTTTCGTTCTCAAGGCCAATGAGGAGTATGAACTTGGATGAGAGAAACAGAAAGGTCTTGCAGGCTGTCATTGACAGCTATATTGCGAGTGGATCTCCGATTGGCTCCACTGTACTGGTGAAGCGATACGATTTCGGAGTAAGTTCCGCAACGCTCCGGAACATTATGGCCGAGCTTGAGGAGATGGGATTATTAACCCATCCGCACACCTCGGCAGGCAGAATTCCTACTGACCTCGGGTATCGATATTATATTGACAGCTTGATCAGCATCGAGAACGACAACGATGATATCGAGGGGCACCTGCAGCAGGCTCCTCAGTTGCACAGTGATGATCTGCAGGGGCTCATGGAAGAGGCGAGCCTGTTCCTCGCCGCATTGTCTCACTGCGCCGGTGTTGTTGTTGCACCGAGCGAAGCAGAAGCATCGTATAAGCACATAGAGTTCGTTCGGTTGCGCGGGCGACAGGTTCTCATTATATTTGTGACCTCTACGGGCATCGTCCAGAACAAACTCATTGAACTTGATGAAAGCATCCGGCAGCAGGATTTGAACATGTTCAGCGCCTATCTGGATGAGGAACTTGAAGAGTGGACGTTGGCCGAGGTTCGTAAACGGTTGGTTGAAAAGCTAGAGGAAGAAAAACTTTTGTTCATAAAGCTGATGGACGAGACCTATAGGGCCAGCCAGGACGTACGAGAGCGGGAAAGCGAAAAAGTGTACATAGGTGGGGCATCGCAGGTCCTTCAGAACCCTGAGTTCGCGGATGTCGAAAAGATGAGGAATTTGTTCAAAGCATTCGAGGACAAGTACAAACTGCTAAAGCTCCTCGACCGGAGCGTTTCGGCGCAAGGCATCAAGGTTTTTATCGGATCGGAAAATCCCTTTTTCGAGATGCAAGGCTGCAGCATGGTAGTCGGCAGCTACAAAGCGGGTTCGAACGTTGTGGGCACGCTCGGCGTTATCGGACCGACGAGAATGCAGTACAAGCAAGTGATCCACGTCGTGGATTACACGGCGAAGTTTCTATCGAAGCTTCTGAGTGAACGATTTCAGAGAGGCCTAGAGCGATGAATGATGAGTTAGATAATCTCATGGAAGAGGACGGAGAATTGGATTCTTACGTACAAGCAGAGGATACCGCGGAAGTGTCGGCGGACATTGCAAAACTGACTCAGGCGCTGGAGCAGAAGGCCAAAGAAGCGGCTGAGGAACACGATAAGTATATACGGACATCAGCAGATTTCGACAACTACCGCAAGCGTATGCAGCGTGATTTCGCAGATTTCCGGAAGTATGCGAATGAGCAGATGGCGCGGGAACTCCTCAGCGTCCTCGATCACCTTTCGTTAGCAATCAAACATGCGGCGGAGGCAGGCGAAAGCAACGACGGACTCCGGCAGGGCGTGGAACTGGTGCATAAACAGCTCCGCGATGTGCTTGAAAAGTTCGGGATCGTCGTCTTTGCTTCGCAGGGAGAACCGTTCGATCCCTCTAAACACGATGCCATCATGCAGGAAACGACCGATGCGGTCCCCGAGAATACCGTGGTACAGGTGTTCCAGGAAGGATATCTCTACCACGATAAGGTGCTTCGGCATGCGAGGGTGAGCGTATCCAAGAAACCTGCGGCCGAAAACAAGACAGAAAGCATGGAAGAACACGTGAATGAGTGAAGCGGAGAACTTCGCACGAGCAGAGCATCTGTCTCCGCCCCAGAATAATAGATATTCGTCTACGAGAATAACTTCAAGGAGGAAATTATGGCAAAAGTTATAGGAATTGATCTCGGTACGACCAACTCCTGTGTAGCGATCATGGAGGGAGGGGAACCGGTCGTTATTCCGAACTCTGAAGGGAGCCGGACAACCCCCTCGGTAGTGGCGTTCACCGAGGGCGGTGAGCGGCTGGTAGGTCAGATCGCAAAGCGGCAGTCGATCACGAACCCCGAAAACACGATATTCTCGATCAAGCGCCTGATGGGCAGGAAATACGACTCGATCGAGGTCAAGGAGGCGATGAAGCATTTGCCGTACAAGATTGTTTCCGCTTCCAACGGAGACGCTCACGTGGAGGTCCGCGGTAAGACATATAGCCCGTCAGAGATATCAGCAATGATCTTGCAAAAAATGAGGCAGACAGCCGAGGATTTTCTGGGCGAAAAAGTGAGTGACGCAGTGATTACCGTGCCCGCATATTTTAACGACAGCCAGCGACAAGCCACGAAGGACGCGGGCAGGATCGCCGGCTTGAACGTGCTGAGGATCATTAACGAGCCCACGGCCGCGGCACTGGCCTACGGACTGGACAAGAAGAAGGATGAAACCATCGCTGTTTACGATCTTGGCGGCGGCACTTTTGATATCTCTATTCTTGAGCTGGGTGAAGGCGTGTTCGAGGTGAAATCGACGAACGGCGACACCTATCTGGGCGGTGACGACTTCGATGAACGGATCATCAAGTGGCTTGCCGATGAGTTCAAGAAGGACCAGGGTATCGACTTGAGCAAGGACAAGATGGCACTTCAGCGACTGAAGGAGGCTGCGGAGAAAGCCAAAATCGAACTTTCATCGGTCGCTGAAACGGAGATTAACCTCCCCTTCGTGACGGCCGATGCGGCTGGTCCCAAGCACCTGCTCTACAAGCTTTCGCGGGCGAAAATGGAGCAGCTGGTGGGCGACCTCGTCGAAAAGACCATCGATCCCGTGAAAAAGGCGCTAAACGACGCCGGGAAGACCGTTGATAAGATCAACGAGGCGATCCTCGTAGGCGGCATGACGCGTATGCCGAGGGTCATCCAGACGGTTAAGGACTACTTCAAGAAAGATCCCCACCGTGGCGTAAATCCGGACGAAGTCGTGGCCATTGGCGCGGGCATCCAAGGTGCGGTTCTGACCGGCCAGGTAAAAGACGTGCTGCTGCTCGATGTCACGCCACTTTCCCTCGGCATCGAGACTCTGGGCGCTGTTACCACCAGGATCATCGAACGCAATACGACAATCCCGACGAAAAAGAGCCAGGTTTTTTCTACCGCGTCGGACAACCAGACCGCCGTCTCGATCCACGTCGTTCAGGGTGAACGCGAAATGGCTGCGGACAACAAGACTCTGGGCCGCTTCGAGCTGGTAGGCATTCCGCCTGCTCCTCGGGGAATCCCACAGATCGAAGTGACCTTCGATATCGACGCAAACGGCATCGTGCATGTGACTGCAAAAGACCTTGGCACCGGCAGAGAGCAGTCCATCAAAATCACTGCATCATCCGGTATGAGCAAGGACGAGATTGATAAAGCGGTCAAAGAGGCGGAGTCTCATGCGGCAGAGGACAAGAAAAAGCGGGAAGTCGCCGACGTCAGGAACGAGGCCGACACGCTCATCTACTCGGTAGAGAAGTCCGTCGCCGACTACGGTTCCAAGCTTTCCGATACGGAGCGCGCGGACATTCAGAAGGCGCTTGAAGAGGCAAAGCGGGTAAAGGACGGCCAGGATGTAGAGGCCATTAAAAAGGCCGTGGCGGAGCTCGCAAAAACATCGCACAAGCTCGCGGAAGAGGTCTACTCCAAGGTGAACAAGGAACAGGCAGCAGGAGCAGCAGGCGGAGCGGCCGCAGGAGACGGAGGCAAGCCCGGGGATAAGGTAGTGGACGCCGAGTTTGAGGAAGTGGATAAAGACAAGAAGTAACGCTTCACGGGAAACGACGAGGATAGCGATATCGGCAGGGAAGGTTCCTTGTGCCGTTCGCTATCCTCTTTTTATGAAAAAAACAATTCTTGCAAAACGCAAGGTCAGCAGAGAGAGGACGTGCAGGATGATTTCTGCGCTCTTTGCGTCTCTGCAAGAGAAAAGGCATATATAATCGCCTATGGCCAAAGATTACTATCAACTGCTGGGTGTTCACAGGAATGCGACTGAAGCCGAGCTCAAGCGCGCTTACCGGAAGCTTGCGCAGGAATTCCATCCTGATAAAAACCAGGGTAACAAGGAATCTGAAGAAAAATTTAAAGAAATCAACGAGGCATATGAGGTCCTTTCCGATCCGCAGAAACGCGCTTATTTCGACCAGTTCGGAGTCGCACCGGGTGCGCAGCCCGGGGGAGGTCCCGGCTTCGGCGGCGCTGGCATGGGTGATATCTTCGGGGATATTTTCGAGGAGTTCTTCGGGGGCGGGGGCGGACGCGGTCGCGCCCGGGCGACGCAAGGAGACGATCTTCGGTACAACCTCAAGATCAGTTTTGAAGACTCTGTGTTCGGCACGACGACCAAAATTCGCGTACCACGGTGGGAACGCTGTCCCGACTGTGACGGAACCGGGGCCAAGACGAAGGATGGCATCGTGACCTGTCCGGCCTGCCACGGGGCTGGCCAAATCCGTACGCAGCAGGGTTTCTTCAGCATAAGCCGCACCTGTTCCCGATGCAATGGGGAAGGCAGGACCATCACGGATCCCTGCAACACCTGTAAAGGGCGGAAGCGGGTCGAACGGGAGCGGAATCTCTCTGTGAAAATACCGGCAGGAGTGGAGACAGGCAATACTATTCGCTTGAGCGGCGAGGGGGAAATGGGTTCCTACGGCGGACCGCCGGGAGATTTGTATGTCTTTCTCACAGTCGAAGACCATGCATTGTTCAAACGGGAAGGGCAGAACATCGTGTGTGACGTCCCGATTACCTTCACCCAGGCGGCTCTGGGGGGGGAAATCGAAGTACCCACGATGAGTGGCGGTACCAGGCTTAAGATTCCGGCCGGCACGCAGCCGGGTCATATCATTAAACTCCGTGGAAAAGGGTTTCCCCATCTGCGCGGAGGGGGGACGGGCGATCAGCTGTGCAGGATAGTGGTCGAAGTGCCGTCGAACCTGACATCGAAGCAGAAGGAATTGCTCCAGGAATTCGATCGTCTGAACACCGAGGAGTCTTCTCCGTTAGCGAAAGGTTTTTTCAGTAAAGTGAAGGACCTGATCGGAGATAAAACGAAAAAATAATGCAATCTGTTCAGATTGACGCAGTTCCTGTCACTCAACAGACACCTGCTTTGAACCGGATGCGTCCTGACCGAGGTAGGAAGGAGCCGGATTTTCTGGGGCACGTCTGTGCAGGTATCAGTGTCGAGGATTGTTCGCTCACTTCAATGGCGTAAATAATCTCACCTCCTGAAAAGCCATCTTTCAGAAAAC
>DASPQB010000041.1:0-7619 GCA_035625205.1 Nitrospirota bacterium | reverse complement strand
ATATAGCGATCCACGGTGGGCATGGTTAGGCGTTTAAAATCAGGCCCAGCTGCGCACCCGGTCATAACCAGTATTGTAGTGAACACTGTTGTAATGATGATCCCCCGCAGCATGATTAAGCCTCCTTTTCCAAGACTGGCTGGCCCGCAGTATGACGATGCTCTACCCATCGCTCAAGGGCGAAGTAATAAGTCGGGAGGATGAACAGTGTGAGCAGTGTAGCGACCATCAGGCCGCCCACCACCACTGTTGCAAGAGCGCGTTGCACATCGGTGCCGACACCAGTGGCCAAAGCTGCGGGCAACATCCCCACAGTCGCTACGGTGGCGGTCATGAGAACCGGCCGGAAACGTTCCACTGCACCCGACAAGACGGCCTCACGCAGTGCAATGCCCTGCTCACGTACCCTGTTAATGTTGGATATCATGATGATGCCGTTTTGCACCGCCACACCAAACAGCGCGATGAACCCGACGGCGCTGGCGACATTTAGCGTCTCACCGGTAACATGAAGCGCTATCAAGCCACCCAAAGTCGCAAGCGGTACTACTACAAGGATCAATATTGCCTGCCGCATTTTACCGAATTCGGCAAATAGAAAGACCGCCATCAGCGCCAACACAATGCCCAAGATCAGTATGAACCGGGCCTGGGCCCGCTGCTGATTTTCGAATTGCCCGCCCCATTCGAGACGATATTGACCAGGGTCAAAATGCACAGACCGGTCGATTTTCCTTTGTGCTTCCGTCAGGTAATCGGACATGGCCCGATCCCGAAGGTCGATCCGCACGAGCAATTCCCGGTGGCCCATTTCATGCGTGATGGTGCTTTCGCCACTCTGCATCTTGATGCTGGCAACCTGGGAAAGCGGGACTTGTGCGCCGTCAGATGTGTTCAGGACTAGATTGCCCATTGCCTCCGGACTGTCGCGAGTATCTTTTGGGAACCTCACGGTAATTCCATATGTGCGGTCGGCCACATAGACCGTGCTGACAGGCGCGCCGCCTATACCTGTCTGTATCAGGTTAGTAATGTCGGATACGTTGATGCCATAACGGGCCGTAGCGGAGCGGTCGATATTAACTGCTATCTGCGGAATGGGAGGCTCCTGAAAAATGGACGCTTCCGCTGTGCCCCGAATGCCGCGCAGTACGTTAACAATCTCACCGCCGATGCGACGCAGCTCATTGAAGTCGTTGCCAATAACACGGATGACCAGCGGACTATGAGCGCCGCCGATAGCGTCATCGACCATATCGATAATGGGCTGACTGATACCGACTGAGAAGCCTGGCAACTGCTGCAAGCGTGCATTGAGCCGACGAAGAAATGTCTCCCTGGTTTCGCCCTTGGGCCACGTATTATAGGGTTTCAGGCCGACTGGTGCTTCGATGTGGGAGGGTGTCCATGCGTCGGTACCGTCATCGCTCCTGCCAAGCTGCGTGATGGCGTAGGATACTTCAGGGAATTGGTGCAGGGTATGCCGCAGTTCCCCCGCCATCTCGCTTGCCTTCTCAAGAGACAATCCTGTTGGCAATTGCACTTGCAGCCACAGGGCGCCTTCATCCAGTTCGGGCAGGAATTCCCGGCCCGTGGTTATCCCCAGTCCGATCACGATTAGCAGTGCGGCACCACCGATCATAAACGCGGTCTTTGGCATGGCAAGCATGTGGTCCAGAGCCATGCGGAAGATGCCTTGCAGCCACTCCAGCGGCCGATTGTGGAAGACCGGCCTAGGCTTGCGGAAGGCTGCATAGGCTAGACCGGGAATCAGTGTGAAAGTGCTCAGAAGCGCACCAAACAGTGCGTAGCCTACAGTAAAAGCCATTGGCGAAAAGAGTTTAGCTTCGGCACGCTCAAACACAAATAGAGGGAGATAGGCTGTAATGATTATGAGCGTTGCAAAAAAAATTGGTCTGGCAACCTGTATTGTTGCAGCGAAAACATCTTGCTCGCTCAAGGGGGCTGAAGGATTTGCTTCTCGCTTTCTCAGGATTGCTTCGGTAACTACGATCGCGCCATCCACTATGATGCCGAAGTCGATAGCGCCTAGAGAGAAGAGGTTGGCCGGCAGTTTCGTAATGTGCATTACGATGAAAACGGTGACCAGGGCCAGTGGTATTGTCACCGCCGCAATCAAGGCGCTGCGAGGGCTACCAAGAAACAGGATCAATACGATGCACACCAGCCCGATACCTTCTAGGACGGTATGAGAGACCTTCCTCACAGTCTCCTGTACCAGATCATCTCTGTCTATATAGGGAACAATATGTACTCCCATGGCACCAAGTTGTTTGCTTAGCTCCGCGACTTTGGTGTGAAGGCGTTTCAGTACCTGGGACGGATTCTGATATCTGAGCAGATCTACTATGCCTCCTATGGCATCAGGGTTGGAGTCCTTGCCCAGAATGCCTTCTCGCTCCTGATGGCTGTAAGTCAGCTTGCCGAGGTCGCGTACCAGGATAGGCACGCCTTTACGCTGCGTGACAACAATGCTGCCAAGATCCTCCAGTGTGCGTACCATACCGATGCCGCGGATAACATAGCCTTGCTCGCCGCGCGAGATGCGACTGCCCCCTGCATTAGAGCTATTGTTGCTGATAGCCGTAATCACGTCGTTCAGGCCTATGCCGTAACGTTGGAGCTGAACAGGATCCAGTTCCAGCTGATACTGCATCGTAAAGCCCCCAAAGTTGGCGACGCTGACTACACCGGGCACCTGCTCAAGCGCCGGAATGACGATCCATCGCTGAATCTCGGAAAGTTCCATCAGGTTTTTGGTATCAGACTCGAGCGTATACCGGTATATTTCTCCTGTAGGACCGGCTAATGGAAGAAGGCCCGGCTGTATGCCTGGTGGTAGAGTGACCTGACTGATATTATCAGTGACGCGCTGACGCGCCCAGTAGTCGTCGATGCCGTCGCGAAATACTATGGGAATAATTGAAAGCCCGAAGGTGCTGCTTGACCGCATGGTCTCCAAGCCGGGGGTACCGGCAAGGGCCCGTTCCAATGGGATGGTGATCTGTTGTTCCACTTCCTCCGCAGCCAACCCCGGAGCCTGGGTCACGACCTGTGCTGTGACATCGCCGATGTCTGGATAGGCCTCGACCGCCATTCTTGCCCAAGAGTAATAGCCGAAAACAGCAAGCAGGAGTGACACCATCAGTGCCACAAACCGCTTGCGAAGGCAAATGCTGATGATATGATCAATCATTGAGAAGTACCCCTCCTTTGGCGACGATGCGTTCGCCCGGATTCAGCCCCTGATCGATGCTGGTGGCATCTCCATCGCTGTAACCGGGTAGGACCGAACGCCTGACAAACGTCCAAGGTGCAACTTCGACATAAACCACGGTGCTGTCGTTATCCATTATTAATGCCGAATTCGGGACGAACACCGCTGATTTCTGCGGTACATTGAAGTTCGCCTTGGCAAACATATTGGGTTTGAGCTTGCCGCCAGGATTTGCAAAAGAGATTCGCACCTTGTTGCGTCGCGTGTCCGGTTCCATCACGCTGCTTACAAATGAGACCTTGCCGTGAAGAACCTGGCCCGGATAGGCTGGAAAGGATACGTCGACTGGCTGGCCTTTGGCAATGTTCTCAATATTCGCCTCAGGCGCATTTGCTGTGACCCAGACTGAATCAAGGTTGGCAACCGTCATGAGCGAGGCTGTCACATCGTTGGCGAACGCACCGGTAGCGGTAGTGAGTGTGATAACGCTTCCGGTCAATGGTGAGGCAATTGTCAAAAGGCGAACACCATCTTTTGGCTGGGATGGAACGCCGATTTCTTTGAGTCGCGCTTCGGCCCGATTGAACTCAGCCATGGCCTGGGCATAATCGCTTTCGGCCTGCTCCAGATCCTTAAGGGCACCGGCACCAGCGTCCTGCAGACCACGAACTCGCTTCAGGGTAAGTTCGGCGCGATGCAGTGCGTCGCGTGCTTTGTCGTCATCGGCATAAGCCTGCGCAAGGTCGGCCGAGTCGATTACAACAAGAGGCTGTCCCTTCACAACATTATCGCCCAGACGCACCAAGAGCTTAACCACTTTACCCGCTACCGGCGGCAGGATGTTCACCGTTCGAGCAGGGTCTGCCTCGACCGCAGCTGGCAACTGTAACGAATGGGCACTGTTTTTTTCAACAACCTGCTGTATAACCAGGTGCGACCTCAGCGATGAACCCTGGGGTACGACTATCCTATCGCCTTGATGAATGAAAATACGCGCGGGGGCATCAGCAATATTTTGCGCGGCAACGTGGCCGGACAGTCTAGATATGCGAGTACCCAATCCGATGCCAAATGTAAAAACTATTATGGCTACCCCTGCTATAGCAAAGCGCTTTCGCTGCGGATGGCTTTTAATGACAGGCATTCGATTACCTCCTCTAAGGATTGTTTTGTCATTTCAAATATTGCTCCTCGGCAAGGAACCCGGCATGCTGAATTTATTCATTATGAGAATCATTATCATTAATATTCCAAAAAAAATAATTATCTACATTTTTTGCAAATACCGTATATTTCTAACTTATGCCTTTGGGGAATAAAATCGTTTACTTCAGCAAGTTTGTCCTGCAGCTTTTCGATCTTTTCGTCGTTGACTTCGGTAAACTGTCCGCACTTTAGGCAGATGAGATGGTCATGGTGCTTTTGATCCAACTTGGGTTCGAACCTCGTCTTCCCCTGACCGATCTTTATTTCGTCGGCGATGCCACAGTCACACATCAATCTCAAATTCCGATGAACCGTGGCGTACCCGATCTCGGGGTTTTTTTCTCTTATTTTTTCAAAGAGTTCATCAACAGTAATATGTTTACCGGCAGACAGAAATGCGTTGAGGATTATTTCTCGCTGACTGGTATTACGCAGTCCCTTTGCTGCCACATACTTTCGAAGCATATCTTTCGCGTTGCTAAAAACAGATTTATTGATGGTCATGATAATCGCTATCAATAGTGCCAGAATGCACTTGCCTTTGTCAAGTGTTTTTTTTGGAACGTTTAAAAATTTTGGTTAAAGCCCGGACGTATCTGGTGATTCCGCCATGCAATATTTGCGGCAATAGTCTCCGCAATACGGAAATCCAATATGTGCCTGATTCGGGATGAAAGCCGCGCCGATGCTTTTTCTCATATGTGCGGAGTTAACCCAGAATCTATAAGGCTGTCATTTTTTGCACGGTGTCGGTGAATCCCGCGAAAGAGCTATGGTCTGTATGGGATGAAACAAGCAACCCTTTGCGGCGTCAATAATTGTGTTTTCTCCTCTGCCTTTCCTGGCAGGATTTTACCGGAACATGTGGCAGATTTGCCGCGGAACGAGCCGCAGGTTTCGCCGGAATAGTCAGCCAACCTTGGTTTTATGTGGAAGAGAATAAAAACAGTTTATTGCAGGGAAGTAAAAGGTTCAGGTATTCGCCATCGCTGCGTTACCTCCTTGAAAGCTGAAATGGGCACATTTTGACAGATGGGCCACTGGCAACGATTTGGGCGTGACTTATTAAGATAAATGAGCAATAGTCGATTCGGTATTTTCGGTCCTTTCCCCTATTTTCTGCTTGAAGAGCGGAAATCTGCTACGATTCTGCGACAGTGGAGCGGCTCAAAAGTGACAGGGGACTAGGATAGTGAGAGAGCAAGATAACGGTTACCGCTTCTACTAAATATAATGTTTGAGCAGGCTTGTTTGTGGAGTCAATCCAGAAGGTCTCCTATCTGATCGACGGATGTTGAAATGTCATTAAAAAATCAGAGTACGTGGCAAATAGCATAAACTCACTATAACAAATTTCATTCTAGTCACATTTCGGCTCCCCCCTTACCATCCGCAAGAAGGAATCAAATTGCCAAAACGGCCGACATTTTTAATACAGGGTGCTTTACGCTTGACATATTACGCGGAGCGTAATAGTTTAAAAAAGATGATCCGGTCCTTTCGCGATGCCAAGACCGATGCGCTGTTCAATGATCTGGAAGTGCCGAGATTCCGTTCAATTGAGCGAGTTGCACGGCGAAAGCTTCTGTACCTAAACCGGGCTAAACATCTTGATGACCTCAGAGTCCCACCCGGCAACCGTCTTGAGGCTCTAAAGGGCAATCGCAAGGGTCTATATAGCGTAAGGATTAACGATCAGTGGCAGATCTGCCTTCGCTGGAAAAACGGAGACGCCTATGACGTTGAAATAACCGACTACCATTAGAGGTGAGAAATGACTCGAAGACGAAAACTTCTTGAACCAATTCCGCCAGGGGAGATTCTCCTTGAGGAATTCATGAAGCCGATGGGGATCAGCATTAACAGGCTCGCCCGCGATATCGTCGTACCCCCCGGCCGCATCAGCGCTATCGTGAATGGCAGGCGCTCCATAACAGCTGACACAGCTATTCGGCTCGGCAGGTATTTCGGCACTTCGCCTGAAGTCTGGATGGGCTTGCAATCTGACTACGAGCTCCGCGTTGCTCAGCGCACAATTGGCCCTGAGATAGAGAAGCGCATCCACCGGTTTGCAGCGTAAGATGATTTGCTGAGACATGCGCAAAGAATGAACAGGTAGGGACTGGCGCCTCATCATTAGTCAAAGGTAAATAGGTCGCCCCGCGATGTCCACCCGAAACTGAACACTAGACAGCGCATTTAAGGGACGAGCAGGTCCGATAGAAGGTTTGTCTCCTTTTGCCCTCAATGAGCAAGAACGAATCAAATTGAAAGAATCAAATCACCAGAATTCCGATTTGACAAGCGACATGCATTCTGGTAGATTAGTTGTATATGCAACGTGATCATGGTGAATGGAGAAATGCAAGTGAAGGAAAAGGAGAAATTGAAGATTGTCGAGAAGGTGAGCAGGGAATGCCTTGCGGGCCGCGTGCGGCTCCTCAGCCGCGTTATCACCGGCATTTATGACAGGGCCATGAGATCCCATGGCATCAAGGTCAATCAGGCAGGTATCTTGATAATGCTCTCCATGGCCGAAAAGCCTACACCCGGCGATATATGCCGGAGGTTTCAGATGGAGAAATCGACGGTCAGCCGTAATATTGAACGCATGAGAAGAAAAGGATGGATAGAAAGCGGCAAGGGAGACGGTCCTTCCCAGGTCTTTACCGTCACGCCGAAAGGGAAGAAACTGCTGGCTGAACTTTACAGCAAATGGGAAAAGGCCCAGAAGGAGGCATCGGAGATGCTGGGAGAGGAGGGGGTGAAGGCCGTGCATTTACTGATCGAGCGTCTAGGCCGCGTTAAGAGAAACGGACTCTGATTTATTTTGCATTCCTTGTTGCATATACAACAAAAGGAGGATATTATGCAGGATCTTAGTGAGCACCCTGCTGTAAAGCGCTTTTATCAAAGGAACGAATCAAAGGCGGGCCTGAAGTCCGACCCGAGGAATCAAATGTTCAAGTCTGCTGATGTCCGGAGACTCTGCCTCGACTTCGGAGCAAACGATGTGGGCTTTGTGAATATGAACCGTCCAGAACTTGACGACCAGAGAGAAGATATCCTGAAGATGTTTCCCTGGACTAAGACATTGGTGAGCCTTGTGGGGCGGCTGAACCGCGAGAATATGAGGAGTCCGGCCAGATCCATAGCGAGTCTGGAACTGCATAAA
>DASPQB010000040.1:0-7131 GCA_035625205.1 Nitrospirota bacterium | reverse complement strand
GGGGTTCATTTCGAACTTTCTAATAACCGCTGTTTTCTGTTGAAGACAGCGGTTTTTTTGTGCGCATGGCAATAGGATTATGGTCTTGGCGGCATTTTGCCTAGCTTTGGATCGATTACACCATCCCCATATGTTTATATACTACTAAAGATCTATATTGGTAATTCCCCCTCCCATGCTCGAAGAACCCTCGTAACTGGTGGAGAAAACGATTTAATGAAACATACTACAAGCGCGGCAAGGCCTTCTCGTTTTAGAACGGGATGTGTTCCGCGCCTCATCATCGATCACTGACTCCTCCTGCTCTCACCGTTCCTCACTTAAAAAGCGACAGCATACCTGGTTGGCGAACGAACGATGCGGTATTGCGGACACCGGCGCGATTCAGCGGTCCTCTTAAGAGGTGCGGCATGCCGCAGACAAGATGTAACGCGCTAGACGGTAATGACCATCAGCCCAAACATAATTTCACATGGGAGGCAACATGGCGAAAAAAACTTTATGTCGGGAATTTATCGTATAGCACTCACGGGGAAGATTTCCGGGAAGCATTCTCGCAGATTGGTGAGGTGCGGTCCGCGACGCTTATCGTCGATCAGACGAACGTCAGATCAAAGGGGTTCGGTTTCGTGGAAATGGCAGCGGACGAGGATGCGGACAAGGCGATCTCTTCCATGAACGGCACTACCTTCATGGATCGGACGATCACGGTGAACGAGGCTCGGCCAAAGACGGAGGGCGGTCATTCGCGGTCCGGCCGTAGGGGTAATCGAGGCGGATACGGCGGTCGAGGAAGGTCTTGAAGATAAGGGACCAGTCCCGGTACATCGAAACAAGGCCCTGCGGACCCCGAAAAAGAAACTCCAGCTCGACGGTGTATTCGGGAGATGAAGAAGCGGCGCTTCTATGAAAAGCCGTCGGTGAAAAAAAAGAGGAAGCAGGCGGCGTAGAAGCGAAAACGCAAACTCCTCAAGCACACGCGGCCATTTGGTTCGGGGTCGCGGCCGGGAACGCCATCGCAAGCACTCCCTGCATCGAGCACGTAGGCATAAACTGAGTGGACGTAGTGGTCAGACGAGCTATCATGGCAGAAGAGCGCTGTAGGATGATCTTTTGGCCGCTCCGCGCACAGCAAGGTGTGGCCCAGTTCTAAAATATCTTCCCCAGGGCGTATTCAGTGAGAAAACCGAATTTTACGTTTCAAAAGCGTCAGAAGGAACTTGCGAAGCAACAAAAAGAAGGAGGAAAAAAGGCAGCGGAAACCTCATAAAAATGCAGCAAAGCCTGATAAGGATCAGGGCAGTCCGGTTGAAGGCGGCCAGGACGGTACAAACAGTGATTGACGCGGGGATAAGGAGTGGTTCTTACAAAAGGTGGTGATGCGGCATGGCAGCTTCCCGGCAAGGTGCAAAGAAGGAAGTAAAAAAACCTAAGAGCAAGAAGAACTTCTCTTTTGATATGGAATGGTCGCTGCGCAACGAGCAAAAAGGTTCTCCCCGGCCCCACCTATTCAAAACCCCTCATGCGAGGGAACTGAATCAAAGCCGGGGAAAGGGAGCTGTTGTAGGGCTCAGCAACGGCCATCGACCGGCGTTGAATTCCTCTGCCCGACTTTTTCCCACAGTCGTCGAAACGAAGACTTGAGAAAACCGTTCCTCCGACCGCCACACATTATGTCATTGGTCATGGGCGACCAGGTTTTTGTAAAGACCACATAGGTCTTTTGCCCCGGAGCCGAGTGCTGCCGACATAGATTGCAGCGAATTTTCACTTTACTGCTACCTTGATCCCCAATTTAAAACTCTGACATCCGAGCCAGTTTTTTAGTCGATGCCCGCGCATTCCGTGACCCTGTCCGGCATTACGTATTCGGTTAGATCGCTCTTCTCATGATCTGATCCCCTAGAACGCTCCGTCCTTATTCGGGGTATCTGCAGGCACAGGCTGCCCACAATCCCACATTTCTACAATCCTGTCACCATGGAAGCGGAACAAATGCACGGCCACCATCCCTGGATCGTCGGGACGCAGCATGATGTGGGAGTGCACGGCCACCAGGTCGCCATCGCCGAGCACGTTCTGGACGGTGAGTTGCTTACTCGAGAACTGGACATGATTCTCGATCATAGCCTTTTTTAACGCAGGAAAGCCTGCAGGAAAGAAAGGATTGTGGTGTTTTCCTTGCAAGTCCACGTACTTCTGGTAGGCTTCATTGATGCGGCCCGCGACGACGAGCTGCAAGAATTGCATGGATGCTAGTTTGTGGGCCCGGATATTATTTTCTGTCATAACGCTTGCTCCTCTCTCTAACTACAAGGGATAGGATATTGTTCGCTGTACGGTAGAGTGAATGACCCAAGGGTTTTGCGGATCTCTCTCAGCATCAAAATTTTCGATAAGCGTAAGCGCTCACCACGGAACACGGGCATGCTGGAAATCTTCATTTCATCACAACGTTTTATGTTTATGCAGGTCTGAAATGTATGGGCACCACCTCTTCCCGTGACGTTCTTGTCTGCTCAACTTCCTTGACATCTGCAGCAGCGCGCTGCATGCCATCAGGAACGAAGGGAAATATCAGATTTTCGGCCTCCCCCGGCATTTTTGTTCGGCGCATGCCGAGGAAGAATAACTATCGGCACTGGAAATGCGCAACGAACTGCGCACGAATCATACGAACATCCACGCAATTCCACCACCGAACTCCGAGATCACGGCTGGAAGCTAAAAAAACAGGTGACACCGGATTGGATACCCATCCAATCCAGCTGCTTCCGCACCTTTTGCGGGCCATGGAACATGAAGGCAGCCCCATTGATACGGAGAACAGCAGTCGACACCGAGGTAGGATGGGGCAAGCTGCAGCAGGCGTTTACTGTTCTTACTCGCCGGGGGATCCTCTTCGGTCAGGCTGGTAATACAACAGAACGTTCCCATTTCTGAACGTCCTTGTTTTTATCAGGTTCAGATTTATTCTGTCCTTTATGCCTTTGAAGAGCGGTATGCCATCGCCTAGGACAATTGGATTTATCATAATCCGATATTCGTCGATCAAACCTCTCTGCGCAAACGCGGACACAATGCTGCCACTGCCCAGGACCACCATGTCCTTCCCGGGCTCTCTTTTCATATTCTCTATATCTACCTCAATAATATCTTTTACCAGTTTGGTATTGTGCCATTCGACCTTGTCCAATGTTTTCCTTGAGAAAACAATTTTGGGTAGCATGTTCATCTTCTCGGCGACGATAGGATCGTTCTTCATCGCAGCCGGCGTCGGCCAATAATTAGCCATGAGCTCATAGGTCACGCGACCAAATATAAGCGTGTCTACGGAATTGAGCATATCGACCGCATAATCATTGAATTCAGCGTCAACGTTATGCCAGCCGATATCTCTGTTCGGTCCTTCGAAATATCCGTCAAGAGTCACCAAATTAAATTCGAATAATTTTCTCATTCCCTTTCTCCCCTGGACCGGCATAGCGGATTGAAACGCTGAAGAAACGGACTACCACATAATAAAAGCGGATAGATTTGAACAGTAACCCCTTGCGTCGTTCACCTTGCAGTGAATGACTGCCAAGCGAACAGCTCCGCATTTGGCGTTTCTGGCCAAGCACATCCACGTCACCTGCTGTTTCTTGGTTCAAGCACCGGGGACCCTGTTGTAGAGAAGTACGATTTCCACCGATTTGAACGTCTTTATCAGCTTCAAGGCATGTCTCTTGATCGGGTATTTGAACAGTGGTTTTCCTCCCCCCTACAATAAGTGGGTTCATGATCAGGTGACACTCGTGAATCAAGCCAAGATTCACGAATGTCGATACAAGGCTGCCTCTGCCCAAGAGCACCATGTCCTTCCCGGCCTGTTGTTTCTTTCTTGGGATTTGTTCGGTAAGTAATATGATCTTGAACGATCCTTGTAGATTCCCGTTCCACTTTTTTCATCGTTTTTGAAAAAACGATTTTTTGCATTTTATCGGCAAGTCGTGCATATCCCATTTCATTCTTTGACTTGATGGGTATGTGAGAGCGGCAAGCCAGTATTTTTTCAAAACCTGGATACTTCACGCGCCCGAGTAGCAAGGTATCCGCAGATCTTTGGGGATCAAAAACATCCTTCCACGTTTCTTCCTCATCCTTCATTGCCCAATTCAGTTCACCGTAGGGCCCTTCAATGAAGCCATCCGGTGTTGCCTGCCTGGCGAGAATTGCTTTTCTCATCTGATCATGACCTTCCTCAAAGTGCTTTTGACCACCTCGTGTTCGGCTCCTGAGGCCCAGCTCTTGCGAGATGCTACTAAAGCGGTATCCGGCAGCAGATTCAACTCTTATCGTTAACGACTGGCTTCTATTCTCTTGACACACCACAAGGGTAAAGGGATAAAATGAGTCCTTTATTATGGATAATTCAATTCTACCATAAGACCAGGGGAGAGAGAGGACGGAAGGCGAGAATCTGGACTTCCGTTCCCTAAACTACGCGTTGACAAAAAGAATAACAAGAGATTGCTATAAATTATTCGTCCAGTGGATTCTATCGACCCGGTGCGTAGTGTCGTGAATACAAACCGATCAGAAAGCAGCCCCAGTTCCCCGCTGCCCCGGACTCCCGGATGAAACAGCAGTGATGCGGTTTTAACCGTGTATGCGGATCTCCGTATGCAATACAAAGGCGATTATCGTTTATTTCTGTCCGGAGCAGAACGGAATCAGTTTGACAATACTGCCAATTATGCTATAGTTTAGTCGTAAACAGACGCGCATTCAATAAGGAAAGGGGAATTTGAGATGACGAAAACAGAATTATCAGCAATGACTGTGGCTGAACTCAAAGCCCTGGCCAAGAAGAAGAAAGTGTCCCTGCCTCCACAGGGGAAGAAGGCCGATATTGTCACGGCTCTCCTGGCGTCGGAAAGGATTAAAAAACCCGCAGTCAAGGAAAGAATTGCAGCAACGAAACGAGCGGTCAAGAAAGTAAAAACGGTCACGAAGATGGCGAGTCGGAAATCAGTGCTGACAAGGAAACCCGCAACGATCGAGACTCCGGTGGTGCGAGAGCCGATAGTAACAACCAGACCACATCCTGCTTCGGGTAAAGCGGTAAAAGTGACCGTCCCGAAACACGAATGGAAAATTGCCCCGGAAGTTGAAGAATCGCTGCTGGCGCAGGAGCGCGTGTCTGAATCCAAGTATTATACCGGGCCTGCCATGCGGGAGCTCATGGCGGCAGATGGCGAGTTACCGAAGGGCTACGGAGAAGACAAAATCGTACTCATGATGCGCGATCCGTTCGTCGCGTATGTCTACTGGGAAGCAACGCAAGCGCATATCGAGCGGGAGCGGGCATGGTTCGGCTGGGGCAGCAAGCTCTGCCTTCGCATCTATGACGTGACCGGCGTGCAGTTCGACGGCCGGAATGCCATCGGGTATTTCGACCAGGAGATTGTTGACAGGACCGGAAACTGGTACTTCGACTTAGGCAGGCCGAGTCATTCGTTCTGCGCGGACCTTGGACTGCTCGCTCCGGAAGGACGGTTCCTGACGCTCGCGCGGTCGAACCACATCACCATGCCGCTTGATACGGTGTCTGACGAAATAGACGAAGAATGGATGCTTGCTGACGAGGAGTTTTGGAAGCTCTACGGCTATCCTGAAGGCATGCGCAGCGGTTTATCGTCTCCGCAACTTGAGGAGATGGTGCGGCGTCGACGCCTGCTCGAGATCTCTTCGCCCGGTTTGTTTCCCCGCGAACGGCAGAAGCGGAAACAGAAGCAGAAGTCCTGACCCCCGTGGACCTCGTTGGGGAGGATAGGTTCCATTCTGAAGGAAGCTCGCAAAGTCCATCCGAAGACGGGTGGACTTTTCTTTTGCCTCTTCCTCATCCGTGAAAGAGGCTTAATCTCTGGATAAAGAAAGTGGAAGAGAGGCGCGAGGGCTGCAAAGACATTGTATATGTTGAAACTACACAGCTCAAAAACCACGAAGCAACGTATTTGCATCTCTATACTATTTATTCCAGCCATAAACGAGACGATCCCCTTTTCTTCCACCGCCAAAGGAGGGGCTTGATGCAGTAGACCCTCCCTTGAGGGGAGGGGGGGACGGTTTGCAGGTGGCATTGATAAACAGGCACTCTTGAGTGCTCGCGTGTCCACGTCAGGAAAGGCGATTGGATGGTTAAAAAAAGAGATCGTGCCGTTCGCAGGGACAGGGGAAAACATGTGAACGAGGGATACAGGCTAGAAAAAGGCTATCTGGCGCTGGTCCTGCACTGTCATTTGCCCTATGTGCGGCATCCCGAACATGACCGGTTCCTCGAAGAGGATTGGCTCTATGAGGCGATCACGGAAACGTATATCCCGCTCATCAACGTTTTTGAGGGGCTTGTCAGCGACGGTGTAGACTTCCGCCTTACCATGAGTCTGACCCCCACGCTCATTTCCATGCTCAGCGATACACTGCTCCAAAAACGCTATATCCGGCACATTGATCGGCTGATCGAACTTGCTGAGAAGGAGATTGCGCGAACGAAGAAAGAACCGGAATTCAACACCCTGGCACGCATGTACTTCGACCTGTTTCGCCATGCACGATACGTGTTCGAAGAAAAATATGGACGAAACCTGGTGAACGCTTTTCGCCTGTTCCAGGACCTGGGCAAGATCGAGATCATCACCAGTGGCGCTACGCATGGGTTTTTGCCGCTCATGAAGAATGAAAAGGCAGTTCGGGCACAGATCAAGGTCGCAGTCGAGTTCCACACAAAACATCTCGGCAGGCCGCCGAAGGGCATATGGCTGCCCGAATGCGGATTCTACGAGGGTCTGGACGAGATCCTCAGCGAAGCCGGCCTTCGGTATTTCTTTACGGATTCTCACGGGATTTTTCACGCGACGCCGCGGCCAAAATACGGGGTGTATGCGCCGATTTTTTGCCGCTCCGGCGTTGCCGCCTTTGGCAGGGACATTGAGTCGTCCAAACAGGTCTGGAGTTCCGTGGAAGGATATCCCGGAGATTATAATTATCGCGACTTCTACCGCGATATTGGCTTCGATCTGGACTTCGACTATGTCAAACCCTACCTTCATCCCGACGGCATCCGCGTGCACCTCGGGATAAAGTATT
>DASPQB010000039.1:0-4657 GCA_035625205.1 Nitrospirota bacterium | reverse complement strand
GGAGCGCATCGAGGTCGCATCTTGGGCTGCAAGGTCCTGAATAAACCCCTGGAGCTCCATTCTTGGAAGTCCCGAGATGAAAGTGATTCGCTCGATCGTTTTTTTCTTCAGAATTCTTATGAAGTTTGTCACAAACGATGCTGCCCCGGTCGAGACGACTTGCCGGTTGTCAGCAACGAGATCATCGCCGATCAACAAGATCGTGATCTCCGGCTTGAGTTGAAGTATTTCCGTAAGGACAGTATTCGCCTTGTCGATATACTGAGCCACTTGGGGATGGGTCGGTGAATACAGGCTGGTGTTCATCACAGCAGCAGTTAGTTGTGAGATCACCCGCGATAACCCTTCGTGCAAATCATACTCTTCCATTAATTATCCTGTTTGATGCTAACTTTTTTACCACACCGTCCAGGCGGCCACCGTTACTGTTTCTCTGCAATCTGCCTGCAGATCCTTCGAATCGTATCGCTGTTCAGTCGTTCACCGATCTTGACCAGTTTGGAAATGCTCTCCCGCGGATAACGTGCAAGAGAATTGTAAATTGTTTCTTTCATCCGGAGAAGGCTTTGCGGATAGAGCGACCATGAAGCCTTGGCAAGTTTCTCAAGGTCGGGAATTGCCTGCGGGTCACCGATATTGCCGAGTACTCTGATGATTTCCTCATTTTCATTGTAGTCTGTCTCAAATAGGATGACACGCTTGAGTTTCGACAAGACATCCGCGGTCACGTCCCCGATCCGGTATTGCCCTGCCAGGGCAATGGCTTCGGCGGCAAAGTCAGGGTCTTTGTCATGGATCGTGGTCCTTAGCAAAGCCACCGCGTCGGGATCTTTGAATTTCAGTAAGGCACTGAGCGCCTCTATCCTCACCATCTGGTTCTGATGTTGCAGCAGCGGTTTGATCGAGGGAATCGATGAAGAGGTCCCTGCGCGTCTTATCAAGATGAGAAGGTTACGGATGTAGTATGCCCGCGGATCTCGAAGTCTTTTTTGCGCTTCGCGCACGGCCGTCTCGCCAAAGAGACAGAGCAGGTTGAAAAGAACGCGTCTGCCTCCCACTGCTTCGTCCTTGCTGTAAATGTCGAGTAATCCGGGAATTGTATCCGGACCAAGTGCTTGGATCAAACCGACCGCCTCCTGGCCTTTGTCACGCATCCACAATTCAAAAGCCCTGAGTGCCCGAATGATGAAGTCCGGGTTTGTGAAGAACTTCCTGGTTTCTTCGGCAATGACGCGGATGCCACTAACCGGTTTTTCCGAAGCATGCCTCCGAAGTGTTTCGAAAATATCCCAGAGCAGCTCAAAATTCCCGGAGTCGAGAAATTGAGGCATGATAGCAATAAGTTTTTGCGCGAATTCCCTATAATCCTCTTCTTCAATATTTTCTTCTAGAAACGCAAGAAGCGCCCGGCCAATCTGAAAATCGAGGCGATCGTCCTCTAGCGTTTTAATATAGTCCTCTAGTGGAAACGGCTCGACTGTGACCGTGACTTCATTCGATAATTGTTTCAGCATGGTTTGGTATTCGTCGCTCACAAACTCTTCATATTTCTCCCGATCAAACAGTTTCTGGATATGTTCAGGCAGGATATCGGGCGAGACAAAACTCCTAGAAGGTTGTTTGTTTTTTTCAACAGCTTGTTTATTCGAAATATCATTTTGTGCCTGAGTAAGCTTGCCTACAAGACCGGCAAGGGACGGCGATATCTCTCTGCCCTCCGCACTTGCCTGTCCGATCATTTCGATAACCATGTCATCTGTGAATCCACCCAGAACCTCTACTACGTCTCCAGGCACATTTGTCCGGGAAGATAACCGGTTAAATGCGACGGACAGGAACTGTTTCCTGAGCTCCGGGTGAAGATCTTTCAAAAGAGCGTTCATTCGCGCAAGAGTCTCAGATTGCTCTTTGGTAAGCTGTTTTTTTTCTGCTGCACCGCGCACGTAGGTGGAGATGATCTGATCGTAACTTTCTATTGCCTTGTTCGCATCAACTCTGCGTTCATTGAGAAGGCGCGCAAGCTCTGCCGGGGCAATCTGCTGCGTTTCAACAATAGAAATGCCTTTACCGGGGGCGGCCAACGTTCCGTCAGAGAGATGGGAGACGAAATCCTGCCAGATATCGACACTGCCCTTTTCTTCCATGCGCGCACGTGCCCCGCTTATCTCCTGCTCTTCGGTAACGTGAAAACTGCTGTAGTCTACGGCAACGATTCTAATATGAGGGATAGCTGCATTAGACATGACTTTTTCGATCCCGCCTGCAGCCCTGATGTCGTCGGACTTGGTCGTAAGAATTCGGTGAAAACGAACGAGTTCCTCTTTATCGAGGCCATGCATAAACGTAACGGCTGCGATTCCCTGCTGGTTCATCGAAAGCGCAAAGTCCCGATATACCGGATTTTTCTCATCGAGATAATCATTTCCGACGAGAAGCGTATTCTTTGCGATACCGAGGGTCATTTCATCGCGGATTTCAAACAGCTTTTGAAGAATAACGTAAGCCCGGTCAATGCTTTTGATGATCTGGATGTGGCCCGGTGGATAAATACCTACGTTTTTTCGGGAAATATTGAGTTCAATAACTGCCTCAGACAAGAGCCGCGTGTCGAGCGGTATATCATGCTCAATATGCTGGCTTGTTACAGGGGCCTCTCCCTTTTTATCCGGCTTACCAGTCGCCTCGTTCATGTGGCTATTATATACATTTTTGGCAAATAATGCACTATCTTGATACAGAACGAGTCAATCGATTTGATTAAGCCAAGATAACCTGGAGAGGGCATCCCCTCCGGCCAAAACAGGATTAATATTTTGATTACTGCCTTATATCCATAGACTTCTATGTTATACTATAGAGAAAGACAAAGCCTAACTCTGCTGACGATATTTTAGAAAAAACGATGGAATGCACGGTGAATCATGATATTTAAAGTTTTGCAGAAAGATGAGCTAAGAACACTATTTGGCCAAATGATACTCGAAAATACAACTGTCGGGCCAATCGAATCAGGTACTGACCGGAATGGCAATACGCTTTTTGCCTTCGAACAGGTCACCGAGTTTGAAAAGCTCCGTCTTGATTACGGCACCACGAAACTGCCGGCAAAGCGGTATTTTCTCCCGTACCGGGAAGACCTCGCCTCATTCGAGTTCAAAGGCGATAACTGGAGAAAGCACATCAGCTACAACAGCGACCGTCCTCACGTCTTTTTCGGCCTCCATGCCTGCGACATCAATGCGCTCAACAAGCTCGACAAGGTTCTTATGGGCAGTGTTTATCCTATGCCCTACTATGCCGCCAAGCGAAACAACATGTTTATCATTGGCATCGACTGCCGGCCCCAGCCGTTCTGTTTCTGCCGTTCCATGGGGGCAGACAGCGTGACTCATGGCTTTGACCTGTTTCTCACCGATTTGGGTGACCGCTATTTCGTGGAGATCCTCTCAGCAACAGCATATAACTTTCTAAAATCTGTAAAGACCTTTGAACCGGATGAACAAGACCATATCCTCTACATGAAGGTTGTCGACGAGAGGAATAGGCAGTTTACTGCCCATGTCGATACCTCCGACCTGGCCAAGATCCTTGACATGGAGTTTCAATCGCCGGTTTGGAAACAATGGGGCGACAAATGCCTTGCCTGCGGGACCTGCGCAAACGTCTGCCCGACCTGTTACTGTTATGGAGTAGAGGAAACCGTCAAGGTCGACCTCAAAGAGGCGCAAAAGAAGAAAACGCTCTATTCCTGCAACCTTATCGATTTCGCTGAGGTCGCCGGTGGACACAATTTCCGGCCCGAACGGTCAACTCGACTCAAGTATCGGTACTACCATAAGCATCGCGGGTTTGTAGAAGCCTTTGAGGAATCGCTCTGTGTAGGCTGCGGACGGTGCGGTGAGTCCTGTTTGGCCGGTATCACAGTCCCCGAAGTCATTGCAAGTGTACGTGGAGAGAAAAAATAACATGAACCATCGACTTCCTTTCCATGAAGTGATACCTACCAGGAAATGGCAACGCAAGACTGACCTCGGCAGCTTTGAACATACCTACAAAGCCGAAATAACCAGTATCTACCGGCTCACTGACTTCGAGAACCTCTATCGCGTGCGCATCATTGACAATGACGACCGCAAACACTTCACCTTCCGGCCTGGACAGTTTATCATGCTTGAGGCACCCGGTATCGGAGAAGCGCCTTTTTCAATATCTTCTTCACCGAGCAATCATGAGGACATCGAGCTCTGCATCCGCACCGCAGGCAATCTCACGGGGTTTCTCGCCCGCGCTCAGCGCGGCATGCACGTAGGCATCCGCGGTCCCTTCGGCACAAGCTTCCCGATGGAACAGATGCACGACGGTCATATCTTGCTCATCGCCGGCGGCCTGGGGCTGGCCCCCCTGCGTGCTCCTATCGCATATGTACAGGAGCACCGGAGCAAGTTCGACCTCGTTGACATCGTGTACGGCACGAAGGACCCCTCACGGCTCCTATTTAAGTATCAATACGAAATATGGAAAAAGGACGATATCAATCTCTACATTATCATGGAGGAGCAGGATCCGAGCTGGACCGGCCCTGTTGGCCTAATCACAAAAGTATTAAAAGAGATCATCGACAGCCGCGATGACTTGTTCATCAACAATACCTACGCAG
>DASPQB010000038.1:0-5215 GCA_035625205.1 Nitrospirota bacterium | reverse complement strand
CTCGGCGTGCTTCCGCTCGGTAGCGTCGCGGCTGATATTGGCGAGTGCAATGGGCTTATCGTTTTTCCTGTCCTTGATGATGAACAAATTCATTTCGACGGGGATCAGCATCCCTGTTTTGATGTGACGCAGTGCCAGTTCCCCGGTCCAGGTCCCGGTCCCAAAGATATTCGACAGCATTTCCCTTTCGAGCCTCCTGTAATCTGCCTCCCTAAGAAAGTCGGAGATCATCTTTCCTTGGCTGTCCTCGACGCTGTCGAGGCCGACGAGATTCAGGCCTGCTGCGTTCATGTAAAGTATGCGGCCTTCCATGTCGGCGATACTGATAAAATCGCGGCTCATCTCGATCACCGATACAAGTTTCTGTTGCTCTTCCTCTATCTTCTTGCGTTCGGTGATGTCGAGGACCGCACCGATGGTTCGTACCGGGCGGCGCGCATCGCCTTCTCCTTCAAAGAACGTCTGTGACCGCTCCTTCAGCCAGCGGACGGTGCCGTCGCGGCGTATGATCCGATGCTCAGCGTCACAGATTCCATCCCGCGCCGGGTCGTTTGCGAGCCGGATAGACGCCGCAATGCCTTCTCGGTCCTCAAGGTGGACGAGAGCGAGAAACATCTGCAGAGTTACCGGTTCATCCGGCCCCCAGCCGTGGATTATCCGCTGCTGCGGCGACCAGTAGATGGTGTCAGTACGCTGGTCGTGATCGAAGATGCCGATCTGAGAAACGCCAACAGCTGCCCGCAACCGCTCCTCGCTTGCTTGTAATTTCCTCTCGCTTTCTACGAACGAGTCTTCAGCCTGCCTGCGAACGATAATACCGGCTAAGGTGTTTGAGATTGTCATGAGCAATTCCTGCTCTCTTTCCTTGCTTTTATGCGTATCCTTCACATAAACACTTACCACCCCCAGTACTTTCCCTGAAAAAATTATGGGGACACAGTAATGGCCATGCGTTATGATGTCGTCGCATGAGATTTCATGACGTTCATCAACGTTATTTACAAAAACGATTTTCCCCGTTGATGCAGCTTGTCCGCAGATGCATTTGTTCATAGGAACGCGTGCACACATTTTTTGAATCCGTTCGTCGAGATTTTTTTGGGCCTTTAAAACCAAAAAGCCAGTGTCATTTTCAACAAGAAATATAGCACCTCTCGATTGAGAGACAAGCCACGGGATCGAGAGGACGAGATCCAGGGCGCGATTGAGAATATCCTCGAGAGGGACCTTTTCCAGAGAGAGGCGCAATAATGAATTTATAACCGCTTGCGTATCATGGTTCCGGTTAATTTCCTCTTCGGCTTGCTTACGTTCCGTGATGTCTTGCAGAGTCTCGATGGCTGCAATCAACTCCCCCTTGCTGTCATAGATCGGAGCGGCATCAATATGAATGTATCTGTCCTTGCCGCCCAAGTTCTCATACCAGCCTTCCGCATGAAAACCATTCGGTACGAGTGTCGACTTAGCATAGGTCGTGTAAAGATCGGGAAGCATGTCAAATGCGGCGTCAAGAACGATGTCCGCAATACAAGGACGCTTATGATCGTAAAACGGCTTCCATTGATCGTCGGTTCCTATCATCTCGGGCTCAGGGAAGCCGGTGAGTTTTTCACATGCCTTATTCCAAAGTACTATTTTGTGCTGAGCGTCCAGAACGAAGGTCGCAACTGCGGAATTCTCAATGAGATTGTCGGTGAATATTTTCTGCTCCCGTATGGAATCTTTCATCTTTGCTTGTTCAGTGATATTTTCCACTATGCCAACGCCACCTGTAATACTCCCATTCTGGTCGAAGAGGGGGGCTGTCATCATCCTGATATGAATTTCAGCCTGACTTGTTGTGGCCTGGTAAAATCCTTCATAAATGCCGTTCGTTCCCTTAATTGCCTCCCTTAAGGCCGGCAATACTCTCTGATCGTTTAGATTATTCATATCAAGCCCGATAAGAACATTCCGACGTGACCGCAGAATAGCTATGAAACTGTCATTGCAATCATTGATTTTCAACCTGGGATCATAGTTGAATACGCCAATCGGGATTTTCTGGAACAGCAGACCATACTTTTCCTCGCTCGCAGTCAACGACTGCTCAACTTGCACCTGTTTTAGATAAAATACTGATGTGAGCCAGAACGCAAGGACTCCGAGAAGGCAATTCATAAGCTCGTATTTTAGCTCCACACCCGGGGGAGACAATATGAGGCCTACAAACAAGAGAACCGTGCAAACAGACGTGAATACGATGACATGGCGTCTATTTGATGTCCTACAAATCAGCAGAATAGGGAGAAGATATAGCAGCCGTGCAACAAACCCAATGGAAGTAATTACATCGAGGATAAATATGCCTACTGTTAACAATGCAACCATAAGGTATTGTAATTGGTAAAGGGCATTTTTTTTCACAAAAGTAGTCCTTATCTTTAGGTTAAGTAGGCTTTTTAATAAACTATTCATCATGATATGCCGGAAAAACTTTTTGAATCATAACGGCATTTGGACACACAAATCATAGTATGCTGCCGCTCCGGTTTGTGAGCGAAGTATATGCTATTACGGTATTCGCTTCCTTCCTCATCTTGCGGTTGTAATATACCAGCAGAGCCTCTAGATAACAGCGCCGTGTCAGTTCCGCTGCCTCCGAAAATAACCTAGGCAACGTATTTGTTGCCATTCTTCTTGTTCCCCTCTGCCCTTCCCTTTATCGTTGCTGATTTACCTGCTTAAAACCTTATGTCAGTACGAAGCGTACTTGCCTGCCTTGTCAAAGCGGCTGATCGGACCCGTTTCAAGCACTATGGTCAATCGCAGGATTTTACCGACTCCCGGGATAGTGAGCGGCTTTGGCCATGGTTCTCGAAGCTCTACTTTCCCCTCTACCTTGGCTTCAAGGGCCATGATCTGAAGCGAGAGAAAATCTGTGGAATCTATGCTGACCTTACCCGCCAAGGCAAGATCTTCGTTAGTTTCCAGAAGCGGGGTAATGTGATTTGTGGTCGATGCCGTTATCTGTTTCCCTTGAGAAGAAGGGGTAAAAACCTTTTTACCCCGGACCTCCTTGATCGTCGTGAAAGAAGGAACGCAGAAGGAACTTCGGCCGTGCATCGAGTCAATCTAGTTGTATACCGGAGCAATTTCCACAATTATTAAATTGTCCTCTTGATCGAAACCAATTAAAACCGCGCTTACAGGATGTGCTTACACAACTCTTTGCCCTGGGGAACCTAATAACTGCATGCTTTCCTGCTCAGGCAAGCAGGGATGTTTTCATGGGATAAGACCGACTGGAAAAACCCGATGGAAATCTCCGGTTAAACAGGAAATTTCTTCCCTCAAGGAAATTATTTCCCGGGCAATTTTATGCTTCCGGTGACGGCATATCGTTTTTCAGGCTTTCGCGATACAAAGTTGATATCGGCGAAACAGGGAAGAAGACTGGGAACAACAGTATTTTTACCCAACGACTTGGCTCGATACAACCGCTCATCTGCTTCGTGTAATAGAAAGCTGCCGTCCTGTTTATCTTCAAGGGCAGCCACCCCAAAACTTGCAGACATTGCGATGCTTTTCCCGTCGAATGGAACCCGGTGATTTTCAATCACTTTTCTTATCTTATGCGCCACCTCTACCGCGCTGTACAAGGTCGAATCAGGCAATACGAGGACGAATTCTTCACCACCATACCGTACTAGATAGTCTGATTTCCTCACCATGGAAGAGATGAGTTTGGAAATTGCCTTGAGCACCTCATCACCGGCCAGATGACCGTGAACATCATTTATCAATTTGAAATCATCCAAATCTAGCATGATGACCGAGAGTTCAGTACCGTTTCGTTTGGCATAAGCAATATCGTTCTCGACAAAAGTATCAAGAGCTCGACGATTGTAGCAAAACGTCAACGGATCAATGATAGCTGCGCTTTCAAGCTGTTGAATATTCAGGTTTTTTTCTAAAGCGATATTAATGGAACTGATGATCGTGCTGATGATAGCATTGTGATGAAGGAGCATTTTCTTTTGTGGCAAAATATATAACCGAGCTGAATAAGTTCCATCGGTAACCATATAAGAAATCAAGTTATTCAAATCAACATTGTCAGAAATATGACTATTTTCACTTATTTGATTTTCGAAATTATGGACTATACAGTCAATATTTTGACCATCACAATCTTCTACAATATAATCCTTGAATTGTGAGCTGTAAATCCTGGGATCTATCCAGAGATCCATTGAATTCCCCTGTTTCAGAACAAAACCAAAAAGTTCATAATTCAGGATGTCCTTCAAGCATCTCGAAAGTTCATATAGAATCGCATCAATATCCTTATGCTTGTTAATTTTAAGAATATATTGGCTCAACGTCAGATAATCAACTCCTCGCACGAAATCATAGCTAAGATCAACCAATGTTCTGGCATTGCTTAAAAATCGTTTAAGTGAATATCGCATGGTCCACGTCCTTTCGATCATTATGACAGCAAGTTTAATGCCAGAATTTCCTAACAACCATCGGTAGCACACGGAAAAAGAAAAAACAGACTCATTCAATACCGATCAGGCCCCTGGAATTTCTTTTGTTCTTGTTTACCGGCTAAACGTATAATAAATCCTTCCGGGATGAGTATGGGTTACCACAAGATGCAGTAGCTGGGCATGTCAAAGTGGTATGTGAGGAAGGGATTAATCTACAGGCGAATAAGAAGCGGAAGCGATTGGAAGCCGCACGGCACAAACCCTCGGACTTAATGACGCTTGGAGTATGGATTTTGTTGCTGATTCACTATGCAACGGAAAGCTATTCGGATGTTAACGGTAATCGTTATTTTTAGACGGGAATGCATTGCTGTCGGATTGACTCACAATACCTGTTACCCACGTGAATTTTGAAATAGATCGTTGACGCATAATTCATGTTGCCGGATCTATGTCCCCAGACGGGGCGTTTGCATGAGCTGAGTTTTTTCATCGATGATAATTCCCCCTTAAAGTTATTCAATGATTTTGCCGATAAGTAAGCAGCAGCGCAGTCGGTACTGTGGTTTCTTAAACACAATGATGGTGCTAAGCGTTCACCCCAGGAGAGTCGAAGATGAAGATGACATTGTCGAAAAAGCTCTATGGCATGACAGTCACGATCCTCGCCACTTTAGTGATTTTATCTGCCATAACGTATTTGACCCAGGAGTCGGTCAATAACGAGTACAAGGAAA
>DASPQB010000037.1:0-9154 GCA_035625205.1 Nitrospirota bacterium | reverse complement strand
CTCGGCGTGCTTCCGCTCGGTAGCGTCGCGGCTGATATTGGCGAGTGCAATGGGCTTATCGTTTTTCCTGTCCTTGATGATGAACAAATTCATTTCGACGGGGATCAGCATCCCTGTTTTGATGTGACGCAGTGCCAGTTCGCCGGTCCAGGACCCTGTCCCTTTCTCGATGATAATCGGCAAGATTTCCTTTTCAAGCCTGCTATGGTCTGTTCCTATAAGGAAGTCAGAGATCACCTTTCTTCGGCTATCCTCGATACTGTCGAGGCCGACGAGATTCAGGCCTGCTGCATTCATGTAAAGTATGCGGCCTTCCATATCGGCGATACTGATAAAATCGCTGCTCATCTCAATTACCGATGTAAATTTCTGTTGCTCTTCCTCTATCTTCTTTCGTTCGGTGATGTCGAGGACAGCACCGATGGTTCGTATCGGGCGACGCGCATCGCCTTCACCTTCAAAGAACGTCTGTGACCGCTCCTTCAGCCAGCGAACGGTGCCATCACGGCGTATGATCCGATGCTCAACGTCCCAGATTCCATTCCCCGCCGGATCGTGGGCGCGCTGGATAGACGCCGCAATGCCTTCTCGGTCCTCAGGATGGACGAGAGCGAGAAACATCTGCAGGGTTACCGGTTCATCTGGCCCCCAGCCGTGGATTATCCGCTGCTGCGGCGACCAGTAGATGGTGTCGGTGCGCTGGTCGTGTTCAAAGATGCCGATCTGAGAAACACGGACGGCCTGTTGCAATAGCTCGTCCCGTTGACGTAGTGCTTCTTCGGCATGCCTGCGCTCCGTGATGTCCCGTACGACCGCAAGAACTCGTCCAGCTCCGCCGATTCGTGTAGCCGAGAGCACCACTTCGGTCCAGAATAGTTCGCCATTTTTCCTTCTGGCCAGCCATTCAAAATGCTGAGGACCTTCGTTAAACGTCTTTCGTATCCATGCTAGTGCTTCTCGCAATGAGTAGGGGGACGTGCCTGAGCTGAGTTCCTGTACCGTCCGATGCAGGATATCTTCCTGGGAATAACCGTACAATTCTTCTACGGTTTTATTGATCTCAAGGATATTTCCCGACTCGACATCGTGCACGAATATGGCGTCTGTGGTTGAGTTGAAAATATCCCGGTAATTCCGCTCACTTTCGACCAGCGCTTGTTCCCGCTGCGAAAGTTGTCGGGCCATCGCATCGAACGTCTGGCCCAGCCTGCCCAATTCACCGCCGCCGACAAGGTCGGAAACCCTGATGTGAAGATCACCTCCTGCCAGATTTCTCGACGCGTTTTCCAGCAAAGTGACGCGGTCCGCAATCGAGCGTTTGCCGACAACCCATGAGAAAAAAACTGCCAGCACTAGAAACGAGGTAAAGATCGCCAGGTTCCGTTTCAGCATCTTATTCGCATCTGCCAGGACTACAGTGATGGGGATCCCTACACGTATATACATATACGGCGACTGCTCACCGGGCAGTTGTAGTTTTCGATAGGTCAGGATGCGTTCGTCACCGCTGATCGTTGTGACGTTGGAATAGGTATAGACATCAGGGCCCTCTTGCATTTGCTTGAACTGTTCGGGATTGAATTGTCTCCCTATGTATTCCGCGGGACTGATGGGTCGATACAGTATGATGCCTTTGTGGTCAAGCAGGACAAAGCTGGTATTGGAAGGCAGCCTCGCGCGTTCAAGCACATGCTTGAAAGCATCTAGCACGAATCCAACGACGATAACACTGACAATCGCGCCACGTTCATTTCTTAGGGGATAAGCGATGCTGAAGACTGGCTGTGCCGTTACCCGGCTGATTATAAACTCGCCGGTGGATAATTGGCCGCTCGCAACGGCATTTTTAAAGTATCTACGGTCGGATACGATAAAGGGAGATTTTATAGGTATGGCAGACGCCCAGACCAGACCGTTCTGATCTGCGATAAAAATGTCAGAATACTGGTCGTTTAACTTAAGTATATCACGAAGAATAGGCTGAACCCGGTCTCTGTTCTGTTCTTTGACATCAGGCAGCTGAGCTAGAGCGGTAATCAACTGCCGTGCAGCGCTTATGAGATTCTGCTGTTCGGCTGCGATATTGTCGGCAAGTTGTTGCGTCTCTATGCGAGCATCATATATTGCTTCTTCTCTCACATGGATGCTGGAATACACGATTATGGCCACTGCCGGGATGGCAACAATGAAAGCAAGGAGGAGTAACTGAGCTCTGATAGACATAGATTTCAATCTGGCCATTATGTTTTGCAATAGAAAGAGCCTCGCTACCGAGTATGCGTGAATTTATATTACGGGTAAATCATTATATCATAATCTTTAACAGACATGGTGTTAAAAATTCATCGTGATGGTAGAAAAAAAATCAGATAAGAATCGACTGTAGAGCTGAGACTTACATGGAGGTTTCTTTTCAACATCTCGATTGTCTTGCACTCATCAGTCAGAAGCATGTTGAAGCGACGAAGCTAATCCGCAATCTGCAAACATAAGATGGTCTCCAACAAAGTTAGAATGAACCTCTACGAGATTAACAGAGCACCACCCATACAAATTCAGAATTTACAATTAACTAAAAACTGCAAGCGGATTCTTCACTTTCTCTGCGACCCTGGCGTTCCAGGCTGCACCGTAGAGTGGAGCCCTGGCGTAGTGGCTGCAGGAAGGGCCTATCTGTTTCTGTCCCTTTCGGTCGACAGTGCCTCCCTAACCCACCCACACTTTATCTCCAGGACCCCCTCATCAGTAGGGTCGAGGACAGGCGCGTTGGTTTGCACCACGTTTCCAATCCCCGCCACGTCAAACACAGCATGCGGATTTCCCGCACTATGCTTTCCTTTTGGCTTCACCCCAAGGGTTATGATGCCTATTTGCTGGCAGCGCTTTCGAGTCCATAGTACCGAACATTGTAGTCAGAGTATAGACCAAGGTTCTTATACAGCCAGATTCTACTCCACCTGTTCCAGCCAAAGCCTGCACGTTTTCGAGCTCTCATAAGATGTCGCCTTATCTTCTTCTCTACCCAGTCCTTGATGTATTGAAAATGTCTGCTAGAGTGACCTATGCGAAAATAGTTCACCCAGCCACGAAGCTTCGGGTTAATCAGATCAATCAAACGATGTACCGGCTGTGAGATGAATCGCCGGAAAACTTCCTTCATGCTTCTCAGGAGGTTCGTCCGTGCTTTTACCCATGGTGTGATCAGGATTCCCCACTTCTTACTCAGCGTTCTGACTCTCCGGATATCGAATCCAAGGAAGCTAAAGCTATCCTCTTTCGTCAGAGCTACCAGACGAGTCTTTTCTTCGTTGATGCTCACATCAAGTTTTGCCAATTCCTCCAGAAGTCGCCGACCGAATTGACTCACAAAAAATGTTACCCAAGTGAATTTTGAAATAGATCGTTGACTCATAATTCATGTTACCGGAACTATACCCCCAAAAGGAGGGTACGTTCCTATGAGCCCGCGATCAAAACGGGAATATCTGGCAGTTATTGTCAAGCGTTATCGGGCTGCCTCCCGGAAGATAAAGACAGCGATCCTGAATGAATTCTGTTCCACCTGCGGCTATCACCGCAAGCATGCGCTCCGGCTGCTCCGGACCTTCCGTCGGTTTACACAACAAACTCCGGCTAAACGCGGAAGAAAGCCGAGCTATGACCCCGGTCTGCTCCGGATACCGTTGACGCGTATCTGGAAGGCAGCAAATCTGCTATGCTCGAAACGGCTGAAGGCCATCATTCCCTTGTTGATGCCGGGATATATCAAGACCTATGGCCCCATCTCGGAGAAACTCGCAGCGGGGTTACTGAGGATATCTCCGCCGACCATTGATCGGATATTGAAGTCGGTTCGTGCCGAGTATGCCACTCATGGCAGAAGTACGACCAAGCCGGGAACGCTCCTGAAGCGCCATATCCCGGTGAAAATGAATCAATGGGATGAATCCCGGCCAGGGTTTCTGGAGGCTGACACCGTTGCCCACTGCGGAAGCACGGTTGACGGCACGTTTGTCAATACTATCGACTGCGTGGACATCGCTACGGGGTGGACTGAACAGCGCGCTGTCTGGGGCAAAAACCACCAAGATGTCATCAGGCAGATCAAGGATATCGAACAGTCCCTGCCGTTCCCGATCAGGGGCTTTGATGTCGACAACGGCAGTGAGTTCTTGAACTATCACCTGCTTCGCTATCTGACCGAGAACAGGACCCGGCCGGTTCAGTTCACGAGGAGCCGGGCCTATCACAAGGACGATAATGCCCATGTGGAACAGAAGAACTGGACCCATGTGCGTCAATGGATCGGCTATGACCGCTTGGACCGTCCGGGTTTTGTTCCTCTTATGAACGCCCTCTAACCTCCGAGTGGCGGTTGTTCCTTAACTTCTTCTCCCCTTCGGTGAAACTGATCGAGAAGAAACGGGTTGCTCCAAAGACCGTGAAACGCTATGATAAACCCAAAACACCTTACCAGAGAGTCTTGGAGTCTCCCGAGATCTCTGCAGAGATCAAACAATCACTCAAGGAGCATTACAAAACCTTAAACCCTTTTGACCTCTGAAATGTCATGGAAGAGAAACTGAATAGGATCTTCAAACACTAAAACCAAACCCAAAGCTACAGGTCTCCTCCGGTAACATTTTATTATGAGGCAACGGGTGGGTAATGGCATGGGTATCAGTGGGGTATAATCAGGTGTTTAATTCCGGATAAAGTTGATAAGATTTAGAAACGATAAGACTACGAAGTACAGGATGATCTTAACATGGTTTCGAAGAAGTGCAATTCCACTATTTCAACCAGAAAGCGGCACCCTTTTCGATTGCCGCGTGTGCGTGTTTGTATTTGAGTTTAGATCAAAACTCTGTGAGGAAATTGTTATTCTTTAGCATTCTTATCATCATCGCCTACACCTACATCAATCCCAATGATCAAATACTCTTCCGAACCACGAATTTCTTTCTTCAGTAGCCGTAATTGCTCAAGTCTGATATCATCTACATAGCACATAGAGACCTCCTGCTTAAAAGAATTTATTTTCCAGATAAACTTATTCTTAGCAGGAGGTTTCTATTTTGGGCAGTCTTGAAAATAATTTTGTTTGTGCTTTAATGGGGAAGCTTAATTTTATGCTCTACCCATATATAACAAGCTTGCAGCCGTGTTGACAATATTTCAATGCAATATACCATGTGAAAATTGCATACGAACATTTCACTTGCTCTTCTGCAATAGCTCGGTTCACTGATACTAATGAACGTAGCGACTTGGCAAAGACGTAATTACATCGTTGTCAACAGGTAATATTTAATCCCAACGCGACCTTACTCCCCCGAGGTGATAGGGTGAATTGCCGATCCCTCACAATGTATTGAGATAGGCTATAAGGTCTTCCATCTCTTCATCAGACAAATAAGCAAAGGATGGCATGCGGCCCATGGGCTGCTTGAGCTGGAAGCGGATGCTTTCTACCGTCGCGGGGTGCCCGCTGATTGGCAGCACGGGCTTCCTGAGCAGGCCTTTAAGTCCCGGTCCGACGATCGCCTTGGTGCTGTCCGGATCGTGACAGATGGCGCACTTGGATGCAAACAAGGTCCTGCCCCGCTCGATGCTCAAACGGTCCGTCCTAATCGCCATGAGCCCCGGATGCTCGACCTCTTTCACAGTGAGGAGTGGCCCTTTCAACTCGTAATATACACTTTTGTCAACGGTTAGGTTCTGGCCGAAGCGGCTCACGACGAGATAGAAGCCTCCCGTGAGCCCGACGAGTACGAAACTCAGTACACCCATGATGACGCCGATGGTCCTAGCCTGGGCGTAGAACTGGCGGAAGATCCGGATGTAGAGCACCTTCAGAAAAAAAAGTGCGGCAAGGGAAAGGGCGAGAACGATATGGAGCGCCGCCCGGGGCGACGGGTCAGCCCTCGACGCTGCGGCGTAGCCGATGCAGAGATAGGAGATGAGGACGAATAGCGCTACATATAGGTAGCCGCTGGCTTTATGGATATGCTTGAGGCGCTCGACGGAGTGGGTGGGCGTGCTCCGGCCGAGGGCCTCGAACATGGAGTAAACGGCTGCCGCAGCACTAACGAACAGTAGTAGAGACAATAAAGATTTCAGGAAGAAGATCGTCATGAGCTAATTAATTATAGCCAATCAGGAATGAGCGTTACAAGTAATTCCGGATTTCAGCACAAGCAGCCAAACTGAATGCAACAATTAACATGATGACAGTCGAAGCTCTCTTCTTAGTTATCTTATTATTCTCCGCAAGCAGGGTTTTATCCGTTTCATCCTAATGCGATTCAAAATGCATGAATTGAGAGGTATTCTTCTTAGAAGATTGATTTATTAATGTGAGGTTATGTCACGAATATATGCCTGATTTACTGTTCTGTCAACAAAATCGAAATGATAATTCCTATTTGAACATTTTATAGGTAAAATGTTATTGACTACAGGCTGAAAATTGATGTGTTTCAAAGAATGGGAACTTTATCACCTTCAGAAAGAACACTTTGCGTAAAGACGAAGAGAAGAACATTCACTATTTCAACATCCCCTGAGGTCAACAGTTGGGTTGGCTGTCTTGAGGTTTAAACAAAATCATGAAACTCATCAAACTGATTAAGAATCCTTATTTTACCAGTATTTGTTTTAATCAAAAGAAAACCAATTTGGCCACCGTACGGTTTAATGTAATTGATCTCGCGCATTGTTGTCAGACGCTTGCAGATAACGCTGTTAAATGCCACTTGTCCGGATTCTGATACAACTATCGTGTGGGGTATTGTGAGGACCAAATACCAGTACCAACTGACTATAAAGAGCCAGAGCAAGCCAACCAATCGAGGTGGCCCGTTTCCATGCGATGAATGAAACGCTCCTGATGTCATTAAAAAACCAATCACCGTGAACAAGATTAACATTCCAAAAATTAATACTTTTAAATATCGCTGAATATACAAATAATATATTTTATCAGTATGCACCCAGCCCTCCAGAACTTACTCAAGTGGACTATTCTTTTAATAAGTGAAAGGTCTCTTCCTACTCTGCATTAATACAAAAATTGTCTGCAACGAATATATGCTCTCTGTTGAGTGATGTCAACGATCTAATGAGAGTCGTGCGATGTTAATAGTTTCTGAATGTAACACGAAGTGTTTAGAGAATTGGGAACTTGAATGATTACAGGAAGACCTGCTGATTAATGGCCTCAGCATGAAAGGAATATTTCATCTGGTAATTCACAGATAATGCGATTGACCGATTCAACAACTTGTAGTTGAAGGTCGCAGTAACTGCTAGAGGCAAGTCTTGCGAAGTACAGGAAGAAAATGCTCTATCGAACGCTTCCTACACTTTTTCTCCTGCATAGATATAAATAGTACCGATTTTTGTATTGTACGTCTTTATCGTTTGCACATTATAAAATCCTGCAGTGGTCATTAAAGCAGGGAGGAGACCTTTGAAGTTGGCATCAACTTCTTCTTGAAATTTTGCTGCGATATTGCCTATTAGAATAAACATGGGATTTTTCTGTTTTCCAAAATCGGCGATATAAAGTTTCCCCCCCTTGACTAATATTCTGAATATTTCTTTAATCGCTTTCAGTTTTTTGTCCGTAGTCAGATGATGCATCATCAGGCTGGTCATGACTTTGTTAACAGAATTAGCCTTCTGGGGCAATTCGCCGCCATCGTATTCAATTAGAGAGATATCGAGTTTTTGCATTTCAATTTTTCTTTTAGCGATTGCGAGTATCCTTGGGTCAATGTCAATTCCTTCAAAATGAGCGTTTGGATGCTTTTGTTTGCCCAATATGAGCAAGGTTCCTGTTCCGCATCCAAAATCCAATAATTTTTCATCATCACTGATATTCATACTGTCAATTAAATCACCTTTGATTTTACTTTCCGGAATCACACATGAAATGAAAGTATCAAATAGGTTTGTTAAAAAGGATAAATCGAGGGCTGGACGAAATATTTCTTTCATAGTTATGATAACTCCAACTGTCAACCGATTATATTAGTTATTGGCAGACGCGATAAAATTTTCGATTTGTACTGTACTATCGATATGCGTGAGGTTTCGAAAATCGCAATTTTACCATTCCATCTGGAAACCCCACTCATTTTGGTTACTCGGCGTGCGAACTAGACATAATGGTTGACAGTTGAATAGAAGACCCGCCCCTTGTACTCGTGGGTTATACTGGATTTTAAGGGAACCCAATACAGAGCCACAAACAAGGAGGCAGGTCATGAATTATTCTATCACAAGTGTCGGTCTTGATGTCCACAAAGATTCCATCGAAATTGCTGTTGCCGAACACGGCGGCAGCCAGGAAGTCCGCAGGTATGGCAAAATCGCTGGTGATTTGGTATCTCTGGACAAAGCTGTCAGAAAGCTTCAAAGCAAGGGCACGGAACTTCGCTTTGTCTATGAAGCCGGCCCGTGCGGATATGATATCTATCGCCATCTGACGAAACTCGGACACTCGTGTGCGGTTGTTGCCCCATCCATGGTCCCGAAAAAGAAGGGTGATCGGGTCAAGACCGACCGGCGAGACGCGGTATCGCTTGCACGGCTCAATCGCGCAGGCGAACTAACGCCGGTCTATGTTCCCCGTGAAGAGGATGAAGCGATGCGGGATTTAAGCCGTGCCCGAGAGGACGCCGTAGCCGCCCAGAAGACGGCCCGCCAACGGTTATGTGCGCTGCTCCTGCGCCTGGGATTCCGGTACGCTCGGAAATCGGCGTGGACGCCAGCTCATTTTCGTTGGTTCTCCACATTGAAGATGCCGCACCCGGCCCAGCAAATCGCGTTTCAGGAGTACATCCATGCCGTTCAGGAAAGCACGGAACGCGTCGATCGATTGACCGAACAGATACTCAAACTCATGCCGGAGTGGCGGTTGGCTCCGGTCGTCAAAGCGTTGCAAGCAATGCGGGGCGTAGCACCGATGACTGCGACGATCACCATGGCCGAACTCGGCGACTTGGGCCGTTTTGAAAATCCGCGTCAACTGATGGCGTATCTGGGTCTGGTCCCATCAGAAAACTCCAGCGGGAAGAAAGAAAGGCGCGGGGAGATCACCAAGACCGGCAATGGCCACGTCAGACGCGTTTTGGTGGAAGCTGCA
>DASPQB010000036.1:0-4326 GCA_035625205.1 Nitrospirota bacterium | reverse complement strand
ATGATTTTATCGAACGTGTTTACAAAAAACTGCATAACCATTGGAGGGGTATTCCTCCCGCTGCGGAACTGTGTATTGAAAAGATGTTAAAGGAAGACTGGCTGAGCTCCTACGGGTCCCCCGAAGGCATAGATAAAACGTCCAAAAGAATATCAGAAAGACTGAGGAGAGAAAATAACCTGTGTTCGGCAGTTGAGGAATTGGAGAATAATTATCATGTTTTGAACACCCATTTTCTCCGGTTCTTTCCCCTGCTTATAAACCATCTGGGCCCGGACCAATCGAATCTCCTGAGCGGCGGCACCAAAAAGAGCTGCAGTTCTCGGGAAATCGAAAGTCCAGATTGAACAGGTGGCCCCGAGCAGACCGACTCAGGTATACGCGTAAGATGAAAAGAAAGACCAGCTATATCCGGGCGCACCATCTTGCTGAGTTGAGAGAGCAGATCAATACTTACAGGAATTTCAAAAAATCGTAGAAAAGCGGGTCGACCCGTCCCTTCGGCATTCAAAAATAAAAGTGGACTTAGCCAACCGCAATCATATAAAATAACCGAGAATACCGAACTCTCAGGTAATTTTTTAAAGTATCATAGACCTCTCATGAAAGCGCAAAAGATCGCGGGGCGGGGGCAATCCCCGTTGATGGCCCGCGGCACGTTACGCAAAACCACATGACCATACTCGACACGATACCTGCAATTCTTATCCTGCTTCTCCTCTGCGCGGGCGTCTATCATCTTTACGCACTCTACTGCGTATGTGAATTTTTCTGGAAGGAAAGAAACGAGACGGCGCTTCCGCACCCCATTCCCATATCGATCATCAAGCCGCTCAAGGGGATCGACCCCGAATGCGGGGAAAACCTCAGGACCTTTTATGAGCAGGACTATCCCGAATATGAGGTCCTGCTCGGATTTTCCGATCCGGACGATGACGCTATTTCGCAGGTCAACGGGATGGTTGCTTCCCGAACGGGCTGTAATGTCCGAATGGTCATCAGCGCGGACCGTCCGGGCGTGAACCGGAAAGTGGCGAATCTCGACGGGCTGGCGGAGTCAGCCCGGCACCCCATGCTCGCAATCAGTGATAGCGACATGAAAGTGGACCGATATTATCTCCGGAGAAGCATGGCAGAATACTTCAGCGGTCGAGACGTCGGGCTGGTCACGTCTCTGTACAAGATTTCAAACCCCCAATCGATCGGAGCCGCGCTAGAGTCTTTGACGATTGCGCTCGACTTTATTCCGTCCGTGCTTGTCGCCCAGCGACTGGAAGGCGTTACCTTCGGATTAGGGGCATCTATGGTGCTCTCGAAGAAGGCGCTGGAGGACATCGGCGGTTTTGCCGCGATCGGCGACTACCTTGCAGACGATTACCAGCTCGGCAACCGGCTCTGGAAGCGGGGGTATTCGATCGTCATTTCCCGTTATGTCATCGAAAATGTTGTGGGTCCTATGAGCTTCTTCGATTACTACATGCATCAGCTCCGGTGGGCACGGACCTACCGGGCATCGAGGCCGAAGGGTTATGCCGGTTACGGCATTACGCATATGGTCCCATTTTCTCTGCTTCTCTTCATTGTGGAAGGTCCGACCGCCCTCTCGCTGTCCGTAATCGGATCTGCCGTCATGATGCGGTACTGCCTTGCGTACGTCCTGCACAGAAAGGTCATCCACTCACAGCAGTGGATGAAATGGCTTGTACTCTTGCCGGTCAAAGACATCCTCGGCTTCAGTATCTGGGCCTGTAGCTTCATGAGCCGAAAAATCCGCTTTCAGGGCAACGAGTACCGGATCTTAAAAGACGGGAAGCTCCGGCAGACGAAGTAGTCTAAGGTCATGGCGGCAAAGGTGACCGCCGCCAAAACCGTTCTTCCTTTCCGGAACATAAACTATGCCATTCTCTACTCCGTTGCTTCTGCTGAGAATGTCCTTGTGTGCGTTCGACTGCACGACCATGGGCACAAGCTCCCGTTCCCCCCGATCAACGATATCTTCGGCGAGCAGGTAAACGTGGTCACGGTGCCCGTACCGATCATCGCGAACAACACTAACGTGGGCATCTATTCGAGCGCCCTGGCTGCCTGCGACCGTGCGAAGCACTCCCGTGAGATAATGCTTTTATCCTTGCCCTCCGTCCCGTTCATTCGCCCAAATCATGGTGCATCCCTTGAATACGAGACTACGTCCTTAGCGAACAAGGTTGACCGAATAAGCGCACCTATCGCAGAGCGTGTTCTGGCCACACTTTGTGTAAAAACAACCGAAAAAAACCTATAGAGAGCGACGAACAGCAAGTGCTTTCGTATCATTGACATTTTCAATTGTCGTTGGTATCATTGCGCTAAGTGTCGGCGTTTCCGGCCGAAGCAAGCGAAAATCCCGAAGGTTGAGAGACGATCCCGTACGTTACGTTTTAAATTAAATTCCACTTAAAAAAGGGGATTGTTTTTGTTCATGCGGGAACAAGAAGAGCGGAACGTGAAGGTCGATAAAGAGGAACGGACATCGCTACACCCCGTGGCTCTTTCTTTCGATGGGGCATAAAGGCGGTGGACATTATTATAATTCCTTTGAGGAGAATGTTTCACGGTGATTTTTATTTTTGGAACCTTCTCCCTATTTTTTTTAAGGATTCCATGGCGGGGCGCAGTATCGGAACGACCTGCTCCAGCTGGGCTTCATACATTAGGGGAACATGACGGTGCGAACATTGCTTCTTAACCCCCCGTCGTACGACGGGATTGATGGTGGGGCCGGTTCACGATATCAGGCGCGGCGTGAAATCCGTTCCTTCTGGTATCCTATCTGGCTGGCATATCCGGCCGGACTTGTTCCGGATAGCCGTCTCGTTGACGCTCCTGCCAATGGTTTAAACAGGGATGACGTGATCCGTCTCGCGAGAGGATACGACTTGATCGTCATGAGCACGAGCACGCCGACCGTTTCTCATGATGTCGGGCTCGCCGAGGCGCTAAAGGAACACTATCCCCATGTCATGATCGGACTTGTCGGCCCTCACCCCATGGTACTTCCCATGGAAACCATGACGTTGTCAGAAGCCCTCGATTTCGTCACCACAGCAGAGTATGATTACACTCTGGCCGAAATCGCCAGCGGAGTCCCGCTCCACAGCGTCCGAGGAATTGTCTTCCGCTCAAAAGGGAGCTTGGTCCGTACGCCGGACAGACCGTTCATCGAGGATCTCGATGCGCTTCCCTTTGTGAGCAACATCTACGCGCGGGACCTCACGATCGAGAACTATTACAACGGCTATTTGCTCCATCCGTACGTTTCTTTCTATACCGGCCGCGGGTGTCGCTCAAGGTGCACGTACTGCCTATGGCCCCAGACAATCTCCGGGCACACCTACCGGATGAGAAGCGTGGAAAACGTATATCAGGAAATGGTTCTCGCCGGGCGACTGTTACCGCAGGTGAAGGAGTTTTTCTTTGACGATGATACGTTCACCCAGGATACGGCGAGGGCTGAAAAGCTCGCCCGGAGAATAAAACCGCTGGGGATCACATGGTCGTGCAACGCTCGGGCAAACGTCAACAGGGAAACACTCAAGGTGATGAAAGAAAGCGGTTTGCGGCTGCTGACCGTTGGGTTCGAATCGGGCAACCAAAAAATACTCGACAACATGAAAAAGGGGATCCATCTCGGCCAAGCGCGGGAATTTATGAAAACGGCAAAAGAGCTGGGCATACTTGTCCATGGCGCCTTCATTCTGGGGTTGCCGGGTGAAACGAAAGATACACTTGAAGAGACCATGCGGTATGCGCTGGAGCTCGACCCTTATAGCATCCAGGTCTCTCTTGTCGCTCCTTATCCCGGGACCGAGCTTTATGCGCAAGGAATAAAAGAGGGCTGGATCGTGCGAACAGGTGAACAGCTGTTGAAAGACGGGATCCAGAATGCCGCCGTTTCCTACGATGGACTTTCCCGGGAATATATTTTTGAGTCGGTGGAGCGCTTCTACCGTCGCTTCTACCTGAGACCTCGTCCAATCCTGAGGATCATGAAGGAAATGCTTCGTGACAGGCATGTATTTGTCCGCCGCGCGAGGGAAGGTGCGGAATTTTTCTCCTTCATGGCAAAGCGGAAAGAGGTGGTCCAGTCTTAATGGTGTGCATCCGTAAAAACTACACGGTTGTCGTTGCCGATGATTTTGGCAGTTCCTCTTCGGTGAACCACGCCGTTGCGGAAGCGCATGACAGGGGGTTACTTACTGCGGCAAGCCTCATGGCGGGAGGGTCCGCCTTCGAGGAAGCCGTGGAGATAGCCCAGAATCGAAAGGGACTCTCCGTCGGGCTCCATTT
>DASPQB010000035.1:0-21551 GCA_035625205.1 Nitrospirota bacterium | reverse complement strand
GCGGGCTCGTTCCCCAGGACCACACCCGCCACTTCAACAGGCCCCCAGTCGGCCGAGCCGTCGGCGAACTGAGCGCACGCAGCGAGCGAACCGGAACCACTCGGTACCTGTGTTAAATTGACAGTCAGGGCCTGTTTGAAGATACGGAGCCCGTAGCTTCCCGTATCAAGGAGAATGTCGTTAATCGTCTGGCAGGCCGTCGTGGAGCCGGGTGTGCATACCGTAATGCTGACGCAGGGTTTGTTGAGATAGTTAGAGGAGGTGATGGAAGAACAGAGCGAGCCGTTCACGGTAACAGGCAGCACATTGCTTGCAACTGCAGTAGATCCTCCGGTTACCGTCAGGATGGCAGAGCCCGAAACGCTACCTGATTTGGCAATAATCGATGCAGTGGCGGTTGTCGCCGTTGAGACAGCAGTGGCCACACCGGCGGCGTTGATAACAGCGACATCCGCTGCTGAAGATGTCCAGGTCACCGACGAGGTAATGTTCTGACTAGAGCCGTCCGAATAATTCCCGGTGGCAGTGAACTGCTGCGTTGTTACCGTCGACGTTGAAACGATGGTTGCGTTCTGCGGCGTAACCTCAATGGATACAAGCGCTGGTGCGGTCACCGTTAGGGTTGTGGACTGAGATAGGGATCCCAGCGTAGCCGTAATCGTCGTTGTGCCGGTGGACCCTGTTGATAAGGAAGTGGCCAGTCCATTAAAGTTTGCAGCATTGCTGATGGATGCGACAGAGGGGCTTGATGAATTCCATGTCACCGTCGAGGTCAAGTCCACAGTGGATGAATCCGAGAAAGTCCCCCGCACAGCGAACTGCTCGGTCATTCCAAGAGCAATGCTCGGATTTGCAGGCGCAACCGAAAGAGATACGAGCGTCGGCGGGGCTGAGTTTGACGTAGTGCTTGAGCATCCGCCGTTTATCAGCAGCAAAAAGGACAGCAAGAGGAGCAACACCTTATTTGATTTCATCGATCGTAACTCCCTGAGGGACTAATGTAGGTGCGTAGGCGCGGCCTTGCAAGTGCCGCATATGACCCCATGTCTCCACGACCACGCGCTTCGTTTTCACCTGTTGAGCTCTTTTGCCAGGTGTGCGGGGCGTCTGACGCTGGGCTTCCCGGTATTCGCTCGAGTAGGAGCCGAGAAGCTGCGTAAGATCGGGGTTGACCAAACCGCTCCAGGCGACGGCGAAAACTATGCCGGACGACGATATGTATTCACGAACAGTGACCGAATCGGATTCAACCTGCTGCACGGTATAGTTTACATGGGTCGTCGTAATACTCCGCATGGCCGAGAGGGCTTTTCGGTCAGCTGTTACCGAGTCAGCGGATTCTCCGAGTACGGCATGGACCGGCCGGGCTGTCACGAGAACGGCCGTCAGCAGGATCATGCTTACAACCAGGGCGTAATGAGTCCTTTTCATAGTCGTGGGGTTACCTCCTTCCTTGGTAAACCGTGTTCATAGCAACTGTAGCTGTCTTCCCGATTTTTGCTGTTCAATGATACAATGTCTTCCCTCAATAATTCAAGAGAAATATGATCAAGTATGGCGCAGTCGTACCTGGAAAATAACTATTCCCACCTAAATATGAATGAACCGATCAGGAGAAAAACCGCCGCCATGGTGCAGAGTACGGTCAGCTGTGGAGCTATGGCTACAAGCCCTGCGCCCTCGGTCATAATGGCACGGGACGCATCAACAATGTGCGTGAGGGGCAGGAACCGGGCTATCTTTTGAACGATCGGGTTGGTGCCTTCGAGAGAGAACCAGACACCGGAGAGCAGCATCATGGGCCAGGTGAGGAGGTTCAAGATACCTCCTGCGAGTTCTTCACTCGACAGCCGGGATGAGACGAGCAGCCCTAGCGAGATAAGGCAGATTGCGCCGAGAAGGGAAACAAGAAAGAGGTTCGCATAGGAGCCGCGCATCTGAAAATGGATGAAATAGTTGCAGCCCGCATATACGAGGGCGGTGATGGTCTGGATCAGGATAAGGCGCGAGACCATCTGTGCGGACAGGAACTCGAAGGGATTGAGGGGCGTTGCCTTGAGCCGCTTGAGGAAGCCGTTCTTCCGGTACCGGACAATCACGTACCCGACGCCGAAGAGGCAGGAAAACATCATGTTCATGGCCAGGATGCCGGGTACGACCCAATCAACATAGCGGATCTGGCGGCCCTGGACGGTGCGGCGCTCATAGACAGGCACGCTCGGACTTCGGATCATCCGTTCGAGCAGGTATCCATGGGGTGCGTTCTCATTGATCCAGTAGCGCATGCCGGAGCGCACGTCCACAAGCATGTCGATCTGAAAATGTTCGACTTTGTCGAGCGCTTGAGGGAGGTCATCCATGGTGATGAACTGGACGTATTTCGTGTTGAAAAATTCCTGCTCCGACTTCGCAAGCCGGGATGTGTCCCCGAGTACGCCGACTTTGAATAGAGGCTTGGCCTCTCCGGAGAATACGAAAGCAAAACTCAACACGAGCAGGAGCGGAAACAGGATGTTCCAGCCGAGAGATGACTTGTCGCGAATGAATTCCATGTTTCTGGCGTGCAGCACGGCAAAAAATCTTTTCACGGTAACCTCAGGGAGATAATCTACGGCGATACAGGGTCACGGAGAAAAGCTCCACTGCGTGACCATCTATGGACATTAAAAAAAGATAAGAAAGATTCAAAGCCAATACAGAGGACCTAAGCGCGCTCGTCCGCTGTTACTCATGAATTCATCTTCGGCTCCGCGCCTCCACGGCAGATGAGTCTATGCTCTTATGTCTCTGCCCGTGAGCGCGATGAACAGGTCTTCAAGGTTCCAAGAGCGCATATTCATCCGTTTGAGAGACACACCCCGGGCCATAAGGGTCCTTATGGTATCATCCACATCGTGGGTCTGGATTTCACACCAGGCCGGCTGCTTGGACGTGCACAGGCCCAAGCCGTCAAGCTTTCCGTTTACGTCATCTTCCGGGAGCTGTAGAATGACGCTCCCGAAGTGCTCCTTCAATAGCTTTTCAGGCGTGCCTTGCGTAATGACCCTGCCACGGTCCATGATGGCGATTTCGTCGCAGAGCGTGTAGGCTTCGTCCATATAATGGGTCGTCAGTACGATGGTCTTGCCTTTGGAGCGGATCATGGAGATGAGGTCCCAGAAATTCCTGCGCGCCTGGGGGTCGAGGCCCGTTGTCGGTTCATCGAGAAAAAGCACCTCCGGGTCGTTTACGAGCGCAAGGGCCATGAGCAGACGCTGCCGCTGGCCTCCGGAAAGTTTACGCGTATCTCGATCGAGGAACTCGTCGAGGCTTAAAAGCCGGACTACCTCGTCGAACGGCATTGCCCGGGGATAAAGGTTTTTAAATAGCCGTACCGTCTCACGGACAGTCAGGAACTCCTGGAGCGACGTTACCTGGAACTGGATCCCTGCTTCCTTCCGGAACCGGTCACCGACCGGAAACCCTTTGTACAAGGTGACGCCCGAATCAGGCTTCAGGATGCCCTCGACGATCTCGATGAGCGTGGTCTTGCCCGCGCCGTTCGGGCCGAGCAGGCCGAAGCAGATACCGTTACTTATAGAGAGGGTTACGTCATCCACGGCTTGTATGCCGGGATAGGTCTTGACCAGGTTTTTTATTTCGATAATAGGCGGCATGGTGGAAATGATTTAATTCGTAATTTCATTCGCTTGATTACGTTGATTTTCAATCGTGCGCTCGATACAGTATCACGTGGCCGGTATACTGTCAAGTCAGGACGCAGAAAGTGAAGCGTGGTTGTTAAGAGAACGCGGGCGTGTAAATTCAATGTCCAGGAGTGATATAATTAAAAAAAATCTGAATGGCAGCTGCGAGGAGGAGCACGTGAAGGCAAAAATGCCGGTACTGTTCATCGGCCATGGATCCCCGATGAATATTATCTTCGATAATAGCTACACGAAGAGTCTTACTGCGCTTGGCAGGAGCCTGCCGAAGCCCAAAGCGATTATGGTGGTTTCAGCGCACTGGCTCACGAAGGCCACCTCTGTCACGTGCACGGAGAAGCCGAAGACCATCCATGATTTTTACGGCTTTCCGGACGAGCTCTATGCCATGCGCTATCCCAGTCCCGGTGCGCCAAACGAAGCACGGCTGGTGACGGAAATGATAAAAAGCGTAAAGGTAGCCTGCGGCGAATGGGGACTGGATCACGCGTCGTGGGCCGTTTTGAAACATATGTATCCGGCGGCCGATATACCGGTATTCGAGATGAGCCTCGCCTACGCATACAATGAATGGCATCCAAAACCGCTCCAGTATCATTATGACCTCGCACAGGAACTGTCGGGACTGCGGGACGAAGGCGTGCTGATTATCGGGAGCGGGAATATCGTGCACAATCTCGGGATGCTGGACTTTGAAAATATTGATGCCCCGATATTTGACTGGGCAGGCGAATTTGACGAGAACGTGAAAAAAAATCTGGTCGAGGGAAACCACGACGCCCTAATCCATTATCGCGACCTCGGGAGAACATCGCTCCTTGCCGTGCCGACGCTCGACCACTATCTCCCGATGATCTACACCCTCGCGCTACAGGAAAAAAACGAACCACTGACGTTCACTCATGAAGGTTTCCAGTACGGTTCGGTGTCAATGCGATGTTTTCGGATCGGCTAAGAGCAGATATTGATATACAAAGAGCCGCGGAATGACAATGAATTTCCCCCTGCCTTTCAGATAGGTTCGGATTGGAATCAACCTTCTTGCGTTCGTGGCGCGCTTTAAGAGAGATTCATGCACGGTCGCAGTTAGCCAGTTCTCCCTCATAGTAAGGCATGTCAACAAAATCTCAGAAATGTCCCCGGTCCCGGCGCTTCTCGCTTGCACTCCGTTGCCGGAAGCCCTCGCTTTTCCCCCATGCACTTACTTGCCAGTTATCGGTCCCGGTCATTTCGGGTAGCCAGTGCGGAAGCGCCAGACGAAGCCTGAGTGATAGGGCATAGACGTAGGGTTCATACATCCGCCGCAGTTCGACAAGACGCTGTACGGAATCGGTACCGGACTTAAGGCGAACCGCCTCCTTGTCCAGAAATGAGCGCATCGTTTCGAAGTCCTCTTGGGGGAGACGGTCAATCCGCGGATCCTGAGGAGGCGTATGCAGCACAAGGGCGAGGTCTACGATCGCATGGCGAGCCATGGCAAAGGTCAGCCGGGCCTGGCGTACGCTCTCCCCCTCGAGGTTCGTGATTACGAAAGCGCAGGTGTCCAAAATCGACGTAAGCGCGGCAAGCCAGGACTGGTTGTCGTGCTGGGAACGGAAGTAAACGAGCACGGGAAAGGAGAGGTGGCTTTCGAGCAGTTCCGCAGACCAGCGTTCCCATTCATACAAAAGCCCGGTCAGTGCGTCTATCGCGTGGCTCTTGCTGTGGCGCCGGAGGATCTCCAGGGCAGAGGGCGGAGAGCCGGCCCGCGCATCCAGAAGCGATATATTGATTTCCCTGCGGGAGAATGACTGGTTAAGCGCCGGGAGGTAGCTGATGACGATTGCCAGGAACGCAAAGCCCATGCCGGCCTGGAGCACGATGAGCACTCTCGCGAATGCCGAGTTTGGAGCGATGTCACCGAGGCCCAGCGTGAAAAACGTAGTCCCGCTGAAATAGATACAAGCGCCGAACGTAATGATGTGTTCCGGGGTCTTGATGGCATCTCCCGGCGCCCAGTACAGGAACGAAAAGCCAAAAACGAGGACCACTGCCCAACAGCAGAGAAGCACGGGAAGAGACAGGGGGCCGTAATAGCTCAAGAAAGTTTCCTGAGCCTTGTGGCTGGCAAACACTCCGGAAATCCTCGACCAGACCGGCCAGGTCATCTGATAGAAAATGCGAACAAGCCGGACCCGGCGCGTGACGCGGCGCGGCAGCACGACGGTCTCGAAGGCGTCCGCGAGGACGATCACAATGAGGGCTATGCCAATGATGTAGGCGGGTATTCTCATATCCTTCCTAGCCAGGTCATGCCCGCCAGCGGGACAGACCGGAGAACAAAGCGCCTCGCACAAGGTGCGCTGAAGGCGCAGATCGGAGTAAACCTGAAATACCGGTGTTTAGATTATAGCAAAGAGAGGTTGCCGGAGGAGAGATGCCGAAGTGCGTAGGTCATTGTGCTACGATAGTACGAGAGGTCTACGTCTTGGCTCTATTTCAAGATCTGGAAAAGGTTGTTATAGTCATCAGTCCAGGCACGGAGTTCCGGTCGTGCGGTAAGTTCTTCCGCGACGTTCTCAATAGCCGGGTCTTCTATCGGCTGCGACGAGATGAGCGCCCAGTGGGAGCTGAAAATATTGTGCTGCTCGTCAGAATCCGTCGCAATAAGCATGGCCTGCTTGCCGAGATCGTCGCAGAGTTTCCGCACAACGGGTGCGAGATCGAGGTGTGTGTTCGTGATGTGGAGTGCCAGGATGCCGCCTCGTTTCAGATGAAGGAAATACAGCTCCAGCGCCTGCCTGGTGATCAGGTGCACGGGAATGGCGTCGCCTGAGAAAGCATCGACCACGAGGAGGTCGTACTGCTGGTTCGGTTCACGTTCGAGCGAGAGGCGGCCATCGCCTAAAACCACCGCGACCTTGCCTCTGCAGTCCTCCAGATAGCTGAATTCACTCCGCGCGAGTTTCTCCACCAGCGGATTTATCTCGTAGAACCGGAACACGTCACCGGGCCGGGCATAGGCGGCAAGTGAACCGGCGCCGAGCCCGATGATGCCGACGCGGAGGGACGAGTGACGGAGATAGTGCACGGCAAGCGACACCCCGGACTCCGGACCGTAGTAGGATATGCTCGCTCTGCGCCGGGCTAGGGGTACGTACTGAATGCCGTGCGTGACGGTTCCGTGAACGAGGACCCGTATTTCGTTGTCCGTTCCCTTGTGATATTCATTCACCCGCAGGCCACCATAGAAATTTCTTGCCATCACGAGGACCTGGTGTCCGTAGGAGGTCATGTAGTACGTAGACATGAGAATAACCGCGGCCGCCGTAGCCCAGCCTGTAAGAAACGCAGGGCGCGACCTGCGATACTCCAATACGACGAGCAGGAGGACCGAGCAGAATATGAGAGTGATTGGCAGCTCGAAGTACGCGGGCAGGACCTTAGGCGCGATGAGCCCCACAAGCAAGCCGCCGACCGCTCCGCCGATCGAGAGCATGAGATAAAACGATGTCAGGTGCCGCGGCGCCGGTTTGCGCTTTACGAGCTCTCCGTGAAAAAACAAGCAGGAAATAAAGAGGCCCGAAGAAAAGGCCGCAATGACCAGCTTGATGTCGGTGTGCGAGTTCCATCTCAACAGGCCGTAGGACATCCCGCCCAGAGCAAGGACGAAAAGCCAAACAAAGATGTTCCTGTTGTAGAGCCGTTCGTAGTCAAAGGTCAAGGTAAACGTAAGGAGATACAGGCTGAGCGGCAGCACCCAGAGGAACGGGATCGACGCGACATTTTGCGTAAGGTGGTTGGTTACGGAAAGCAGGAGCGTCGAGGCGCACGCCGCCAGCAGGAGCCAGAGGACCTGTTCCCGTGCCTTTGGCGGAGGGCAGTCCGAGAACACGGTTTCTGCGGGCTCATCGCAGACATCCGGAATCACCTGTCTCCGGCTTCGAAAGGCTGTTGTCATGCCGAGTGCGGCAAAAATGGCAAAGGCCGTTGACCAGCCCAGGGATTGCTGCCTGATCGTAACGTTTGGCTCGACGAGGATCGGGTATGCCAGAAGCCCCACGAGCGAGGCGAAGTTTGAGAGCCCGAAAAGTCTGTAAGGAAGCCCTGCTTTGTGCGTTCGCGAATACCAGGCCTGGATGAGCGGGCTCGTCGTCGAGAGCAGGAAGTAGGGCAGGCCGATCGAGACCGTTAAAAGACCGAGAATGCGCAGAATAGGATCTTCAGTACCCGATGGCTTCCACGCCAGTGACGGCGCAACGGGCAGGAGCAGGAGACTTGCCGCAAGCAGGGTCATGTGCACGGCCGCCTGCGACTTTGGCTTAAGCGATCGGATGGACCAGTGTGCATAGAGATAACCGGCGAGCAGCGCAATCTGGAAAAAGAGCATCGACGTTATCCAGACCGACGCTGAGCCGCCAAACCAGGGCAGGATCATCTTAGCTATCATGGGCTGGATCTGAAAGAGCAGGAAGGCGCTCAGAAATATGGTAAGGGCGTAAAGGAACATGATGAACCGCGATTATACCACAACAGGGCGTAGATGGCGCAAAAAAGGACACGGGGGCGTGACATGCCGGCTGATTGGCTGAATTCGGTCTGTTTTGTGTATCAAGAAACAGGATTCACCTTGTCATTTCAACGTTTTTTTGATACCTTTGATGTAGGGGATTTGGCCACGAGTCCATAGCTATCGTGCACATGACTCTGTCTTGCCATGATGTTTCAGAAACGCGTTCAGGTCTGAGAACTTACGGTACCTGCCCCAAGAGGGTAGCATGAGCAACGATGTCTTCCATCGTCCTGATTTTTTACTTGAACTGCTGAATGCAGTTCCCGCCATGCTTTTGATCGTTGATGCCGATGTCAGGATCTACCATATCAATAGGGCGACAGCCCGGGAATTCCGGCTTGATCACGACAATGTTTTTATGATGCGGGGTGGAGAAGTCTTGCACTGCATCCACGCTACGGAGGCGCCGGGAGGGTGCGGGACATCGATGGTGTGCAAAAATTGCATGCTCAGGAATTCCGTGCAGGAAGCGATGAAAGGACAGCAGGTTTTCCGTGCCTGCGCAAAATTGGAGCTCGTGAGCAGGGATGGCACGACAGAAGTGCAACTCCTCATATCCGCAGCACCCCTTGTCTTTGAGGGAAAAGCCTTCGTTCTCTTGGCGCTGGAAAATATCACCGAACTGAAACAGATCGAAGAATCTTTACATGCGAGCGAAGTGAGGCTGCGGAATATTACGGCGGTCATGGGAGAAGGTGTATATGTGCTGGACCGCGACTTGCGTCTGACGTTCCTGAATCCCGAAGCAGAGAGACTGCTCGGCTGGACCGAGAAGGAACTGCTCGGCAAATACGTCCATGACGTGTTTCACACGAGGAGGGCAGACGGAAGCCAGTTGACCGCTGCGGAATGCCCCGAGCTGAAAACGGTCTACACGGGCGAGAGCTATCGTTCCGAGAACGAGGTCTTTGTCCGAAAAGACGGTTCAACGTTTCCTGTCGCGCTCGTGTCCACGCCCCTGAGAGAAAATGGGAACCTCACCGGTTGCGTTGCCGTGTTCCGGGACATCACTGAAATCGCGCTGACGACTGCGGAACTGAAGCGCCTCAACGAGCTCCTGGAACACCGCGCGACAACCGACGCCTTAACGGACATCTGTAATCGGCTTAAGTTCAGCGAATTGCTTATCCAGGAGATGCGGGAGTTCCACCGATATGGAAGCCACCTTTCCCTGATCATGTTCGACATCGACAACTTCAAAAAGATCAATGACCAGGAAGGGCACCAGGCCGGTGATTCGGTCCTGCGTGAGCTTGCCCGTCTGGTTAAGGGGAATATCAGGGCGGCGGACATCTTCGGACGATGGGGTGGAGAAGAGTTTATGATCCTGTCACCGCACACAGGCTTGGATGAAACAGAGCAGCTTGCGCAGAAACTGCGGGAACTGGTTGAAGGGCATCATTTCGACTGTAGACAAGCAATCACGTGCAGCTTCGGCATTACGCAATGTACGGACCAGGATACCTTCGAGAGTTTTACCAACAGGGCGGATATGGCGATGTACCGCGCCAAGGCAGAAGGGCGGAACAGGGTCAACGTCATCGACGCTGAGACGTGAAGCGCATTCGAAAGAGCCGATACCTGAGCGTACAGACTACCTTTTTCGCACTTTCCGCAGTATGTTAAACTCTCTTGCATGAACCGGAGGAGCGCCGCATGAAAGCTAAGGGCACCACGGACAAAAAAAATGTCAGCCACGGCGTGAGCCTGCTTACGGAACATGACATCTATCTTTTTAAAGAAGGGAACCATTTCGGCCTCTACGAGAAGCTCGGTTCGCACGTTTTAAACATCAACGGCAAGGATGGCACGCTCTTCGCGGTCTGGGCGCCGAACGCTGCGAAGGTCTCGGTCATTGGTGACTTCAACAGCTGGAACAGGGATAGCCATTACCTTGCCGTACGGCACGATGGTTCGGGCATCTGGGAAGGATTCATCCCGGGCTTAACCGATGGAACGATTTACAAATACCACATTGTCTCGCGGTATCGCCAGCATGCGGCCGAGAAAGGTGATCCCTTTGCATTTTCCTGGGAAGTCCCCCCCAGGACAGCATCGGTGGTTCTGAAACTGGACTATACATGGAATGACAAGCCGTGGATGAAGGAGCGGCATGCGCGTAATTCGCTGAATGCGCCCTTCTCCGTGTACGAGCTTCACATCGGCTCATGGCGCAGGGTCCCGGAAGATAACAACCGGTCACTCACCTACCGGGAACTGGCGGCCTATCTTCCTGAATATCTCAAAGATACCGGCTTCACGCACGTGGAATTCATGCCCGTGATGGAACACCCCTTTTACGGGTCCTGGGGCTACCAGGTCACGGGATTTTTCGCGCCCACAAGCAGGTACGGAACGCCGCAGGACCTCATGTATCTGATCGACCGCCTGCACCAGGAGGGAATCGGTGTGATCCTGGACTGGGTGCCGTCGCACTTTCCGGGCGACGCTCACGGGCTAGTGTATTTCGACGGCACGCACCTGTACGAACACGAAGACCCGAAAAAAGGCTTCCATCCCGAATGGACGAGCCACATCTTCAACTACGGCAGGTACGAGGTGCGTAACTTCCTGATCAGCAGCGCGCTCTTCTGGCTCGATAAATATCATGCCGACGGACTCAGGATCGACGCCGTTGCGTCCATGCTCTATCTTGATTACGCACGAAAGAGCGGCGAGTGGATTCCGAACCAGTATGGCGGTAAGGAGAACATAGAGGCAATCGATTTCCTGAGGAGCCTGAACCGGGAAGTGTACCGCGCCTTCCCCGACGTCCAGACCATCGCCGAAGAGTCGACCTCCTGGCCTATGGTATCGAGGCCCGCGCACGTCGGGGGGCTCGGTTTCGGCATGAAATGGAACATGGGGTGGATGCACGATACGCTCGAATATTTTGCGCAGGACCCAGTGTTCCGCAAATACCATCACAACGATATTACCTTCAGCATCTGGTATGCGTTTTTTGAGAACTTCATGCTGCCCTTGTCCCATGATGAAGTAGTGTACGGCAAGGGCGCCCTTGCCGGTAAGATGCCCGGCAGCGGCCTGCAGAAGATGGCGAACCTGCGGCTGCTGTTCGGATATCTCTACACCCATCCGGGCAAGAAGCTCCTGTTCATGGGATGCGAGCTTGGCCAGTGGGCGGAGTGGAGCCATGAACAGAGCATCGAATGGCATCTTCTTCAGTATCAGTCCCACTACGGAGTCTGGAAATGGATCCGCGACCTGAACCACGTGTATCGAAGCGAGCCCGCCCTTTTCGAGGTAGACTTCGAGAATGCCGGGTTCGAGTGGGTCGACTTCAGTGACCAGGAATCGAGCGTCATCTCTTTTATCAGGAGGGGGCGCTCAGCCCGTGATGCAATCCTTGTTGTGTGCAATTTTACGCCGATTCCTCGCCTGAACTACCGCGTAGGCGTCCCTGAGGGAGGGTTCTGGAGAGAGCTGGTGAACAGCGACGCTAAAGATTACGGAGGATACGGGTACGGCAATTTCGGCGGACTCGAAGCAACCGTAGAGCCAAGCCACCACCGGAGCCATTCGCTGCTGCTCACACTGCCACCGCTCGGGATCGTCATGTTCAAGAAATGAGGGAGGGAAGAAAACAGCAATTATTTTGATGCTGAACTATTCCGGCTCGTCTTCTTGTAACACAAAGGATGATGAGAGGTGCGTCAAGCGCCACAAAGAATTGTTCCCGGTGAACGAATGGTTATTGCCTGCGGGCACGCTGATTTCCCAGTTAGCGATCAGAAAATAATCGCGAACAGAAGTTCCGGATAGGTCTCCGAGCAGGACGAATACACTGTCCTGTTGCAATTCAGATGTTCCTCCTGCGCCAGGCCTGCACCCAAATAGGCGCGTCTTCCCGTTAAAAAATACACGCCTGCCCGGATGCCGACCGTATCCTGGCCCGGGTAACCCTGGATCAAGGTGCGGCGGTAGAAAGCTCCAACATAGGGTTGGACGATCCCATCCCTCCTCAGAACATAACGCGCCTGCGGGCTCACCTGCTCAATATGCGGCGAATTCCCATACCATTCCTCGAAATCAAGTCCCACCTCGATACCGTCAGCAACGAAATAGCCGCCCCCGATGCCGAAGATCGAATAATTCTGGTTAAAAGCAGTCGCGCCGCCGAGTTCAACGGAAAGTCGCGTACTTCCCGCGGTGAAGGGGGTTGCTGGCGCGTCTGGTCCGGCATAGACCGTCGTTGTCATCACGGTGCTTGCCAGAACGGCGATGAACAGCAATCCAAGCGTGGAAAATGTCGTGGTCCGCGCCTCTAGGACCGTCACGATCATTATTTTGGCCGTCCTGTCTTCGAAATAGTCACGAGCCTTTATTAAAGTATGTTGGATAGCGTTCTTGAGGATTTCCAGCATATCACATGGCGAAAGACGGCGTCCGACGAGGCGCTGATGTTATGACCACGCACCCTCGGTGTCCGCACCTATTCGGCGCGGGGAAGTGAACTCGCTTGTTTTCCGCCGCAGTGCCTCGTCTGTTGCAATCAACTCACGGTTCTAGTTCTTATCGATCGTCTTAAATGGGACCAGCTGGCGGTTATGTTCTTCAGACTAGGTTTTATGACTGTCTAAGGAAACGGCGCATGCTCTCTTCATCTCCCATTAAAGGAGGATGCTGATGGACAGGAGCCTTTGTGTTCGATAGGTTCGGTCCCTCTGCAGGTTTCGTGAATCGGCATTCACGCTGCGATCTATCTCTTGCCTCAGCTGTAACATGAAGTGGTTGACATACGTGTTCGCCGCATCGTCGGTAGAAAACGCAGCGCAAGGAGCATGTCGGCGGGTCTCCTACTTGGTTACCACCACAATCCCCGACTCTGTCACGATGTATCCGCGCCGCCGATCCTCTTCATGATCGTAGCCGATCGTTATACCTTCAGGGATAAAGACATTTTCGTCGATAATGGCTTTCCTGACCTTGGTGCGCCTCCCGATTTGGACATTCTCAAAGAGAATAGAGCCTTCAACCAGGGCGTAGCTGTGAACCTTGCAGGAAGGCCCCAGGATTGAGCGCCTTACAGTCGCGCCGCTGGTGATACAGCCACCACAGACAAGTGAATCGAGGTTCTGGCCGCGACGGCCTTCGTCGTCAAACACGGTCTTGGCAGGCGGGAGGTTCCCCTGGTTGGTCAGGATCGGCCAATTGTAATTGTAAAGGTTTAGCTGGGGGCTGACACTGATGAGGTCCATATTTGCCTCATAGTAGGAATCGATAGTACCCACGTCCTTCCAGTAGCCCCGCTCGTTTGCTCCTATGCCGGGTACTGAATTATCAAAGAAATAGTAGGCGAATATCCTGTCTCCCTGGTCCAGCATCATCGGGATCACATGTTTTCCGAAGTCGAGGTCGTCATGCCTGTGCTTGCCTGTTTTCAGGATGTCAATCAGCTTCTTCGTGGAAAAAATATAATTACCCATTGATGCGAAGCAGGTAGCGCGGCCAGGGACCCGCTGCGGCTCTTTTGGCTTTTCCTGGAACGCCGTGACCCTTAGGTCCTCATTTACACCCAACACGCCCAGCCGAACGGCCTCCTCGGGCGGAACATCGAGCGCGGCTATGGTTAGGTCAGCCTTGTTTATGCGGTGGTAGGCCATCATCTGGCCGATGTCCATTTTATAAATATGGTCGCCGCCGAAAATCATGACGAAATCGGCTCCAGACGATTCGATGAACCGGAGGTTGTGATATATGGCGTCGGCCGTGCCGGTGTACCACTGCTCGCCCATTTGGGTCGTTTCTGGAGAGATGGTGTCGTAAAATTCACCAAGGCCAACCCACCGGCCCCAGGATTCCTTAATGTGCTTGTTGAGGGAATAGGCATGGTACTGTGTGAGGATGAACGTTTTACGAATGCCTGAATTGAAGAGGTTGCTCAGGACGAAGTCGATGATCTTGTACTTCCCGCCAAAGGGGACTGCGGGCTTGGGCCTCCCGGTAGTGATGGGGCTCAAGCGCTCCCCTTTGCCCCCGGCGAGGACCATGGCGATGGTGTTCAGCGTTACATTCCCGATTGTGTACATGGATGAATGGCCCTTTCTGGCAAGCCATGCCGCATGAACAGAGTGGCTTTAGGATAGCAGCAGGCTTCTTAATTACTATTGTAGCAGAACAGCGGGGACGAAGGTAGCAGAAATATGCGAGGCAGGGATGCGGGTCACTCCTTCCGAGTTTTTTTATGCATTTCCCCGTCGGATTTTTCAGAGGAAGCATCGCAGTAACATTTGGTTGACATGAATCTTACGATTGTGTTATTCCTAGGTCCTTACTATGATGTTATGTTTTGTGATAAGACCATGAACCCGATGATCTCGAAAATGCATATTCAATTGCCAAAACCGTCAGCGGACGACCGCCGCGCATATGACCAGCGGTTACAGGAAGCGCTCGGGTCGGTGGAGGTTCCCCTTTCCGTCATGAAACGGCTACCTCCTCTTGTCCAGCGTAACACCGCCTTTCCGGGCATTCTTGGCAGGATCGGGGAACACAATCGGTTGATCGATGTCGGCGTAGAACGTTCCAACTCCATAGCACTGGATGTTGGGACCACCAACCTTGTGGCACTGTTGTATGATAACGTCGCGCAAAAAGACGTGTTCACACGCAGTCTGGAGAACCCCCAGATCGCTTTCGGCAGCGATATTCTGACCCGCATGCACCATGCCATGTCTAACCATGCCGCGGAAGTGTACCAGGCCCTCAAGGATGGTATCAACGATCTCATCACCATGCTCTGCCAGGAGGCCGGGATTGAACGGAGCACCATCCATGCCATGACTGTTGCCGGAAACACGGTGATGACCCATTTTTTTCTGGGTCTCGACATCAGCACGATTCCCGTTGACCCCTTTGTGCCCGTGGTGAGGACGCCGGGTTTTTTTACTGCATCGGAGTTGGCTCTGAACATCAATCCTGAGGCAATAGTGTACGTTTTCCCGAATGCGGGGAGCTATGTGGGCGGCGACATTACGGCGGGCATCGTCGCATCGGGCATGTCACTGACAGGCCTGACGTCAATCCTGATTGACGTCGGCACAAATGCCGAGATCGTAATCGGGAATAAGGATTGGATGATCGTCGGGGCAGGGGCCGCAGGACCTGCGCTCGAAGAGGGGATAAGCCGAATCGGGCGGCGGGCCAGGAAAGGGATCGTCTACGATGTCGAAATCAGAGAAGGAAACATCATCTGCAAGACCTTTGACGAGGGAGCGCCCGAAGGGATCTGCGGATCGGGCATGGTGAGCCTGCTCTATGAACTCTACCGGGCAGGGATAATAGACCAGAGAGGCACCCTTGCCGACGGCGCGAGTACCACGACCGTTGAAAACGAAAAGGCGTTTTCCATCGATCGCGACTGCGGCGACGCTTTATATATCACCCAGGCGGAAATCCAGAATTTCATGAAGTCCAAGGCCGCCATGTTCACGCTGCTCCTCGTGCTTACCCGGTCTATCGGAATTTCGTTCAGCGATATCAGGACCGTTTATGTCTCAGGGGCATTGGGAACAGGAATCAATCCTGCAAAGGCCATCGGAATCGGAATGCTGCCTGCATGGCCGGCGGAGATCGTGAAGCCCCTGGGCAACTCATCCCTGGAAGGTGCGCATATGTTGCTCAGGGACTGCGAACTGGTGAGTATGATCAATGCCGTCGTCGAGAAGATTACGTACAAGCACATGCACGACGACCCCGAATTCATGAAGGAGTTCTTAGGCGCCGTATTCATTCCCCATACCAATCCGGACCTGCTGAAGGTTTCCTGAAGTGCCAAATTCACCTGTTCCCTGCCTGTTGTTTTTTCAGAAGATCCGTGGTAGTGTGCACCATAGCCGCCTAGCGCTGTGCAATTACTGCGCAGGATTGCGCATCAGCATTGATCATTATGAAGAAGCCCATAAAGAAGACAACCAGCGGCCTTTCACGACGCCTGCACTTTCCCGAAGATGAAAAGAGGCTTTCCTGGCTCCCTTTTTTACTCGATGCCTATGCCATTGCCGACACCGGCGTTTCCATCGCCATACGGGTTGAAGAAAAACGCAGGAAGGTAAAGCTTGCATGCGCTCAAGGCTGCGGCAATTGCTGCGTCTGCCAGAAAGACCTGCCATTCTATCCACATGAGCTCGTCGGGATCTATTGGTATGTATCGGAGAAAATGGTCCGACCCCTGAGAACGGTCTTGCGGGACCGTCTCGATGGCCATACGGCCGGCTCAGCCTGTCCCTTTCTGGTTGATAATTCGTGCTCCATCCACCAGGTCCGTCCCATGGGGTGCAGGCAGTTTAATGTTTTCCAGAAGCCCTGCGCGGAGGGCGAGGACCCGTACTACACGAGGCGCGATGACGTTCTGGTCCCGCTCCCCGAGTATAGTGACCGCGCATTTGCCGCGGTTCTTCCTTTCTATAATATAAATATAAAGCAAGAAATCGACCCCGCGCAGGCTATCAGGCTCGTCCGTTCTCAGATCATGAACCTCCAGTCCTACGACTGGAAAAAACTTGTTGCCATCCTGGACAAGTCAGACACCGGGAAAACCAAGTAGGTGCCAGCTCCTCGTCGCTCTGCCGTAGCTACCAGGCGAGATTCATGAGACTTCCAGTCATCGCAATAAACTACGCCAGGCTTGGCCAACGATGAAAAGGCATTCTCAGCACGAACTTGCCCAGAACGAGGAACTATTCCGGCTACTCATGGCAGGAGAGTTTACGACGAATTAGCACGGCTCAGGCTTTTTGCATCAGTGCTTTCAACGCAGGAAGAAATTCCTCCGTACCTTTTTTGGTCCAGTAGATGTTCATGATTTCAGCCCTTTCCCGCACAAAATGTTCGTGTCCTTCCTGCCGCGTCTTTTCCAGAATGGCCCAATCCTGATGAAGGCAAAAGTCGGCATATGCCTTGATAATCTCCGGGTAGAGTGCTTTCCGGTATCCTTCCATGAGCGCAACAGACAAGCCGAGAGCGCCGCGGTCACGGCTCTCGATGACCTTTTTAAAAGGGCCCTGGTCGGAAGTATCGGCGATGAGGTCCTTCACTGCGCGTAGATAGTGCTCCACCTGCCGGTCTCCTGCCACGGTGAGGACGTCCTTCCATTCCGCAAGCTCTTCCGATGCTTCGGCGATTTCATGGAAGAGAAGCACTTCGGCATAGCGTTCGGTCATTTCTTCCAGCCTCTTGTAAAACGTCGTGTCAATAAGTTGCCGATGCTGAAAGCCGTAGTGCGCAAAGGCATGCTCGAGAGCTGCTACGCGCCTGACATTCAGCTCTGAATGTTTGTAGAGCAGGAGCATCATGAGCGGCTCAAGACGCAAAAACACGGTCTTTTCCTGGAGCATGGCCGGAGCCGTGAAAAGATCGCGCACTCGTTCTGTTCCCGAGGTGAGAACCGTCAGGCCGGAGATGCGGCGGACAGAGTGCAGTTCTGCAAGAAAGAAGGTGGGCTTCATATACATGCCGTAGCCGGCACCGTAAATGAGTCCCTCCTTGTTCAAGGCCCGGTTGATCTCCTCGACATCAAAAGGATGGTATGTCCTCTCGCCGATCGAGAGTTCTCTGAATGCCTGCCGCTCCAATTCGGGCCATCGTGATTCCTTTTGTCCTATCCACGCACCAATGTCATCGCGCCGGATATCCGACCAGGGCTTAAGCCCTTTTTCCGAGCGAAAGAGATCGCGATACCGCATCAAGAGTCCGCAGACCGAATAGAACCCCCAGAATTGAGCATCGGAAATGTCGCAGTTGTGTTTAATATCTTTGAGTAAAGCCTCTTCCATGCCGCATATTACCATCTCATTCGTATGAAGTCCATGCCCAAGAAAGGACCTGTTGACCCTTGCCTTTGCTCCCTGCCTCACGACTGATTGCAGCGATCATCCCTTACGCACGGCTAATCTGTATTTCCATTCCCAAAAAGTCCTTGCAACTGTTGAAAAAATAAACTATAATTCCCAAATCCCCTTTCGACAGGTTAGTACCGCCATGTCAATTGATAAAATATCAGAACTTCGCAAGCAGATCGACGAGATCGATGACAAACTGGTCGACCTCCTGAACGCTCGCGCAAAGATTGTTATCGAGGTCGGGAACATCAAAAAGACCGAAAAGATCAGCTTTCATTCTCCGTCGCGCGAGAGGGAGATACTCGAACGCCTTGCTGCGCGAAACAAAGGGCCGTTCCCGCAGGACACCCTCAAGGCCGTGTACCACGAGATCCTCTCCTCATCGCTCTCACTGGAACGGCCTATGAAGGTCGCTTACCTCGGACCGCGCGCCACGTTCACCCATCAGGCAGGCATGCAACAATTCGGCTATGCTGCCCAGTATGTGCCTACGGGAAGCATACGGGAAATCTTCGGCGAAGTGGAGCGCGGTCGCGCGGATTTCGGCGTTGTCCCGATTGAGAATTCGACCGAAGGAGTGGTGAACTACACGCTCGATACCTTTATTGATTCAGACCTCAAAATCTACGCTGAAATCCTGCTTGAGGTCTCGCAGAATCTCATGAATAAATCTGGCAGGATCGAAGATATTAAAAAAATATATACTCATCCCCAGGTCCCCGGACAGTGCCGTCAGTGGCTTGAGAAAAACCTTCCCGGGGTCTCTATCATGGATGCGCCCTCTACGGCGCGTGCTGCGGAAATGGCGGCCGGCGATTCCTCCCTGGGCGCCATTGCGAGTGAGATGGCGGCCATACTCTACGGCCTCCAGATGGTGGCCCGCAGGATTGAGGACAATCCCCACAACTTTACAAGGTTCCTGGTCATCGCGCCGAAGTCGCCGGGCAGAACGGGCCGCGACAAGACGTCGATCATGTTCTCGATCAAGGACCGCGTCGGAGCGCTTTACGATATGCTTGCGCCCTTTGCCGCCTACGGCATCAACCTGAACAGGCTTGATGCTCGTCCGTCGGGAAGGAAAGTCTGGGATTACGTGTTTTTCCTCGACATGGAAGGTCACATCGAGGACGAGAAGGTCGCTGCGGCAATCGAGCGGCTGCGGCAGGACTGCATGTTCCTGAAGGTGCTGGGTTCGTATCCGAGGTGCCAGTAAGATCGAATTCGGCACCGTTCAGCCGATGCGGAATACGCGGGACGGCAGGGAATCCACTGCTCCATGCTCCCGGCATCATCTTCACTGTCTGCAAAAAAATAAAAATCCCTATGTGAGGTTTTCATCATGATCACCGTATCGGACAACATCAAAACAATCTCACCTTATGTCCCCGGAAAGCCGATGGAAGAGCTTGAGCGGGAACTGGGTATCAGCGGCAGCATCAAACTCGCATCGAACGAGAACCCGCTTGGACCGTCGCCCAAGGCGATCGCGGCGATAAAGAAGGCAGTCGAAGGTCTGAACCGCTATCCCGATGGCAGCGGTTTCTACCTTTCCCAGGCACTGGCGAAGAAGTACGGAGTGGACATTTCGCAGCTCATTCTGGGCAACGGTTCGAACGAACTGATCGAGCTGCTCGTCCGAACGTTCGTGCAGCCGGGTGATGAAGTCATTTCCGCTGACCCTTCGTTCGTTGTGTACAAAATGATTACGCAGGCGGCTTCGGGAGTTAACGTCCTCGTCCCGTGTAAAGACATGAGGCACGATCTCGATGCCATGACGGAGCGGATCACGCCGAAGACGAAGATTGTGTTCATCGCAAACCCGAACAATCCGACAGGAACCATGAATACCAGGGCAGAAATGGACCGGTTCATGGGTCGTGTTCCGGACAGCGTGATCGTCGCTGTAGATGAGGCATACTTTGAGTATGTTACCCATGCCGATTATCCCGATTCTCTGGACTACCTGAGGGAAAATAAGAACATTATCGCGCTCCGGACGTTCTCGAAAATTTACGGTTTGGCAGGCCTCCGCATCGGCTACGGCATCACGACTGCGGAGATCGCGGAACTGTTGAACAAGGTACGTCAGCCGTTCAACACGAATACGCTCGGACAGATCGGTGCCCTTGCCGCACTCTCTGACAGCAAGCACGTGAACAAGTCCGTTGCCGTGAATAATGAAGGGAAACAGTTTCTCTATCAGGCATTTCAGCGGCTCGGCATATCGTTTATCCCTACGGAGGCCAATTTCATCATGTTTGAAACGCAGCTCGACGGGAGGGACGTGTATGGCGGGCTACTCAAAACAGGCGTGATTGTCCGGCCCATGGGCGGGAAAAGACTGCGAGCGACAATCGGACTTCCCGAGGAAAATGCGCGGTTCGTGGCCGAACTGGAAAAGATCGTTAAGGGATAATAATTTTTTTGCAGAGAGCGCGCGGTCCTGTGAGAAAAGAACAACATTTTTTCACAAGTGCTCAAAGAGCAGTTGTCGGGGAAGTGGGGGAAAATAGCTACCCGGTGTTGCCATTCTTTTGCGAGCCGTGCATCTTGGTGAGAGAGGGAAGCAGCTTTTTCAGATTACCCAGCGTGCTTTTAGCGATAAATCGATTAAGAAAGGGTTACCATGATCATTGTTGTAAGACCTGATGCGACCGAAGAGCAGGTCGACCACATCATTAAGAAGATCAAAGACCATGGCTTGCAGGCGCACATTTCCAAGGGTACGGAACGTACGATCATCGGAGCTATCGGCGATGAGTCGATCTTGCAGAGCCTGCCGCTTGAAGCCATCCCCGGTGTCGAGAAGGTGCTCCCGATCCTGAAGCCGTTCAAGCTGGCGAGCTGGGAGTTCAGAAAAGAAAAAACGGTCATCACCGTGGGAAGTCAAGAGATCGGTGGAAAGCGTATCGCCGTCATGGCTGGGCCCTGCGCCGTTGAAAACAAAACGCTACTCATCGAGATCGCGAAAGAGGTAAAGAACGCCGGTGCCAATTTCATCCGCGGCGGCGCGTTCAAACCACGTACTTCGCCGTATGCCTTTCAGGGGCTCGAAGAAGAGGGTCTCAGGTATCTCGCCGAAGCGCGCGAACGCACGGGGCTTCCGATCGTGACTGAAGTAATGGATCCCCGTGACATCGATATGATCGTAAAATATGCCGATGTGCTTCAGATCGGGGCGCGGAATATGCAGAACTTCCGGCTGCTCAAGGAGGTGGGCTTGTGCAAGAAGCCCGTGCTCCTGAAGCGCGGTATCTCGGCAACGATCAAGGAATGGCTCATGTCGGCCGAGTATATCATGTCTGGCGGCAATCATAGCGTGATCCTCTGCGAGCGCGGTATCCGCACCTACGAGACGGCGACACGGAACACGCTCGACCTCTCGGCCATCCCGGTCTTAAAACAAATGACGCATTTGCCGGTTATTGTTGACCC
>DASPQB010000034.1:0-10321 GCA_035625205.1 Nitrospirota bacterium | reverse complement strand
CTCGTGTATCTGACCGAAATCGGCGGCCCCTCCGCAGCACGGCTTGTGAAAAAAGGTATGATGCCCATGAAGGTGAAGGAACCAGTTTCCATCGAACATGCTCTTGCGCAGCTTGAGGAAACGATCAAGAAATCGCCGCCGCCGTGGCTGAAGAAGGCGATGGCCAAGTAATGCATCGAAGATTGAGTATCCAGTACGGAATTCAAGGAGGAAGTGCCATGAAGATGATCAGAGCGTTTATTCGCCCCGAAAAAGAGCAGGAAGTTGTGCTGGCGCTGGAAGGAGCGGGCTTCCCGTCGCTAACAAAAGTCCCCGTGTTCGGACGAGGAAAGCAGAAAGGTCTGACAGTCGGGCCGGTGCATTACGATGAGCTTCCCAAAGTGCTCATCATGACCGTCATCGACGACAAGGACCTTGACAGGGTGCTGTACGTGATCCAGGACAAGGCCCGGACCGGCTTCATCGGTGACGGCAAGATATTCGTCAGTCCGGTCGAGAATGCCTACACGGTCCGTACGGGCGAAGCAGGACTGTAAGCGAGGCTGTTTGTTTGTCGGACCCTGCCCGATATCCGCAAGCCAGGGCCTGCAGGAGCAAAAGCGTGCTGCCCTTTTATCGAACAGCGAGGAGATCTTATTATGAAGGAAATCACCGCCATTATTCGCCGGGACAAGCTCCCGGAAACAAAAAAAGCCCTTGTTGATCTCGGCTATCCGTCGCTCACTATTCAGAGTGTGGACGGCCGGGGCAAACAGAAGGGCGCTATGTGCGGGGAAATGGATTCGGAGCTGCCGGACAGCTTCTGCACGGGCGTCAGGCTGAAACCGACGCCGTCCACCTATGCCCTTGACCACGCGCTCCCGAAAATTGCGCTCTTTGTGCCCAAGAGGCTGCTGACGATGGTCGTTCCTGACGATGCCGTCTCGTCTATCGTTAAATCCCTGATTAAGGTAAACCAGACCGGCAAGGCAGGGGACGGGAAAATCTTTGTGTCCCCCATCGAAGGCGCGCTGCGCGTACGCACCGGCGAGAAGAACGGTGAGGCGATAATGTAAAGCCATTTAAAAGGGGTCGGCGGTTTGTCCTATATACCACGACCCCTGAACGGATGACCCTTTTTTTCTGGAGGTAAGCCATGTCCCCCATAACTGGAACAACGAGGGGCGGAAAGCCTTGGACCCCTAAATTCATCGATGCTATCGAGATCGACAAATGCATCGGCTGCGGACGTTGCTATAAAGTCTGCGGCTGCAATGTGCTGGAACTGATTGAAAAGCCCTTCGAGGGCGAGGACGAGTTCGGCGATGATATGGGCAACAAGGTCATGTCCATTGCGCATCCCGAGAACTGCATCGGCTGTGAGGCGTGCGCGCGCACATGCACCAAAAAGTGTCATGTCCATGCACCGGCGTGACAGGAAAGGGCCGGGGGCGCTGTGCGAGTCTGGGGCACGAGTTTTTTCGATGAATCTCCATCGCTCACACGAAACTTCACGAGACGAGAAAGAGCAGAGGCAGGCTCAGAACACTGCTATAGAGGTGCGATCCGCGCGGTCAGCGGATATACCCGAGCTGTGTGATCTTCTTGCCGACCTGTTCGAGATTGAGGCTGCTTTCGCTATAAACCCTGAAAGACAGGCGAACGGCTTGCGGCTGTTGCTCGAAGATGGTTCGGGGCGGTCAAACGTGTTCGTTGCGGAAGATGGCGGGCGCGTGATCGGAATGTGTTCTGTCCAGGTGACTATTTCGACAGCGGAAGGCAGGCCAACCGCGATCATGGAAGACCTGGTCGTGAGGCGTGAGCACCGGAGATCCGGCGTGGGGACCGCTTTGGTCGAGGCTGCAGGGGAGTGGTGCCTTAAGCGGGGCATTACGCGCCTACAGCTCTTGGCAGACAGGAAGAACTCCAGGGCGCTCGCGTTCTATTCGAGCAGGGGGTGGGGCGGCACAAACCTTATCTGCCTGAGGAAGCGCCTATGAGGCCTCTTATGCCCTTTCTCTGATGTAAAAATATGCACCTGCCCGCGTACCATCCAATGGGCGGAATAAGCCGCCGCCGAACCATAGGATTTATAACGGTTTCTCCTCTGGCAAAAATATTGCTCTTTACTCCTACTAAAGCCATTGGAGGAATCAAATATGATCACCAAAGCCAGAAACAATCTTTCCTTTATCGAGACCCATCCCTGCTTTTCCGAGGCAGCGCACCATACCTTCGGAAGAATCCATCTGCCCGTTGCGCCTGCATGCAATATCCAGTGCCGGTACTGCCTGCGTAAGTTCGATTGCGCCAATGAATCGCGCCCCGGGATCACGAGCAAAGTGCTGTCCCCGGAGGAGGCGCTCGAGCGGATCCGCGCGCTAGTTGAACGGAATGAACGGCTGACCGTTGTGGGAATCGCCGGCCCGGGAGACCCGCTCGCGAACCCGAACACCTACCGGGTGCTGCGCCAGATCAACCATGAGTTTCCCGACCTCACTCTCTGCCTGTCCACAAACGGCCTTTTACTGTCGGAACGGCTGACGGGCATCCTTGCGGCCGGCGTACGAAGCCTCACGGTGACAATCAACGCCGTCTCGTTGAACACCGCTGCCTCGATCTATGCGTGGATCTCGTATGGGGACAAACGCTACGAAGGTGCGGAAGCAGCGGCCTTGATGCTTGGCAACCAGTGGAAGGGTCTAGCGAGCGCAGTCAAGTCAAAGATGGTCGTCAAAGTCAATACCGTCTATATCCCGGGAATCAATGACACGGATATCCCGTTGATAGCTGCACGAGCAGGCGGCCTCGGCGCCCATGTCATGAATATAATCCCGCTCATTCCGCAGGCCGACCTTGCCCATCTGAAGCGGCCCGACCACAAGGCCATCGGCGCGATGCGGGACAAATGCAGGCCCTACATTTCCCAGATGTCCCACTGCAGGCAGTGCCGGGCTGACGCCTGCGGCATTTTGGGCGAAGACAAGGACATGGAACTTGAAGTGCTTATGGCGCGCATTGGAGAAGATTACACCGAGTCGGTCTCGTAACCATGGAAAAGCAACTTACTCACACGGAACTTGAACGATACCGCCGGCAGATGATGCTAACCGGTTTTTCCGTCAACCATCAGAAGCGTCTCAAGAACTCGAGCGTGCTGATTGCGGGCGTAGGAGGACTTGGCGGCACTGCCGCGCTGTATCTGGCCGCCGCGGGCATCGGCAGAATGATCCTCGCGCATTCGGGCAACCTTACGCTCTCCAACATGAACAGGCAGATCCTGATGAAGAACCGCATCGGCGAGAGCAGGGTGGTGCTTGCGAAAAAATCGATCCTGGAGATGAATCCGGAGGTGGAGATCGAAATAGTCGACGAACGGATCACCGAGGCCAACGCGGGACCGCTTCTCGAGACCGTACAGGTCGCTCTGTCTGCCCGTCCGAACTTTGAAGAACGGAGAATCTTGAACAAGGCATGCATTGAGAAGGGCATCCCAATGGTCGAGGCGGCGATGAACGGCATGGAAGGCTACATCTTCAATGTCATTCCGCACATCACCTCGTGCATACACTGCGTCTACCCCGAGGATGACCCATCCTGGAAAGAACTCGGGTTCCCCGTTCTGGGAGCCGTCTCGGGCATGCTCGGCTGCATCATGGCCATTGAGTCCATCAAACTGATGACAGGATATGGAAAACCTCTTCTGTCGGAGATGCTCATCTTCAATACCATGGATATGCAGTTCAGGAAGGTCAGGATCCCTCGAAACGACCAGTGCGAGGTCTGCGCTGCGGTATAGGACAGGAGGAGGCTACCACGTTCATTGCAGGATTACGCCGCGGCAGCATTGCAATCTTGATGGTTTCCTGCCTGCTGGCGAACACGGGGAGCCCCGAAGGAGGGAAAATCGCGCTCTTAATAGCGCATGTTTCGCGAGGTTTAATGCTGCTCGGGCTGCTACTATCGAAAATTTCTAACGTCCCGATTATCAGGGTAAGCGCGGGAAGAAAGGCCAGACTCTGACGCGCAGTTAAGAATCACCTGCGCTGTTTACGGGATACTGCTTTATGAAGGCCCAACCAGACATAGAGGTACTGGACACGACCCTACGGGAAGGCGAGCAGTGCTATGGCGTCTTTTTCCCGATCGACGTAAAAAAGAAGATCGCATTGCTCCTGGACGAGATCGGCGTAAGCTTTATCGAGGTGGGGCACCCTGCGGCGGCGCCGTCCATCGGACAAGCAATCTCGGAAATCGTCAAATTGAAGCTCCGGTCCCGTCTCATTGCCCATGCGCGCCTCGACAACGATGAAATTCGCCTCGTGCATGACCTTGGCTTGCGGTGGGTGGGACTATTCTCCGGCATCAGCGAGAGGAGCCAGAGAAAATACCGGTTGACCAGGCAGGCACTGTATCATAAGGTCGAAAAGGCGGTTTCCTGCGCCAAAGCCCTTGGCCTTTTTGTAAAATTCACCTGTGAAGACGCTTCCCGGACCAGCATTCCGGATCTCATAGAATTCTATTCCCATCTTGCCTCGTTAGGCGTCGAACGAATGAGTTACGCTGATACTCTTGGGATGCTAAGACCGTCGGACCTGGAGAGGACAAAGCGTCTGTTTGACGGGAAGATTCCCTTCCATGAGCTGCATTTTCATTTTCACGATGACTTCGGATACGCGTACCGAAACGCGCTCAAGGCCATTGAATGCGGCGCACGCTGCATCGATGCTACCCTGCTGGGCATCGGCGAGAGGATGGGTCTCGTGTCGCTCGAGCGCATACTCGCCACGCTGAACAGGTCCAGCAGAAAGGGCGGGAGTGTGACCTCGTATAATGTGGATGCCGTTGGGGAAGCGGTCGCCCTGGTCGACAGCTGCATCAATTATGAGCATTTCAGGGATCGGCGATTCGCACACAAGTCCGGCATCCATATCAATGGCATAATTAAGGACGCATCGCATTACGAGCCGATTGATCCGGAGCGTCATGGATTCGAACGGTTGGTGGTTCTCAGCAAATTCATCGGCAAATCCGGGTTATGTATGCTTCTGTCAAGATGCGGGTTCAAGCATGACGAACGGAATCTTAGGTTAATGCTCGAACAGATAAAGTCGGATGATAATCTTGAGCTCGCGGACCTCGAAGAAATTCGAAGATATTTTATCGGAAAAGGCCTGGAACCACAGACAGCATGAATGACAATCGAAGGGTGTACTATACCGTAATTTGCAAAACGCCGATGAAGCGATAATGGCGAACAAGGGCGCGCTCTTGTGGATTACGAAACTAGTTCGCTCTTTCAAGATCGCTGTTAGAGGCGCTGTATACACTGCCACTATTAAACAGACACCGCATCAGGACCTGATACTGCCTATCTTTTAACCGCGTGCTTAAAACATGTCCCCAAGGAACTTTCTGCATATCGCTTCTTTCCACTGAGCCCTAGCCAATACATCCCTGTTATGAGCCACTTGCCAGGATTTACGGCTGCCCTAGCCAGCTGGCATAGCGTTTGCTATTTATTGAGATATGATATCATAGGCTGCTGTCCGGTCATGCCCGAAGGTATCTATGACAGAGTCGGTAATGCATGACGGCAGGCAGCGCCAGACGGAGGAAAGGAGTTCAGCATGAAAAGAATCGAGGCGATTATACGTCCAAGCCAGGTGCCAGGTGTATGCGCAGCCCTGGACCAGGCGGGCCAACCAGGGGTCACGGTCTCCGATGTCGAGGGGCGCGGAAACCAGAGAGGGTGGACACATCACGTGCGTGGCAGTTCTTTTAACGAGGCCTTGCTTGCCAAGGCCAGGTTAGAAGTGGTCGTAAGGAATGAAGATGCCGACAGGATCATTAAAGCAATACGTGATGCCGCTCTGACAGGGGAAGTGGGGGACGGCAAGATATTCGTGCATGACATGGTAACCGCTATCAGAATACGGACCAACGAAAGTGGGCCAGCGGCACTGTAATCCGGCCTTGCGGGACGAGCAAATGCCGGTTTATACGATATTCCCCATACCGCTAGCATACCTGTAACTCCGATCCCGCGCGCGCAGACGGGCCAGGGTCGCTCATGCTGAAAAGATCGGCGGGGACGGCAATGCACCCTCGAGAATGATTCCGACTGCATGATACAATTGATTGTAACGCGAATGATGGCTTCATTTACCTGACTTGCTAGGCAAAATGCGTTTGCCGGTTACGGCAGTTGTACTGGTGTTCGGTCTTGATCCGCAACGCGCGAGCAAACAACGGCGAACCGGAATGTGACGGTACATGATTATACACTGTCAAGACCGATACAAAAAGAGGAGATTGCTGCATGATAAAAAAAATGTTGCTATCTGCCTTCCTTTCACTTTTTATCATAGCCATGTTTTGCCGAATCGCCAGCGCGGAACCGCCTGTGGATATAACGGTGTCTGCAGCGATCAGTTTGAAAAATGCTTTCGAGGAGATCGGTAAGATATATGAATCCCAGAACAAGGGCATCAAGGTTATGTTCAACTTCGGTGCGTCAGGCGACCTCATGATGCAGATCAAGGGCGGCGCACCGGTCGACGTATTCGCGTCTGCCGCTCTCAAGGACATGGATGAACTCGACAATGCAGGATTTGTTTTGAAGGATACGAGAGTTAATTTTGCGACCAATTCTCTGGTTCTGATTACCCCCATGTCCTCGAAAATCGCACTTGTCTCGTTCGATGACCTGAAAAAAGCTGAGGTAAAGAAGATCGCTGTCGGAAATCCGAAGACCGTTCCAGTCGGCAGGTATACAGAAGAGACATTCCAGTATTTCAAGGTTTCTGATATGATAAAAGAAAAACTGGTCTTTGCGGAGAACGTTCGGCAGGTGCTCGATTACGTGGCCCGTGGGGAAGTGGACGCTGGTGTCGTATATTCAACCGATGCAATGGTAAAGCAGCAGGAAGTCAGGATCGTCGTAACAACGCCCGAAGCGAGCCATAAACCCGTGGTCTATCCTATCGCAGTCGTCAAAAGCACAAAGAACGAGAAAGCTGCAAAGGCCTTCCTGTCCCTCGTTACCTCCGAGGAAGGCAGAAAGATTCTCTCCAAGTACGGATTCAAGACGGCAGGTCAGTCGAAGTAATCATCGACCAATCGGAGAGAGCAGGAGCCGTGAGATGGACACCCTGTTATTCTCCCTCAAACTTTCCCTGCAGGTAGCGATAGTCGCGACAGTCTTTGTTGTGATTATCGGCCTGTGCACTTCCTATCTCCTTGCCCGCAGAAACTTTCCCGGCAAGGAACTTCTCGATATTCTGCTGACTCTGCCTCTCGTGCTTCCACCTACCGTCACGGGCTATTACCTCATCGTCCTGTTTGGAAGGAACGGACTCCTGGGTCGGCATTTGTACGCCTGGACCGGTTGGAGCATCATGTTTACCTGGTATGCTGCGGTACTTGCATCGTTCGTGGTTGCGTTGCCGCTCATGGTGAAAACGACGCGGGCAGCTCTCGAATCCGTGGATGAAGAACTCATCCGCGCATCCTACACTCTCGGACATTCAGAGTTTCGGACGGCTATGAAAGTTATTTTTCCATTGGCCAAGAGAGGGATTTTTGCTGGAACGGTACTTTCTTTTGCACGAGCCATGGGTGAATTCGGCGCTACGCTCATGGTTGCGGGGAACATCCCTGGCAGGACAAACACCATGCCGCTTGCCATCTATTCTGCGGCTGCCAGTGGGGACCGACCTCAGGCGGTGATCATGGTCGTGATATTTACGCTGATTTCTGGTATTTTCCTGTATGCGGCGAACAAACTGACCAGGCGGTTGATATAAATGGGATTATCAGTAAGTATTAAGAAAAAGGTGAATGGTTTCATCCTCGATGCGAGATGGGAAATCGGCGACGAGCTCGCCGTTCTCTTCGGGTATTCCGGCTCAGGCAAGTCTCTGACCCTCCAGCTGATTGCAGGGCTGATGAAACCGAACCATGGCAGTATCGGCCTGAATGGAAAAACTCTTTTTGACAGCGAATCGGGCAGCAACCTTGCGCCTCAGGAGCGGTCGTTCGGATATGTGATCCAGAATCTTGCCTTATTCCCTCATATGACTGTCCATGAGAATATATTATATGGGGCACATGGTCTGTCAAGGACAGAACGTGACCAACGGGCTGGTGTCATAATCGACAGGTTTCAGCTTGCCGGACTTGAGAAAAAATATCCTGCGGAAATATCGGGCGGACAAAAACAGCGCGTTGCACTTGCACGTGCGCTCATCAGAAGACCGGCCGCCTTGCTGCTGGATGAACCTTTTTCGGCACTGGACAATCCGCTTCGCGTGGAAATGCAGAATTTTTTGAAAGAAATCCACCGGGAGTTTCCGATCCCAATAGTCTTTGTTACTCATGATGTATTCGAAGCGTTCGCAATAGCAGACAAAATCATTGTCTATGTAAACGGCAAAATCGCGCAAATAGGTACTCCGGCTGAAGTATTTACCAGACCGGCCAACAGTGACGTGGAACTGCTCGTCAGAACGCGAAATCGATTGCTGCAATCGGTGGAATCTGCACAGTACGATGCTACATATGAATAAATATACACATCTCTCCATACTGCCCATCAAGAATCACCATCTCTAGTCGTTATTTATTGCTTACGAGAACAAAGAAGAATCCGTATAATCGTTACGGCCGATTCCATAAACCATCAATGTGTTTGTGGGAAAATATTATTGCGTTGATGAACTCGAAAAGAAAATAATAAAAAAGGGCAAGTCGCGATTAGTAGCCACGAAAAGAAAAACTGAGATTTAGCACTGTTATCCGCAGACTCTTTCAAAAAGTTTTCGGCACTGGGAAAGAACATCCTTCCTGCACTTCGCAAGGTTTGCCTCTAGCAGTTACCGCGTGCTACAACTACTAACTCGCACACGTGGCAATCGAAAAGAATGCGAATTTCTAGACGAAATATTGGAAATGCGATTCTTCGAAATCTCAATAAAATATGGTGCGGCTCATGAGTTGCCCCTCTTACGAACAATCAATATTTCGTTCCGAACTGAATATCAAAAGCCTCATCTCGTCATCCTTAAAGAAGACTGTCCTTTTTAGGTTACACGGTATCAGGGAAATCGTAACAAAATTTAGGGGAATCCTGATTGTCATTTTGTTTATGTGGTGATAGTATGAAATAGTTTTATCGAAGAAGGGATGTGATCGATTCTTTGAATGTCATCGAGCAAAAAATACAAGCGCTGGAACTCTTCATTGAGCGCAAGGAGCGGCTTAGAAAGACCACGCCACTACGGTATCTTTTTTGGGAATCTACCCTTCGCTGCAACCTGAACTGCCTCCACTGCGGGAGCGACTGCCTAAGGGACGACACGAGCCGAGATGCCGAAGTAGACGGTGAGACGATCAAACGCGAACTGCGAACTATCGCGGAACATTACGATCCTAACAAGTGCACCTTTGCAATCATCGGCGGTGAGCCGCTGCTGCGTGAAGATATCATCGACGTGGGGGCCTATGCGGCTGATCTGGGATACAACTGGGGGATAACGACAAACGGAATGCTCCTAAACCAAAATATGATAAAGCGGCTCAAAGCCGCAAAACTCAAGACGATTGCTATCAGCTTCGACGGCATTCCAGCTGACCACGATAAACTTCGTAACCGCAGAGGTTCTTACGAAGCCGTCACGACGGCGATCCGTACTCTCCTGGAAGATCGGTTTTTCTCCATGTTCGACGTTATTTGCTGCGTCAGCAAAATCAACATCAACCATCTGGAGCCTTTTGTCGATGACACGATAAGGCTGGGGATACCTGCAGTACGATTCACGCCGGTGTTTTCACGTGGTCGCGCAGGCACGAACAGCGAGCTATTGCTTGATAAAACCGATTACCAGAACCTACTCCGCTTTATCGCGGAGCAACGCGCAAAACAGAGTACAATCAAGATCACTTTGAGCGAAGAGGGCTATTGGGGTCCAGAATGGGAGTGCGTGGTACGCGACGAGTTCCATTACTGCGGGTCGGGAATCATGATCGGCAGCATCCTGCATGATGGTCGGGTAACGGGGTGTCCAAGCGTATCTCGCAAATTCATTGAAGGAAATATCAAAGAAACTCCTTTTGTCGACATCTGGAAAAATCGTTTTGCAAGGTACCGGCAGGATCGGAGAGGATCTTTTTCGAAACAGTGCGGGGAGTGCGAGCACTGGGTACTGTGCGAAGGTGGTGGTTTTCACTTGCTTGACCAAGACATTGCAACCGGTAGCTTCTGTTGCCTCGAAAAAATTGAGCAAAAGAGACAGCCACATGAATAGTAAGGATTACTCAAGACGAGAATTTTTAATGACTT
>DASPQB010000033.1:0-5680 GCA_035625205.1 Nitrospirota bacterium | reverse complement strand
CGACTCGGCCTGCCTCAAGGCGAAGGCGATCTGCTCCTCCGTGAACTTCGACTTCTTCATCCGCGCCATCCTCCTTCCCTGAATTTTGCCACAAAACTGCCATTTTCGCTGGCACAGCTTTCAGGGATGAGGTCCGTCATTAGACGATATTCAACACAGGAGCGCGTTCTTTGAACTTTATCTTCATGCCCTTCTGATTCGATTGGGCTATGAGATACAGGTCCATCCAGAAATCCGAGACTGCGATAGTCAACCGGATTTTCTGGTTTTTCGAAATAGGGATCCAGCATTTTACCTTGAGGCCACTCTCGCAACAGGACCTTCCGAGGAAACGGCCGCCGACAAGAGAGAAAATGTGGTTTATGAGACAATCGACAAAATGGACTCTCCGAATTTCTTTATCGGAGTCAAAGTGAACAGCTCGTCGACTACTGCTCCTCCTGGAAGAAAATGGAGGGGTCTCCTCGAAAAGTGGCTCTCTAAGCTTGATCCTGACGCCATTGGTGAACAACTGAAGCCCGGCGGACTCGAAGACTTGCCTCGGACTAAGTTGAGTCACTCTGGCTGGGACGTGGAGTTCCAGGCAATCCCAAAGTCTCCTGCTGCCCGTGGTAAGAAAGGGGTAAGACCAATAGGCTTGCACCACTTCGAGTTTCAAGAATGCAAAGAAGATGAATGGGTCAAGAACGCCATTAAGGAAAAGGCCACGAAGTATGGAGATCTTAACGTTCCTTATATTATCGCGATTAATATTGTTAGTATTTTCAGCCATGACAACCTTATGATTATGGATGCATTATTTGGAAAGGAAGGATTTGCTGTTTATCAGCTTCCAAGCGGGGGTTTCGATCACCGGCCAACCAGAGCCCCAAACGGCGCATTTCGAGGCCCCGCTGGACCTCAAAATACTAGAGTGAGCGGTGTGATCATATGTAACGACCTATTATGGGGTAACATCGCAAAAGTAAGTCCGGTTCTTTGGCATAACCCCTGGGCAACTCATCCGATAGATTTCGCCTTATGGCCTCTACCTCAGTGGATTCTGAACGAAGCTAAAACGAGGATCGAACCAAAGGCTGGATGCGATATCGCAGAGGTATTTGGTCTTGCTAGCGAATGGCCGGGCCTTGATAATGAAAATGACATGGAGTATTAAGCTTCGGGGCGAGTACGCGACCTGCTATTTAAGAGATCGCTATCATGAAAGATGAAGTTTCGCAATTCGAAAGGAAAAGAATCCTTATTGATTTTATAAATCATGAAACGGATCAATTTGATGCTGAGCAGAGAAAACAAGGATGGAGCCATCGGGCTCTTCTAATAGCATTGGCAACACTAGTTTGGCTGCTTACGGGCCAAATGCCACTCACTTCAGTTAATTGGCAAAATGTCGGCTTATTGGTTTTTGTTCTTGGCCTTACGATTGATCTTGTCGAATCATTATCTTCAGCGGTTTCAATGCAGATCAGGCGAACATCCGAAGAGCCGCGGTTTTTCTTAACATCCCTATTTAGCATCGCAAGAATATATATGATAATCCGCTTAGCCTTTTCTATAGTTCTAATCCTTATCGCGATAAAATTACGGGTACACGTTTATAGCGTCTCCAAAATACTAATGTTGCTTCTCCTTGGATTCGATACGGTGGGGAGTTCGTTTGGCCTAATACTCAGTTTTCGCCACATCCCCTTTTCTAAATTCCAGGTAAAGAGGACTGCTCCCTCTTATTCTTTGTTATCGACAGCTCTTATGGCAGCGGCCCTGGTTGGCTATTATTTCGCGTTTGCCGAAAAGCTTAGTTCTTTCAGTTCATCCGACATAAAGACCGGAGTGCTCCTGACATTCATAGCTGTAAATATTGCATTAATGGCACGTTGGCGAATAGCCCCCCCAACATTGGCGTCACTAGATTCGATAAGACAAGACCTGGTCCTCGACAAAATAGATGTTGATTGGGCGATCAATCAGGTTGACATCGCTCTGTATGGAATGCGAGTAGGGGATGTTCTCCAACAGGAAGTAAAAGAAACTCTCGATTCTTTTAACAAAGAGCAGAGACTGTTAATAAAACTGGCCCACACTTTGGAGGCTGCGGAGTCCTTCATTCCAGCCGACCCATCAAGCCTTGGCAAGCCTGAATCCTCCATCCAGCGCGAGGCAGTTCAGGCCTTGATGGAAGAGGTCGATAGATATGCTAGTCAAATGCGTTCTCAGTATGGAAATTTATCGAAGAGCCTTAAAAGATATGCTGAGAAAGATAAACGGATAACCCTAATGGATAAGCGATCAGTGGGAGAGCTTGAGACAATTCTCAACAAAGTTGAAATAGCCAAACGGGAACTTGAAAGTTCGCTTGCTGCCGCAGAAACACAAATTGCCAGACTTAGGGCCAAGATACTGTTCGATGGTTCAAAAACGTCCACTTAGGTTTGTTCCGTGCTTCACTCGGTCCATCTGCGACGCGGTTTCGGGCCGAGCTAGGGAAATGGAATGGTCTTAGTGTGAACCCGGCGCTATTCGAGCTTCGGTTACTTTTTCCTTCTGGGCTTTTTTGCTAATTCCCTTTCTAATTCCCGAACGGACGCGAGATTTCGTTTCTTGGCGGAACGGATAAACTGCGCTCCTACCTTCCGCCATGCCATATGGAGCGACATCCGCTCAGCCATTAGCTTTTGTTGCCGTCGATCCAGCCGCTTCTGCCATGCGTTCAGTTTTTTGATCTGAGCGTTGATTCGCAGCAGCTCTACCATTTCTTTCACGGTCAAAGGGACTTTCTTTCTTGCCATTGAGTTGGTAATCCTTTCGACTTCTGAACATACAGCCCGCTAGTGGCAGACTGCAAGCGGCTTTCTTAGATCATCAGCTAGGGCCGGGGATGATTTGCGTTTTTTGATGCCTGCGACTCTTATTTACTTGACATCTTAATTCGGAAAATCGATTATTAGATTGGCTTTCTTTTGCGGGCTGGAGAAAGCCCCCACCTTTTGGTTCCCATCATCAACCCCCCTTTTGCTGACAACAGCCGGCACCTCTCTTTATGCGTATGGTCGTCATCTGGGGCCAACAACCGGCGTAGAACGCTGTTTGCGGCGTCTCCCTTGAAGGGTTGGTACAACCACTGGGGGAACCTATGTCGTCCTGGTTCTCCCTGGCAACTTGACCTTCTTGTATTTCGGGATTACTTTCTCCCAGCGGTCGTCCGCACGGACGTCCTCAAAGCGAACAAAAAAGGTGAAAAGATAAAAAGATTTTTTGACAACTTTTGAAAAAACCAGATCCTATTTTTTCCCGACTTTTACGAAATCACCCTTTTATCTTTTTATCTTTTTGAGGGCTGCATAACAGCAGCCCCTCCGAAGAAATCGACCACTACTTTAGCAAATAACGGTCGGGCGTATCGGCTTATGCCGCTGGGCGTAATGGTCGCCGCCGCCGTCTCTGTCCTTATTATCCTTCCTCGCCCGGCTCTCGGCTACGAGGCGCTGTAATGACGATATGATAGTCACCGTCCTCCAGGAGCTGCCAGCTATGAAGCTGCCCGGACTGGATTGCCTCGTCCAGCATTGGGTTAATGTCTGTAACGCCAGCTCGTTGGGCTATCTCCAACATCCTAGCCTTTGGGAGAATTATTGGTCCACTATCATCGGCGCCTCGGGCCTCAATCGTATATTCTCGCTGGCCGTTTGGATAATCGATGACCTCGATTTTGAACCGACGCTCCAGCTCATCCCTATTGTTTGCCAGCCATTTTCCTAAGGATACGGAGCTCTTGCAATTTCTTTGGAAATCCTTGAGCTTCATGTCCCCTGCTTCCTCAACCAGGCGCCCGTATAAGTCGCTGGGGGACAGTGGCCCCAGCTTTTCTCGCCGTTCGATAGCTATTTTATGAAGCACCTGATACACGTCCGCGTTTTCAATAGCAAACTCGTCCTTCTGCTCGTTCATCAATTCCAGAGCATAAATGAACTGAAACAGGGCTGGGCCGTAGCCGCAGAAGGCCTTGCCTAGCGTTTCCCAATCCGCCAGACGCGAGATGCATGGAATGGGCTGATAGGTGGGCCCTTTTTTTCGCGCCTCCTCCTCAAGGAGGATGTTGATTATTGTGGTTAGGTTCACAAGAACTTCGGTCATGATGGCTGACCGTACCTCCAGCATCGAGTCCGTCAGATCCGAGCGAGAAATGGGATGATCAATCTTCTGGGTCGAAAACAACAGTAACCGGCTCACCAAGTCGTCCCTCGTGAATTTGGGCTCCCGTGACGTAATCGCCAAGAAGCAATGCGGCGTAAAAGATACCTCGTTGCTGTCCTCGTAAAGTTTACGCTTTTTCCAGGCCACACCGGTCGCGGCAGAACAGATAAGGTTCATCATGTCCCCGCCGACGCGACTATCCAGGTTGTCCAGGACCAGATAGCGGCGGCGGCTCATCACAACCGCTAGATCGTCCGGAGACTTGGGCAAGCCCGACGCCTCGAACGAGTCCCCGTCAAATATCTTGCCTATCGAGGTGGCGATGAACGACTTTCCGCTCTCTTTGAGACCGACGAAGCATGCAACTGGCTTCTCTTTTAATCGAGACTCGAAAAACGTGGAATAGAAGTAAATGACCAGCATCAATCGCTGATACCAGGGTGTTAATGGGTTGCTCTTTTCCGTACTGAACCGCGCCCGCTCTACCAGGAACCGGTTTAGGAGGCTTTCTGGCTGATAGAATCGTTCCAGGTTTAGGCCGAGCTTGGTCATCGGCGGGAAGGTCATGTCTTTGTATTTTGTTTCCTCCACATCGGTCTTGAAATAATGGACTACCTTCTGATCGGGGTTGAACCTCCAAGGTGTCAACGCCGGATCATACTCAAAGAACACGCCATCGGTCCCGTTATCGCAGAGCTGGATCCTCTTCCCGTTATTACGGTAGACACCGTTGGCATTGTCGCTGACATATAGGATAAACTTTTCCTTGTCCCAATATGAGACGCGCCGCGGCGTCACGGTCGTGCGCAGTGTCCACCGGATGACTGTGGCTATCTCGGGCTTGATCTCGCTAAAGTCCCTCTCAGACACGCGGTATCGGAACCGCACGAAGGTATAGAAATCCGTGCTTTCAAGATTCATCAAGGTTTTGGACTCATTATCGAAAAAGTAGTACTGGTCCTGCGAGGCATCCTTGAATCCCTGGCCTACCGGCTCTTTCGAAGTTAGGAGGTCGGCCGTGATAAAGTCGAGCATTTGCTTCCGCTTCTCATCGGCTGAAAGCCCTTTGGCCCGTTTGATTTCGGCCACACGCGCGGCTTCTGGCAATTCCTGGCTTTGCCATTTCCCTACGAACTCAAGGGCCTTCCTTACGTCCCACTGGAGTTCTTGTTCGGGCTGGTTTTGGAACCTATTCGAGCATCCAAGAAACGGATTATAGAAGATAGAGCGGATGGTCGCGTACGTATAACACCAATAGATGAGCGAGCAGATAATTGCCATGTCTCGCTCGGAGCGACTTGGATAGGTCCCCTTTTCACGGACGAGGACGCCCGTGAGGATGAGATTCTTAATACGAGAGGGGATTATTAGCTTCTCGACGTCACGCGTCGCCTCATCAGCACTTTGGTGACTGACCTCCGCCGTCTTCTCTCCGAAGTCCGGGAGCGAATCTCCGCCGCCCGATGGCTCTCGATAATCGAAGTTACGT
>DASPQB010000032.1:0-21240 GCA_035625205.1 Nitrospirota bacterium | reverse complement strand
GACCAGTGGGCTCAATGGCTGAACGGGCTCAGATCGTAGTCAAGGGCATTGTCCAGGGCGTAGGCTTTAGACCCTATGTCTACAACCTTGCCGAAGCCCTCGGTCTCAAGGGATATGTGACGAATACCAGCGAGGGAGTCTTTATCGATGTTGAGGGCGCGAGAGTGCCAGAATTCATTCAACGTCTCCAGAGTGATGCCCCCCCACTTTCCCGGATCACCGATCTCTCCATAACGCCTCAAGCAGTGCACGGCTACAGTGATTTTACCATTCAGAAAAGTCTCGAACAGGCTGCAAAACTGCCATTCACGCTAATATCCCCCGATGTATCAATCTGTGACGCTTGCCTGCACGAGATGCTTAAACAAACCGATCGCCGTTATCTTTATCCATTCATCAACTGCACGAATTGCGGGCCGCGGTATTCCATAACACGTGCAATACCTTATGACCGGCCGAATACCACCATGTCAAACTTCGCTCTCTGTCCGCTCTGCCGGAAGGAATATGACGATCCGGGAAACCGCAGGTTCCATGCACAACCAAACGCCTGTCCTGCCTGTGGACCGCAGGTCGAATTCAAGGCTCACAGTGCAGAGTTTGGAGTAAAAGGGACCGAGGCCGTACAAAGAACCATCGAGCTCTTAAAACAAGGAGGTATCGTTGCAGTAAAAGGATTGGGCGGTTTTCATCTTGCCTGTGATGCAGTAAACGATGATGCGGTCAAACGATTGCGTGAGAAGAAAAGAAAAAGCAATAAACCCTTTGCCGTCATGTCTTTTGATATACAATCCGTAGAACAATTTAGTTTCCTTGCAAACAGAGAAAGAGAAATTCTGCTATCGAACCGTCGACCTATTGTCCTGTTACGCAAAAAAGATAATGGCCTGCTTTCCGCTACCGTAGCTCCGAATAATAACTATGTGGGGACCATGCTGCCATACACGCCGTTGCATTATCTGCTCTTCTCCCAACCGCCGAAAACTCGATCGGTCATGAATAAACCGCATTTTCTCGCCTTGGTTATGACGAGCGGCAACCTGTCCGAAGAGCCGATCGTACGGGACAACAGCGAAGCGATGCAGAAGCTGAACGATATTGTGGACGGCTTCCTTGTTCACAATAGGGATATTTTCATGAGACTCGATGACTCAGTCGTTCGAGTGCGAAGCGTATCGTGCACTGTGCGTGGTGATCGTAATCCGGAATTTGGAGCGCACAGCACAGAGCTCATGTTTGTTAGACGCTCCCGCGGATATGTACCAGACCCGATAGCACTTCATGATGACGGGCCCGAGGTCCTCGGCTGCGGTGCGGACCTGAAAAATACTTTTACCTTGACGAAAGGGAAATTTGCCGTTCCAAGTCAACATATCGGTGACATGGAAAACTTCGAGACTTTACAGTTTTATGAAGAATGCCTGGCGAACCTCAAGGCTGTTTACCGGGCAGAACCAAAAGCTATCGTCCATGATTTGCATCCAGGTTATCTATCGACGCGATGGGCAGTGGAACAGGGGATGTCTGCCAGGAGGCAGGGGACAAGAGAGTCGGATGTGAAACTGTTTGCCGTTCAACACCATTATGCTCATATTGGCTCAGTAATGGCAGAGCACGGTTTGACGCAAAAAGTGATTGGTGTTGCACTTGACGGAACCGGCTACGGCACTGATGGCAATCTCTGGGGAGGAGAATTTCTCGTCGCTGATATCGAAGGCTTCGAAAGGAAAGGGCATTTTAACTATGTCGCTCTGCCTGGAGGCGAAGCAGCAATAAAAGAACCTTGGAAAACAGCAGTGAGCTTTATGATGACTGCTGCGGATGGCAAAGCACGAGAGTATCTGCGGCGGGCCGGGTTTTATGAGAAATACGGAGAAGCCAACATCGAACAGGTAATGCTCGTTTCCCGATCTCGGGACTTTTCTCCCCTCTCGTCGGGCGCAGGGAGACTCTTCGATGCGGTTTCTGCCTTGATTGGCATCTGCGACCGTAATACATTCGAAGGTGAGGCGGCAATGGCCCTTGAGTCATTGACTCAAGAGGGAGTTGAAGATGAGTATGCCGTGGATCTCACATTAAAGAATGAGAATACGGTCATAGATTATTCCCCGGCGTTTAGAGAGATAATCGCTGACTTGGATCAGAACGTTGAAAAAGAAATAATCGCCACGAAGTTTCATAATACCGTTGCGTCGGTCGTTCGTTCTATGGTCAGGTATGTGCGTGAAAAGACCGGGCTTAGCCTTGTTGCGTTAAGTGGTGGTACCTTTCAGAACCAATATCTTTTAAATGGGCTTTTGTCGGTACTTGACCAGGACGGTTTTACTATCATGACGAATCAAAATGTTCCTTGTAACGATGCTTGCATATCTCTTGGCCAAGCCTACCTGGTCAGGGAACGGCTCAAAAAATAATATCCTTCATGGTATTATGTCAAGAAGGAACCGGCAATGTTAATCAACCCCTCAGTCAGGAGATAGACAGGTTTGTAATCAAAGACGGAATTGTTAATATCCATTCCTGGCTTGAATTAACGTGCATTTATTGACGTCTGGGCGTAAGAATATGATCATTATCCCTTGGTGGCTTTACAATTCCGGTGCTCTGTTATCTTGCAGGGAGCATGTTCCTATAGGGAAGGCAGTGTAAAGTATGATACAGCAGCGCGAGAGAATAAGGTATGATTGCAAAATGGAGTCGCTATGCCTGATATTCAATATATGATCGGGAAAAAAGTCGAGGTTTCCGCAAACGGAATAATCTATAGCGGAGAGTTGATTGAGGTCTCGGATGTTGAAGTCTATCTTAAGGGGTCGATGCAGTGGCTTTCGCTGCCTGTATCAACCATAAGCGAGATACGGTTGGCAGAATCCGAACCTCCAAAAAGGGAGCTATCTGTCAAGCCGTAATAAGACAAAAGGCTGTGAGGCAAACCGCAGACCTTCACTATCTGTTCCCGCGCAATTATCTGTCGATTTATCTTGTTATTCGTTTCTGGTTACTGCTGTATCTGCCGACGAGCGTTTCATTGAGACTAATAAACCTCGGGAAACGATCTTAAAGCGGATAGCACAGCTAAGCGTTTTAATAACTGCAGCAATCCGTTCCCTGTATCGAATCGCTGGTCTCCCGGTTGATGCATTGCCACGAGCAGAAACTGGAATTACACATCGATAGCACCGGGCACGGTATTTTACATCCTGGTGTTAGGCACTTCCTTATACCGCACTCCTGGTCATGCCGTTTCAATCCTGAGCTTTTTCAGCTTTCGGTACAACGTCGCAAGGTCGATGCCCAGGTTGCCAGCAGCGGCTTCCTTATTCCCCTTGCTTTCCACCATACTTCTGCGGATATACTCACGCTCGAATTCATCAAGTGCATGTCTGAGCGATGATGTGGAAACACCTTCAATGTCCAATGTCCTGAACTTGTCCTGAAGATCGTGTATGGTGATTATCCCCCCGTCAGCGAGCACGGTCGCCCGTTCAATGGTGTTGCGCAGCTCGCGGATATTTCCCGGCCAGTCGTAGGAAAGCAAGGCCTGCATGGCCTCATAATCGATGTCCTTGACATTTTTCCCTGCTTCTTTGGCGGCGATTGCCAGATAATGTTTGATGAGTACCGGGATGTCATCGCGGCGCTCGCGCAGGGCTGGCATCCGTATCTCGATCACGTTCAAGCGGTAGTAGAGGTCCTCCCGAAACCGGCCTTCTTTAACGCGCTGCATGAGATCTGCATTTGTGGCTGCGATGATCCTCACATCGACTGTGATGACCCTGGTGTCGCCAACCGGCGTCAATTCTTTCGTCTGGATCACATGGAGCAGCTTGACCTGCAGAGCCGGCGGCAGTTCGCCGATCTCATCGAGAAAAAGAGTTCCGCCAGACGCCATGGTAATCAGGCCCTTCTTGTCTTCGTTGGCAGAGGTAAAGGCGCCTTTTTTGTGGCCAAACAATTCGCTTTCAAGCAGGTTCTCGGGGATGGCACCGCAATTGATGGATATGAAGGGTTTGTCTTTTCGCGGCCCGGATTCGTGGATTGCCTGGGCTACCAGACCCTTACCAGTCCCGCTCTCTCCCGTGATCAGGATGTTGCTCTTGTTCGGGATCACCTTTTCCATGAACGTAAAGACCTTCTGCATTGGCTCGGAATTGCCGATAATATTTGCGAATCCCTCACGCCGCTGGCTCAGTTCCTGGCGTAAGATCTGGTTTTCCATCTGGAGTGCGCGGCTCTGGAGGATGCGCTTGATCGTCATCCTGATTTCGTCATTGATGAAGGGTTTGGTGATGTAATCCGCGGCCCCGGAGCGCATTGCTTCTACTGCCGAGCCTACTGATGCAAAAGCAGTCATCATGACCACCGAGGTTTCGGGGCAGATTTTCTGCGCTTGGTTGAGGACCTCGAAGCCGTCCATTTTTTCCATTTTGATATCAGTCATGATAATATCAAAATTTTCCTTCCTGATACGTTCGAGGGCCTGCTCGCCGTTGTATGCCTCCTTGACGGCATACCCTTCCTTCGTAAGCAGGATATTCAGGGCTAGACAGATATCCTTTTCGTCATCAACGACTAAAATGCTCGGTTTTACCATGGAAACCGCTCCTTATGATTGCCCATTGTTGATCGGAAGGAAGATCGTAAATGCCGTTTTTTTCCCGACTTCACTTTCCACACGGATGTCACCCTTGAAGCGTTTGACAATGTCGTAGCTGAGGGAAAGGCCAAGGCCTGTGCCTTTGCCGGCTTCCTTGGTCGTAAAAAAAGGATCAAAGATCTTCTGGAGTTCGCTCTGCGGGATTCCCGTCCCAGAGTCTGCAAAGGTTATGATGATGGCCGCATTGTTATGCTCATCCTCCCCGAAGCGGGACTCGACCTTTAATTCGCCTCCGTTTGGCATGGCGTCAAAGGCATTGAGAATAATGTTTATGAAGACCTGTGCCATCTGGCCTTCGTCGATCATGATCTTTGGCAGGCCAGGATCGAGGGACACCTTGATCTCGACTGAGCTCTTCAGGCGCTTATCGAGCCGCATCAGGTCTAATGTTGAATTCAGGACATCATTCAACTGAACCTCCCTGATATTCAGTGCATCCGCGCGAGCAAACGTTGCCATGCGGCGAACAATATCGGTAATGCGCTGAATATGGTTGTTGATAACGTCCAGGCTATTCTGTGTAAATTCGTCCTGTGTCGTCTCCCTCAGCAGCTGGGCAAACGTGGAAATGGAGGTGAGAGGATTTCCGATCTCATGGGCCACGCCTGCAGCAAGTCTGCCCAACGCGGCGAGCTTCTCGGAATGGAGCACCTGCTGCTCAAGTTTTTTTGCGGTGGCAGTTCCCCTGTCAACTTTATCTTCGAGTTCGACGGTATACTTTTTAAGCGCTTCTTCAAGCTGTACTCGTTTTGTTACATCGGTGCTCGTGATCAGGATGCCGGGAACGGTGCCGTCGATTAAGAGTGGATTGATGTTCATAGTCAGAAAAACGGGCGTGTCATGCCAGCATGTTATCTTATAGTCCCGAAGTTCATAACTCTTGCCGTCGAGCGTTCTCCGGAGGATCTCTTCTATCGGGATGCCATTATAGGGCAAGATTTGATCGGTAAACAGCGAAAAAAAAGATTTGCCGATCACTTGTTCCTTCGGACGGCCACAGGTCTGCGCCTGGGCAGTGTTGACTGTTCTGATAGACAGATCCTTGTTCAAGACCATAAGATTCGTTCTGGTATTTTCGATGATGTTTTCAAGGTACTCCTTTGCAATAACAATCTCCTGCTCCAAACGGCGATGGTTCTCGAGGTGTTTTTCCTTCTCTTCCGCCATGATCTTTTTTTTGTTGGCAACAATGGTGGCTCCGGAAGCAACGAGAGTCGTAATAAAGATTGAAGTGATCAGGAGCGTGTAAAAGAGCCTGCTTTGCCGCATGAGCTCCATGACCTCGGAGTAAGGCGCAGAGACCACGACAATCCACGACTTGTGAAAGATTGGCAGTTTGTAGAACGCTGCAAGTTTGTTCTCGCCGCCTGGTGCCACGTAATAACCGAAAGTCTCTTCCTTCCCTTCGATCATCTTTTTTTCGGTATCGAATGACACGTGACACGCGAAGCAGGACTTGTCCGAATGGTAAAGGTTTTTACCTACCATCTGAGGCTGGGTGGGATGGTAGAGCAACGTGCCGTCACTGTCCATCATCCAGGCATACCCGCGTCGCCCGGACTTAATGGGAGCAAGAAAGCGCGAGGTAAGACCGTCCATCGATAGTGCGGCAAGGACGACTCCCTTGAATTCCTGAGCGCCTTCATTTCCATGCCTGGTGTAGATCGGAACCGCAATGATGAACTGCTTCGTATCCTCGCCTCTGTCATGAGTCTCCAGAAGGTCGGTAATAAGTCTTTCATTCTTCGGTAGGATTCGCGTTCCTTGAAAGTAATCAGTTTTTGACAAGTCCGCGCGCTCTTTCGTGGGATAGGCGCTGTCATACCGAATGATGCCGTTCTGGTCTAGAACGCGGATAGTAAGGAGCGCTTCATTCTGGAGACTGAGCGTAATTGAATCGACCGTGGAACGGACCTGGCGATTCTTGTCGATTTGTTCAATCTGCGGCAGCTGGGAGATCGCGCGGATGGTTTTGTATACATGGTCGGTAAAACTTTCTATGTTCATGGCCACTTCACGCGAAAGCAGAAGCTGCTGTTTGTTGAACTGGTTCGCCATTTCCGATTGCAATGATTGGTGAAAGAATTGGCCGAGAATGATGATGAGCGAGAGAACGATGATGAGGGCAAAAACCAATCCCGTGGGTGAAAGGAGCTTCTTTTGCTTGAGCGCACCGATAATACGTTGAAACATGTTTTAATTTACTGCGAAAACAGGAGTGAAGTCAAGGAGGAAAAGGCAGCGGATGCATCCTGCCCCGGATGTTAAAATAGATTCGACGAAAAGTCACGTTCCCGACATTCAGTCGGTGTTTAAAAGTCCGCCTTGGAGATTGTCTGAAGAGATCGTGCAGCCAGGAGTCTCTTGTTGTTGGCATGGACTCCATGGGGCTGAACGGTTCGACGATTTAATTTTTCGCTCCTTTTTCCTTGCTGCCGTCCTGTTCCGCCACCCGGCCTCTGGCAGTCAGCATCATCCCGTATGCTTTATTGAGATCAGGGTCGTCAGTAACGACACGGCAAACCGCAAAGCCAGTCAGTCCGGGCATCATGGTGTCGAGTAAGATAATAGTTGGTCGTGCGTTTTTCAATTTCCTCAAAGCTTCGGAACCATCTGCGGCCATCCATAGCCTATAACCTTGACTTTCCAGGTAATAGGTAAGGGCATCCCGGCATATTTTCGTTGTCGCAGGCTATGAGAATATTCCTTGTTTCCATGTAAATTTCTGCTGACGTGGTAACTAATTCTTCGAGAGAAAATAGTTTCACCGTGTGGACGTGTCAGGCCGAAACAACAGCATTTAGTGTGAATCTTACACCATGATAACCATTTGCAATAATAGACATGGAAATTTCCGAGCTGGAGGACCATCACGACATAGAAGTTGAAAATAGTAGAGAGGAGAGGTATCATAGCTCGCAGAAAAAAATAGTCTTAGAATCGATGCCCTGAAAGGGAAAGTTCAACATGAATTCTGCTATTGACTACCCAGCGGTTCTCACAAAAGCACTAAGCAGCGGCGGGGACTTCGCCGATATTTTTGTCGAGCGGAGCATCCCTTTCTCTATTGTTTGCGAGGATGGCAAAATTGAAAAAGTCATTTCCGGATTTGATTACGGTGCCGGAGTGCGTCTCATATTCGGACAGCGGACGGCCTATGCCTATACCAACGAACTGACAACCGAGTCGCTTTTGGAAATCGCTGATGCGGTGCGCCAAGCGGCGATACAAGGATCGCCACGGGAGGTCCTCAATCTCAGGAGAATTAAACCGCGAACAAATTATTCAATCATAAAGGCGCCTCGGGATGTCGAGACGGCGCAAAAGGTCGAAATTGTCCTCCGGGCGAATCGCATCGCAACGACCTCCGATCGCCATATCAGGCAGGCACTGGTGTCGTACCGCGAACATTTCCAGCAGATTTTGATCGCGAACTCCGACGGTTTCTTAGCAGAGGACGAACGCACGTATCTTACGGCACTCGTTCATGTCATTGCATCTGACGGCAATGTTGTCCAGACAGGCTATGAACCGATCGGAGGCAACATCGGCATGGAGCTTTTTGATCTCATGCCGCTCGATCAGGCTGCAGAAACAGCGGTGAAGCGCGCAGTCATGATGCTTTCGGCTCGTATAGCCCCAGCTGGCAGAATGCCGGTAGTCCTGTCGTCGTCGGCGGGGGGCACTATGATCCATGAGGCCGTAGGGCATGGACTCGAAGCTGACCTGGCCCAGTCAGGGCTTTCCGTGTACTCGAACCGAATAGGCGACCGGATTGCCTCCCCCCTTATCACGGTTTTGGATGACGCTACTATTGCCGGGAAACGCGGATCGTTCTGCGTTGATGATGAGGGCGTTGATTCTGAGAGAACAGTTCTGGTTGATAAGGGTATCCTAAAAACGTTCATGTACGACCGGCTGACAGCCATGAAGGATGGAGTTCGTTCAACGGGGAATGGAAGGCGTGAATCATACAAACATCGACCTATCCCACGGATGACGAATACGATGATCGCACCCGGCGAGACTGACCCCGGAGAGATCCTCAGGGACACGCCGGGAGGTCTCTTTGTTAAAAAAATGGGCGGCGGACAGGTGAATACCGTGAACGGTGATTTTGTATTCGAAGTGAGCGAAGGATACCTTATCGAAAACGGCGAAATCGGTGACCCTGTGAGGGGAGCAACGCTCACCGGGAACGGCCCGCAGGTGCTGCTGTCGATCGACAAGGTTGGGTCCGATCTGGGTTACTCCATCGGCACCTGCGGCAAAGACGGACAAGGATCTCCGGTGAGTGATGCACAGCCAACGCTCAGGATACCGGAAATTACGCTTGGAGGCGTTGTTGTGTGAGCAAACCATATCGTCTCATGAAACATTTCATGTCCCTTGTCTCGTAGAAAGTTATTTCTCCATGATATTCCATACGACCCGGGCGTGTTCTAACTATAACTTTATGAGGAGCGAGTATGACGATTCGTGCAGCAATCATTACCATGAGCGACAAGGGTTCGGCAGGAGAACGCGAAGATCAAAGCGGAAAAGTAATTCGTGATATGATCACGGGCATAGGTTTTTCTGTAGATCACTACGAAATCCTCCCGGACGAAAAAGAACTTATCATGGCGTCTCTGAAGAGGCTGTCTGACGCCGGGAATGTCGATCTCATCCTCACGACAGGCGGCACCGGAGTTGCTCCCCGAGACGTAACACCAGAAGCTACGCTCGCAGTAATCAACCGTGTTCTGCCGGGAATGGCAGAGGCCATGCGCGCAGAAAGCCTCAAGAAAACACCTCATGCCATGATCTCCCGCGCAGTGGCTGGAATCAGAAAACAGACCTTGATCGTGAACCTGCCTGGCAGTCCGAAGGCCGTACGGGAAAATCTTGCGGTAATCCTTCCGGCGCTTTCTCACGCAGTCGAGAAAATCAAGGGTGATCCTACCGAATGCGGCAGCTTGTAGACCGTTACTCTTTTCTCTGAGCTCGCTATCAGCATTGAGCACGTTAATGCAGTCCGGGATATCGTGTACATTGCTGCCGGTCACAGAAACGCCAACAGAAACGCCTCTAGTTGACATCCACTGGCATTTAGTATAATATCTCAAAACTACAAAAGCGCGTGATCTTTTTCGTATGTCGCTCTGAACTCATGCCGGTGAATCAGGACGTCCTACGCTCGGTGCACGTATAAAATAGAATCTTCCTTATTATCCTGTGGTCTTCTTCATGAGCTAACTGAGGAGGCTGCGGCCTCTAAGAGAAGATATAGCATGAACGATACTCGGGATTTCATAAGTGACCTCAGCCAATATCCAGGTGAATTTCCCCTCTATGAATCAGCCTAGGAATACGTGACACATGAGGGGGGACGAAAAGGATACTGGTACGAACAAAGAAAGCCAACCGATAGTGATCCAGGGAACAGCAACAACTGAGACAGGTATCCCCATCCTGCAGGTTAGAAGCAGTTTTGTGCGATGGTCCTCTATCATGTGACGGGCAATGTCTGGGAATGCATATCTGCCTGGGGTTCCAGGTCAACCGGGGGGAAAAGGCCTCGGAGCAATCCCAATTGTCACCGGCGCGGTAGTGACCGCGGATAGCGAGGAGATTCGTACAAGGACGGCGATCATGACGTCTGAACTAGGCACCGGGGAAAGGTAGCGTGCCGAGTTTCCTCTACCACCGTCTTTCGCTTCTTATTTCACGCATAGTAAGCTGCGTGTATCTCACATATGACAAGGATAATTAATGTACTGTCCACGATGCGGAAAAGAAATTTCCGAGGGCCAAGTGTTCTGCCAGTATTGCGGATTACATCTTCTGGCCGAATCGACCACGACCCCATCCTCCCCCGAGAGGCTAAAAACAGCGTGGGAAAACCGTGAGGAAATCGGTTTTTTCCAGGGTTTGTTCAGAACAATGAAGGACACGCTGTTCACTCCTACCGCTTTTTTTAAAAGGATGCCTGTATCAGGCGGCCTGACCGACCCCCTGTTATATGCACTCATTATCGGGATGGCAGGCCTCATGATACACTATTTCTGGAACATACTCCTTTACAATTCGATGCAGGACTTTATGGTTTCTGAGGTCAGAACTGCGGCAGGACACACCATGGTCGAAGGGTTACGCTCACCATATACAGCGATGATAACACCATTTCTGCTAATTTTCTGGCTTTTTGCCGTGTCAGGCGCACTTCATCTCGTTCTCCTTCTGGTGCGAGGAGCCCTGGCGGGCTTCGAAGCTACCTTTCGTGTTATTGCGTATGGCGTTTCACCTTTTGTGCTCCTTATCGTGCCTTTCTGCGGCATGCCGATTGCGGGGTTGTGGGTGATGACGATCGCTATCATAGGCCTCAAGGAGGCACATGGCACAACCGGCGGCAAAGCTGCCTTTGCCGTCCTTTTTCCCTTCATCTTCTGTTGCGGTTTCTTTATTGCAGCAATGGTTCTGTTCATGGGGGCGATAGCAGCGTCATTCGGGAGCATGATTCATTTCCGTCCATAACATGCACAATAATCCATGCAAGTAACTTTTAGCAAGAGATCAACCGGCCAGATTGAGTTCGGTATCATTTACGGAAGCATGGCATGCCTCGTTATTGGAGCAGCTAGGGTTCTTCCGATCCTTTCGATAGCTCCATCCTGTGTATTCAAAAATATTACGGGTATTCCTTGCCCGACCTGTGGTACGACTCGGTCGGTGGTATATTTGGCGCAGGGCAAGATTGCAACCGCTTATGCAATGAATCCCCTTGCGGCTACGGTGCTCATAGCTGCCGTGCTCTATTTTTTCTATAGCGTCATCACGCTGATATTTAATCTGCCAAGATTAGGTTTCATTTTAAATCACCGCGAGAAAATAGCAGTACAAACAACAGCGATCATGCTTCTCCTTGTCCAATGGGCCTATCTTATCTCTTCGCGTTAATCATGCTGATCTCACTCCGATTGGACCCCACCATTTAATAATAATATTTACATTTAATTACCAGTATGTTAATATAAATATCTTTTAGAATATTCCATACTTCTGGGTAGTTAGGGAGGTTAGTTTGAGCCGTGTAGTCATAGGCGTGGACCTCGGCGGTACGAACTTAAGGACAGCGCTTATTACCTCTGAAGGAGATATTCTCGACAAGCGCAAGGAAGCAACGCACGCATCCGACGGATGGGGGAAAATTGTTAAACGATTGGTACAAAACATTGAACGGCAGCAGGAAATTGCCGCTCAAAAAGGAATAGCTGTAGCTGCAGTAGGGGTGGGATCTCCCGGCGTTATTCAGGTAGATAAAGGCATCGTGGTGAAGTCGCCAAATTTCCCGGACTGGAACAATCTTCCTCTTAAAGATGAACTGGAAAAGGTACTTAGATTGCCGGTTATGATCGAAAATGATGCTAATGCAGCCGCACTTGGTGAACAGTGGCGTGGCGCGGGGATGGGCATCGGGAGCATGATTCTCTTGACGCTGGGCACCGGTGTAGGCGGCGGTATAGTGCTCAATAAACAAATCTGGCATGGCGCGGACGGTATGGCTGGCGAGTTAGGCCATATGACGATTATTCCCGACGGCCGAAAATGTGGCTGCGGAAATACCGGCTGCCTTGAGATGTATGCATCGGCGAGGGGCATTGTGCAAAGTTACCAGGATGCCTTAGGCGCTTCTGAGAAGGGAGTTCGACCGGAAATTTCTTCTGCGCAGGTTTATCAGGAGGCAAACAAGGGAAATGCCCGTGCAGTTAAAGTCATGCAAGACATGGGCCGTATACTCGGCATCGGTATTGCGAACCTGATCAATATATTTAATCCCGAGATGGTTGTCATTGGTGGCGGCGTGAGGGATGCCTGGCCGCTCTTTATCGGTTCGACGCGGACAGAAATCAGGAAACGTGCTTTTGAGGTCCCTGCCGCTCGAACACAGATCCTGCCGTCAAAACTGGGTGACGATGCCGGGACGGTGGGAGCAGCTGCTACTGCACTCCAAAGGGCATGAAGGAACTAATCGACGACAGGGAATCAGGACAACCAGGCACAGGTGCGTTTTTGTTTCGCTGATTCAATTGTTCACGTCGTATCATTGTAAAGGTTATGGCAAGTTCGAATATCAGGAATTTTTGCATCATCGCGCATATTGATCACGGCAAGTCCACGCTTGCCGACAGGATTCTCGAATATACCGGCACGCTTTCGGACAGGGAAATGGCCGCAGCAGGCAGCGACCAGGTACTCGACGATATGGATCTGGAGCGTGAGCGGGGCATCACGATAAAGGCCCATGCGGTTCGGCTTAAGTACAAAGCGTCCGATGGGCAAGAATACGTCTTGAACCTGATAGATACGCCCGGCCATGTCGATTTTACCTACGAGGTTTCTCGCAGTATGGCTGCCTGTGAAGGCGCTCTGCTTGTGGTAGATGCCTCCCAGGGTGTAGAAGCGCAGACGCTTGCCAACGCTTACCTTGCGATCGACCATGACCTCGAGGTGATACCGGTCATCAACAAGATCGATCTGCCGAGTGCGAACGTTGAAGAGGTGAAACAACAGATCGAGGACGTCGTCGGACTTGATGCATCAGGGGCAATACCGGCAAGCGCCAAGGCTGGGATCGGTACGAGAGAGATCCTGGAGGCCGTAGTTAACAATATTCCGGCTCCTGCGGGCAACGCCGATGCGCCGCTGAGGGCTCTTTTGTTCGATTCTTGGTACGATACCTATCAGGGTGTTGTGATCCTCGTCAGGGTCGTTGACGGGACCGTACGGCCAAAGCAGAAGATCAAACTTCACTCGACTGGCGCGGTCTATGAAGTGCAGTCTGTCGGTGTTTTTACGCCTAAGATGCAGCCGACCTCGGAGCTGTTGCAGGGAGAAGTGGGGTGCATCATCGCCGGCATCAAGAGGATCTCGGATGCCAAGATCGGTGATACGGTCATGGATGCTGATCGACCTGCTGACAGGCCGCTGCCTGGCTATAAAGATGTAAAACCCATGGTTTTTGCCGGTATCTATCCTATGATCAGCGAAGACTATGCAGACCTGCGGGATGCCCTGGAAAAACTCAGGTTGAACGATTCCTCGTTCACGTATGAACCAGAAACGTCACTTGCTCTCGGCTTCGGTTTTCGCTGCGGCTTCCTGGGGCTATTACATATGGATATCGTGAAAGAGAGATTGGAACGCGAATTTAAACTGGCACTTATTCCAACGGCGCCCACCGTGGTCTACCGGGTGACGAAAAACAACGGCGAAATCATTATGGTAGACAATCCAGCTAAGTTGCCAAACATTCAGGACATCCAGCGTATCCAGGAACCGATGATCCTGGCTTCGCTTATTACGCCTGAGCAATATGTAGGCTCGCTCATTGCCTTGTGCCAGGAGCGTCGGGGTATCCAGAAAGAAATTACTTATATCACGAAGGATCGCGTGCTCATCATCTATGAACTGCCGCTCAACGAGATTGTGATGGATTTTTATGACAAGCTTAAATCCCTTACCAAGGGATACGCTTCGCTCGATTACGAGCTCTTTGGTTACGTAGAATCCGATCTGGTAAAGCTCGACATGCTCTTGAACGGCGAACCTGTGGACGCTCTGTCGCTGATCACACACAGGGACAAGGCGGCGGTTCGCGGCAGGCAGCTGGCTGAGAAACTCAAAGAGGTGATTCCGCGACAGCTTTACGAAGTTGTCATCCAGGCTGCGATTGGTATGAAAATTATTGCGCGCGAGACGGTCAAGGCCTTGCGTAAGGATGTAACAGCCAAGTGTTACGGTGGCGATATCACCAGAAAACGCAAACTTCTCGAAAAACAGAAGGAAGGCAAGAAAAAAATGAAACAGGTCGGGAGCGTGGAACTTCCCCAGGAGGCGTTCCTCGCCGTACTCAAGGTGGGAGAGTAGTAGCGCGGTAAAAGAATTGGGAAAGAGACGATAAAAAATTAGATTTCAACGGGCGGTTTTAACTTCCAGTTCTATCTTTACCGCACATCGCACGCGATGCTAGAGGAGGCAGGATGTCTGAAGCACAGTTGGACGTGGTTAAAAAGAAGTCATTTTACAAAGAATGGGTAGAGCCGTTTCTTATCGCTGCTATCGTTGCTTTGTTCATCAGGCAGTTCGTTATCGAGGCATTCAAGATTCCGTCGGGCTCAATGATCCCGACACTGACCATCGGTGATCACCTGATGGTCAACAAGTTTATCTATGGCCCGAGAATACCATTTATGGATGCCAGGATATTTACTTGGAAGGAACCGCAACGAGGTGACGTAGTCGTTTTCAAGTATCCTGAGAACGAGGAGAAAAATTTTATTAAACGCGTGGTCGGATTGCCCGGAGATAAAATACAGATCATCAATGGCAGATTATTTATCAATGACCAAGTCGTTCCGATCAAAGCGACCAATGCTCCTAAGGATAGGAGTGTGGAAGAGGGGCTGTCTTTCGGGAAACCGATGGTCTTTGAGGAACAGCTCGGAACGGTCACGCATACCGTGCAATATCTTGTTGACCAGTCTGAGAAGAACGATGGACCATGGCTTGTACCCAAGGATTCCGTATTCGTGATGGGAGACAACCGAGATAACAGCCAGGACAGCAGGTTCTGGGGTTTTGTGAGGGAGAACAAGATCCTCGGCAGGGCTTTTATTATCTACTGGTCCTGGGATGGAGATGGACGCTGGGTACGCTGGGAAAGAATTGGAAGATTGATCCGGTAATATTAGGAAGGGGCGTCGGCCATGTCCAGGCTCTTTACACAAAGAGGCGGAATCAACTTCAAAGTCTTGTTTTGGCTTTTGGTGTTATTTATCGTCGCGCATATTGGCATAAAATTGGTTCCCATGTACCTTAATGCAGAACGAATGAAGGACGAGATGGCAGTTAAGGCGCGATTTGCGCATACGCTGAAAGATGACGATATTACCATGGATCTTGCAAAGAAGGCAAAAGAGCTTGATATCCCCCTCGGGCAGGAAGATTTCGTGTTGGTGCGGGACGATGATAACCACCACATGAACATCACTGCGAAATGGGATATGACGGTACATTTCTTTTTTGATGTCTACCCTCCCTATACAACAAGGGTATATCATTTTCAACCCGTAATTCAAGAAAATTATTCGAGGTAGTCCTGATCTTCATGGGTAATGGGCGCTGTAGATAGTAGAACATGGGATCGGCGAAAGGCAATCTATCGTGATACGTAGCATGACAGGGTTCGGGAGAAGAGAAACGGGCGATGATGCCGCGCATTTGGTTATTGAAGTCCGCTCGCTCAATAACCGCTACCTTGATATACAAGTAAAGATGCCGAGGGGCCTTGCCATGCTGGAACCCCGTGTGAAAAAGGCTGTACAGGATCGTTTTTCCCGCGGCCGGTTTGATGTATTAATTACCCGGAACGGGGAGCGGGAAAAAAGCACCAGGCTTGTGGTAAATGAGGAACTGGCCGGTCAATATGTCGCAGCGCTGCGAGATCTTAAATCACGGTACGGCCTGAATGGAGATATCGAGCTTTCGACTCTTGCCGCTTTTCAGGATATCGTCTCGGTTTCCGAAACGATGGAGGATCCAGAGAAGTTGTGGCAGGTCCTGTCAACCAGTCTGTTGCAGTCACTCGAGGAGCTTGACAGGATGCGGACCGAGGAGGGAGCGGCTCTGGCACGGGACATCATGGCCCGAATCGGGACTATCGACCGGCTGGCCAGTTCAATTCTCAAAAGGGTCCCCCTATCCATAGAACACGCAAGAAAACGTATGACCGAGACCTTGCACAGACTCGTGGCTGAACAGCCCGATCCCATGAGGCTGGCCCAGGAGATCGCGATCCTGTCAGAGAGAACGGATGTTACAGAAGAGCTTACACGACTCGGCAGCCATATGAAACAATTTTGCGCTCTCATGATGGATGAGAAGGGGGAGGCAGTAGGCAGGAAGCTTGATTTCTTGATACAGGAAATGGGCCGCGAGGTAAATACGATTGCTTCGAAAGCCATGGATGCAGAGATCTCCATGGATGTGGTAAATATCAAGGCAGAGCTTGAAAAAATACGCGAACAGGTGCAGAATATTGAGTAGTTCGATGGTGAATAACCCGATCAATATTGGCTACGGCAACATGGTCATGTCAACGAAGGTTGTCGCAGTCCTTTCGCCTGATTCGGCCCCCATGAGGCGTCTTCGGGAAGAAGCAAAGGAACGAAAAATGCTGATCGACGCCACCGAGGGCAGGAAAACGCGTGCCATTATCATCACCGACAGTGACCATGTGATCCTCTCTGCAGTGCAGGTGGAGACGCTGATGCAGAGATTTGCGGGAAGGAGCGAACAGTGAAGAGGACGCGGGGGTTGTTGTACGTCGTTTCCGCCCCTTCCGGCGCAGGGAAAACAAGCCTGTGTCGGGCAATCACCGATTCCCTTGACGACCTTACCCACTCGATCTCCTATACGACGCGCAAGCCAAGGACCGGCGAGATTGACGGCCGGGACTACCATTTCGTCAGCCAGGAACGCTTCCAGGAAATGATCAATGCAGGAGATTTTGCAGAGTGGGCCGAGGTCCATGCCAACCGCTATGGCACGTCACGTCGGATGCTGGATGACATGATCTCGAAAGGCATGGACATTATCCTCGACATTGATACACAGGGTGCGAAGCAGATCAAGGCGAAGTTTAGTTCAGCGGTCTTCGTTTTTATCATGCCGCCCTCACTCGATATCCTCGAGGAACGGCTTCGCAACCGTAAGTCGGACCACGAAGATGAAATAAAGAGAAGAATGCGCAGAGCACGTGAAGAGATTAAGGATTACGCTCTGTACGATTACCTTGTTGTAAACCGGGATTTTGAACGGGCCCTCACCGAACTCCGGTCGGTTGTTATCGCTGAACGCTGCCGGACCCGGCTTGCGGACATCAAGTGGATTGAAGGAATGTTCTAAAATATAATTAAAAATATGATACTATGGAAAAGAGGAGGAAAAAATGCAGAAAATGGCTGAAGACCTAATATCGCTCCCAATCGAAATGAATGATCAGATCGCCGATACGAAGTTTCGACTCGTGCACATTGCCTCACAGCGGGTACGGCAATTGTCGGCCGGTGCCCCTCCACAGGTAAATTCGCGATCGATCAAGGATGCAACCGTCGCCCTTGAAGAGGCAGTTGCGCATAGCTTTCACATCCTCGTGGGTGAAGAGGCCGTAAAAGCAAAGGAAGAGTTCCGCAAGGAGGAAGAGCGGGCTAAGATTGAAGAACAGCTTTCGGCGAAAGAAGAAGAGATACGCAAAGAACTTAGCGCATACCTTTCGGAGACACAGGAGGAGGAGGGGACTGAAGAGGCGTCAGAAGAGGAATCGGAGGCAGAAGCCGCAGATGAGGAGCTGGAGGAAGCAGACGAGTCAGCTGATGAGCCTGAGGAGTAGACAGGGTGGAACAACGTGACCTCTTATTCGGCAGAAAGATACTGCTAGGCGTATCCGGCAGTATCGCCGCATACAAGGCAGTCGAGATAGTGCGCAGGCTGAGGGACAGAGGGGCCGAAGTCCGCGTAGCCATGACGAAGAACGCCACTTACTTCGTTTCACCCCTCACCTTCGAAACCCTTAGTGGGTTTCCGGTACTCTCTGAAGAGTTCGCTCGCGAGGAACGGACCTCGATCGGGCACATCGACATAACAAAGGAGCTTGACCTTGCCCTTATCGCACCGGCCACAGCCAACATCATTGGTAAGATCGCCGCAGGCATAGCAGACGACGCATTGACGACTGCCTTCATGGCGAGAGATTGCCCGTTGGTGATTGCTCCTGCAATGAACGAAAGGATGTATCGTAACCCCATCCTTCGAAGGAACATTGATACGCTGACCGATATAGGCGTTAAGTTCATCGCACCTGAAAGCGGCAGCCTCGCATGCGGCCTTATTGGTGAAGGCAGGCTTGCGGATACGGATAGGATCATTCGGGAACTTACCTCGTTGCTTACGCCGAAAGACCTTGCAGGTCAGACAGTACTCGTAACCGCAGGACCGACTCGAGAATCCATCGATGCTGTACGGTTTATCAGCAATCCATCAACGGGGAAAATGGGGTATGCGCTAGCCGCGGCTGCAAAGGAGAGGGGCGCTGACGTCATCCTCATTTCAGGCCCTTCCCAGTTGAGCCCACCGCAAGGTGTCAAGGTGATCCCCGTCGTCAGCGCTGGAGACATGCACACTGCGGTCAAAGAGCAGGCCCTGAAGAGCTCTATCATTATTATGGCGGCAGCCGTGTCCGATTTTACACCCCTCCAGAAGTTCGACCGGAAGATTAAAAAAGATAATGCTCCAACATCCTTGCAGCTTGAGAGGACGGTAGATATCCTCCGGGAACTGGGAAACGATAAAGGTGAGTATTTGCTCATAGGGTTCGCTGCTGAAACAGACAATGTGGAGCGGAACGCAATTCAAAAATTAGAAGAAAAACATCTCGATATGATCGTTGTAAACGATGTTCTCCAATCCGGATCGGGTTTCGGTACTGACACCAATGCGGTGACCATCATTGACCGGACAGGGAAGAGAACAGCGTTGCCGATCATGCCAAAAGATGAACTAGCCCGTATCATCATAAGTACGATCATCCCAATGGTGAGGTGAAAACTTTACCGAATTAGCTCATCCCCTTCTGTGACCGCCTTCCCTCACAATTTCAATGATTCTTGACAAATAAAATTTGTCAACCTATAATAAGACCTATGAGCATTTGTGTTCTTTCCCTGTCACGGCGTAAAGTGAATTGAAATGGATAATTTCGAACTATTGCAGAAAACCGTGCTTTTTAAAGGCAGCAGCAAAGAAGAGCTGGATATCGTAATGGGCCTGTTCCAGGAGCGTCAAATCAAGCAGAATACCACCATTTTTACCGAAAAGATGCCGGCAGAGGCACTCTATATTGTGAAAAGCGGTACCGTCAAGATCACGATGATGGCAGGAGAGGGTGAAGAAATGGGGCTTTTGCTCCTCGGACCCGGCGAATTTTTTGGAGAACTTGCTCTCGTCCATGAAGATGTGAGGCTCGTGAACGCGCGTGCTGAAACAGTGATAGATCTTCTTGTTCTCACGCGGAAAGATTTTCAAGCGCTCCTCGACCTCGAGCCGCGCATGGGCGCCCGGATGCTCACTATTATTACAAAACTGCTTGCCATGCGTGTGAAAGCGTATAGCGAAAAGCTAAAGGAACTCCTCCTGTAATGATCCTAGCAGGGATCGACATCGGTACGAATACCCTTCGATTACTCATAGCTGATACTGGTCCTGGTTACTTCCAAGAACTGATCTCTGACAGAAGAATTACACGTCTTGGACAGGATATTGATCGGTGCAGTGTATTGACTCCAGAAGCCATGGAACGTTCATTTAATGCACTTGTGGCGTTTCAGAAAAGCATTCAGCAACAGGGAGCGCGTCATATCTCTGCAATCGGTACGAGTGCTCTTCGAAAGGCGAGAAATGCATCTGTCTTCATAGAACGAGTACGAGCACAGACGGGACTAGTTGTCAATGTCATAAGCGGAGAGGAGGAGGCACGGCTCACGCTGCTTGGTGTCGAACAGTCCCTCTCAACGCCGAACGGAAGAAGCAGCAACACCCTGGCGGATGCGTTCGTCATGGACATCGGCGGCGGCAGCACAGAGATCATACGTACTCAGTCGGATAAAAAACCGGTAATTGCAAGTCTGTCGCTCGGAGCTGTCTACCTCCACGATGAATTTATAAAACACGACCCCCCTTCACCAGTGGACTTGGCTCGCCTCCGAAATGCAGTCTGTGAAGTGCTTGATGCCTGTACGGAGACGATTCAGCCTGCCATGAACAGTATTTGTATCGGCACTGCAGGTACTATTACCTCACTGGCTGCTATTTGCCAGGGACTTGAACAGTATGATACCGAAAAAATCAATCGGTCAGTATTGTCCCTCGAATTCATCAATACGATCGTTGTGAAATTGGAGGCATCGACGCTCGAAGAACGAAGGAAAATTCGCGGACTGGAAAAAGGCAGGGAGGATATCATCCTTCCCGGCGCGATCATCGCTCAAGAGATCATGCACCGGTTCGGGTTTTTCTCCATACTCGTCAGTGAAGGGGGGCTGCGGGAAGGTATCGTGATAGACTTGTTCGAAAGACTGAATAAAGATAATCAAATGAGATATACGCAAATCTAAGCTTATTCAACTTATAGAAACATTGTCATGGCACTAGCGCGCGTTTGTCAGGATGATGATCGAGGTCCTGAGTGTCAAGGCGGTGTTTTCGCCATCCGCCTTGGCGTAGACGGTAGGTGCTCCGGAGAGAAAAAACCGCGCAACAAGGCTTTTATATCCACAATGCAGCATTATGTTATTTATGGCAACGAGTGCAGTTCTTTTGGTCCTTGACGTCGAAAGCGTTCTTGCCATCGTGACACTTGCCGCAGAAGTCCCCCTTCGTGATTTTGCTCATATCCATTTTGTATGATCCTTGGGCCATTTGAAATATCTGGTAATGACATTCCGTGCATTTCAGGCCTTGTCCGTTTACATGCTTGTCATGGCTGA
>DASPQB010000031.1:0-4432 GCA_035625205.1 Nitrospirota bacterium | reverse complement strand
CGAAGCAGGCGCAACTGTCGAGGTAAAGTAAAAAAGACAAATCAGGTTTCATGTGACAAGTCCTTGCCCTCCGGCAGCGGTCCGGAGGGCAAAGGACTTTTTGCGTTTATGGATAGGGCTTTCGAAACTGCCGAATGCCGGTAAAAAATTCGAAATGCAAAGCGAAAAATAAAAAAGGAAGCGATTCAACATTGTGTTTTGGACGATTTGTATTTTTCATTCTGCATTTTATGATGATTAAGAGGTGCAAAAATGTCTAAAGAAAAAAGAGAACTTGTCCGCGAACGGAAAGACTTTTCCAAAATTCCAACAATCCTGGAAATTCCCGACCTCATCGAGATCCAGAAGAAATCTTACGACTATTTTCTGCAGAAGGACGTCGCGTCCGACAAGAGAAAAGACATGGGACTCCAGGCTGCGTTCAAGAGCGTATACCCCATTTATGATTTCAACGAGACGGCGATGGTCGACTACCTGGGTTATTCACTGGGCGACCCCAAATACAGCATCTGGGAATGCCTGCAGCGCGGGGCGACGTTCGCGGCGCCCCTCAAGATAAAGACGCGTCTCGTGTTCTTCGAGAAGGATGAGCAGACCGCTACCAAACGGGTGAAGGACATCAAAGAACAGGAAGTCTACGTCGGCGATCTGCCGCTCATGACCGAAACCGGCACCTTTATCGTGAACGGGACCGAGCGTGTCGTCGTGAGCCAGCTTCACCGCTCCCCGGGCGCGTTTTTCACGCACGACAAGGGCAGGACCCACGCGAGCGGCAAAATTCTCTATTCCGCCCGGATTATTCCCTACCGCGGATCGTGGCTTGACTTTGAATTCGACGTAAAAGACATTGTCTACGTTCGGATCGACCGCAGGCGGAAGATTCCGGCGACCATCCTTCTCAAGGCCTTCGGGTACTCCAACGAAGACCTGCTCCGCATGTATTATCCCATTGAAGACATCAGGATCAAAAAGGACGGCTTCACCCGCGGGATCCATGCCGACGTGCTCACTGGCCTCAAGGCGCCGATAACCATTACCGACAAGAACACCCGCGAGCAGATCGTCAAGGATGGTGCCAAGATCACCCGCATTGCAATCAAAAAAATGGAGGCGGCCGGCATCACGGAGATTCCGATTCCTCGCGAGGAACTGATTGACCGCATTGTGCTTCGGGACGTCATCGACCCGGAGACCGGCGAAGTGCTTCTCCCGGCAAATGAGAAGATCACGGAAGCGTTTCTGACGAGAATTGCTGAGACCAAGGTCGAAAAGATGGAAGTGATCTACATGGACGGCATCCATGTGATCGGCGCCATCAGGGACACGCTTCTTTCCGACAAAGTGCAGACGTCCGATGAAGCTCTCCTCGAGATCTACCGGAAAATGCGTCCGGGTGAACCGCCCACGATCGACATGGCACGGAACCTCTTCACCGGCATGTTCTTCAATGCCAAGCGCTACGATTTGTCGTCCGTGGGCAGGTTGAAACTGAACAAAAAATTGAAGCTCGATATCCCGATCGAGAAAACAACACTTACCGCTCAAGACGTCGTTGAGGTGATCAGGTATCTCGTTAATCTCCGCACCGGGAGGGGTGAAGTGGATGATATCGATCATCTCGGCAACCGCCGCGTGCGGTCTGTAGGCGAACTGCTCGAGAACCAGATCCGCGTCGGGCTTGCGCGCATGGAGCGCGCCATCAAGGAGCGAATGAGCCTGCAGGACGTCGATACGCTCATGCCGCATGACATCATCAACCCCAAACCGGTGATCGCCGCCATAAAGGAATTTTTCGGATCGAGCCAGCTGTCCCAGTTTATGGATCAGACGAACCCCCTGGCGGAGATCACGCATAAGAGGAGGCTTTCGGCCCTCGGCCCTGGCGGTCTTACCCGCGAGCGCGCAGGGTTCGAAGTGCGCGACGTGCACACGACCCACTACGGCAGGATCTGCCCTATTGAGACGCCGGAAGGTCCGAACATCGGTCTCATTGTTTCTCTGGCGACGTATGCACGCGTGAACGACTATGGTTTCATAGAAGCGCCCTACCGGAATGCAAAAGCCGGGAGGGTGACCGATGAGATCGAATACCTTTCGGCAGTGGACGGCGAGAACTACGTCATTGCCCAGGCGAATACGCCGGTCGACAGCCGCGGCAAGATAGCGGTGGAAAGCGTGTCCGCACGCGTGGGAGGCGAATTCAAACTGGTAAGCGCCGAGGAAGTGCAGTACATGGACGTGTCGCCAAAGCAGATTGTATCGGTGTCCGCCGCGCTCATCCCCTTCCTTGAGAATGACGACGCGAACCGCGCCCTCATGGGGTCGAACATGCAACGCCAGGCCGTGCCGCTGCTCCGCCCGCAGGCACCGGTCGTCGGTACGGGCATGGAGCGCGTCGCCGCACGCGATTCGGGCGCCATTGTTTCAGCCAAGCGCGACGGCGTCGTCGAAGGCGTGGATTCCACGCGGATTACGATAAAGGGCGAGGACGCAAAGGGCAGGACGGTCATCGATACCTATCCGCTTACCAAATTCTACCGCTCGAACCAGAACACGTGTATGAACCAGAAACCGATCGTCCGACAGGGTGATAAGGTGAAAAAAGGCCAAGTGATCGCCGACGGCCCGGCCACCGACCTCGGAGAACTGGCACTTGGACAGAACGTTCTTGTGGCGTTCATGCCTTGGAGCGGATACAACTATGAAGACGCGATCATTATCAGTGAGAAGATTGTAAAAGAAGACCGATATACTTCCATCCACATCGAAGAGTTCGAGATCGAGGCCAGGGACACGAAGCTTGGCAAGGAAGAGATCACCCGGGACATCCCAAACCTGGGAGAAGAGACGCTTAGAAACCTCGACGAGAATGGGATCATCCGCATCGGTGCCGAGGTTATGCCTGGCGACATCCTCATCGGCAAAGTGACGCCCAAGGGCGAAACGCAGCTCACGCCTGAGGAGAAACTCCTTCGCGCCATCTTCGGCGAAAAGGCTGGTGATGTACGGGATGCTTCGCTCTATGCTCCGCCGGGCATCGAGGGGACCGTCATCGACGTGAAGGTTTTCTCGCGCAAAGGCGAGGACAAGAACGAACGCCTTAAGACCCAGGAGAATGAGGAGATCGCACGGCTCCAGAAAGAATATCAAGACGAAGTGCGGGCGGCCAAAGAGGACAAGTTCAAACGCATTCGCAGAATCCTGATCGGCAAGACAGCCGCGGATAAGATTGTCAATTCTAAAACCGGGAAAACCGAGCTGGCCAAGGGCAAGAAGATCACGACAGAGATTCTTGACAAACTTCCGGAAAAAGATCTCGCCAAGATCAAAGTGGAATCCGAGGACTATCCTACCAAACTGCAGGACATTCTTGACAACTCGGAGAACCAGCTCAGCATCCTGGAGTCCCTCTATGACGAGAAAATCGGAAGATTGAAGCGCGGTGATGACCTTCCGCCCGGTGTGGTTAAACTCGTAAAGGTTTATGTTGCCATGAAACGGAAACTTTCCGTTGGTGATAAAATGGCCGGAAGACATGGTAACAAGGGTGTGGTCTCCCGAATCGTTCCCGAAGAGGATATGCCCTACCTTCCGGATGGCACTCCCGTTGAGATCGTCCTGAACCCCCTCGGGGTGCCGTCCCGCATGAACGTGGGACAGATTCTTGAAACGCACCTCGGCTGGGCCGCAAAGGCGCTTGGTCTGCACGTAGCCACCCCGGTCTTCGATGGAGCATCGGAAGAACGCATCCGTGCCATGCTCAAAGAAACCAAACTTCCGGTGACGGGCCAGTCGCAGCTTTTCGATGGACGGACCGGGGAACCCTTCGACAAACCGGTGACGGTCGGATACATGTATATGCTGAAGCTCCATCATCTCGTCGATGATAAGCTGCATGCGCGTTCCATCGGACCCTATTCGCTCGTGACCCAGCAACCGCTCGGCGGCAAGGCGCAGTTCGGCGGTCAGCGACTCGGAGAAATGGAGGTCTGGGCTCTCCAGGCTTACGGCGCAGCCTACTGTCTCCAGGAATTCCTCACCGTCAAGTCCGATGACGTATCCGGCCGCGCCAAGATCTACGAGGCGATCGTCAAGGGAGAGAACACGCTCGAACCCGGTCTGCCCGAGTCCTTCTATGTGCTCATCAAGGAGCTGCAGAGTCTCTGCCTCGATGTTGAGCTTATCGAGCGCAAGAACGAGAAGGAACGGGTAATCGGGCTTGAAAAAATATCATCCGCCCGGTAGCTGTTTCTGGAGGGCGGAGAGTCGTCGAGCACTGCAGCGGCGACTGGATGGGATGGTATAGCAGGATAGAAGAATGATTAGGTCATGAGGGCGCTGCCCTCACCTATGGAGGTCCACTGTGGAAGAGAAACAATTATCAGACAATAAAGCCAGAGCAGATGTGATGAGCCTCTTTGAAAAACCGAAA
>DASPQB010000030.1:0-4158 GCA_035625205.1 Nitrospirota bacterium | reverse complement strand
ATTTTTTCGATCGCTCCCGTATTCAACATGGTTAGGATTTTAGCCGCTTCGGCCAGATGCCGCTCTGTATAATTCATTCGGTCCGCTCCCTGTCCATGAAATATCTCCGCGTCTCTTCCAGCCCCGCAGGCGAGCCGATTTCATAGAACCGCTGCAGAACCTCGAATCCGGCCAATTCATGCCGTCGAAGCAACTCCTGGTAGACCTCTGCAAGATCGATCACCTCGTTCGCAGGATAGGCGTCGAATACTCGGGCAGAGAACGCGCCGAGCCCGTAATCGATATGCTGCATTTCGGGAACGGCATTTTGCTTGTCATAGAGGTATATCTTACCTTCCTGGAAAAAAACGTTGCTCCGGTCCCACTGGTTGTTATTGTGCAATACTGTCATCAGTCCCAGCTTACCGCTGGCCAGAAAAGCACGTTCGATTGTGGCATAATCGCAGTCCAGATAGGTATCTCCATAGAGCACGAAAAATTGGTCTCCAAGGAGGTGTCGCGCATTCCGTACCGCTCCGCCCGTGCCCAGAAGGCTCAATCCGTCTGAGACAACTGAAATGTCCATCCCCCATTGACTGCCGTCCCGTACCGCATCCCGCACCATTTCTCCGAGGTGTCCGACACAGAGCACTGCGCGTTTCAAACCATGTCGGCGCAACAGCTCCAATTGCCGCACAATAAACGGCTTACCCGCCACATCGATCAGCGCCTTGGGTATCTGTTCGATGACGGGCTGAAGGCGGGTTGCCAGTCCTCCCGCCAGGATCGCAACAGGCAACGTCATCCTAAAATTACCTTTGTACCTTCGAAATCGAATCGGAAACGAACCTCTTCGAGGCCTGCTCGGGACATCGTGCGGCGGAGACGGACGCGGTCCTCCGCATAAAAAAGAAGGAACCCTCCGCCGCCGGCACCCACCAGTTTACCACCGACCGCCCCATTCTCACGGCCAAGTTCGTACCATTCATTGATATGAGCATTACTCATGCCGCTGGATCTCTTTTTTTTGGAGAGCCAGTGTTCGTGCATCAACTCTCCAAAAAGAGCTGTTTTTCCGTCCTCTAGTGCCTTTTTGCTCCGTATGCCGAGGTCCTTTATATAGTGCAGGTTCTGAAGCATGTCCTCGTCCGATTGCCTCGTGCGGACGTCCTGGTCCAAGAGGATGCTTCCAGCGCTGCGGGAAAACCCCGTGAAGAACAGGAGCAAATTGTCTTCAAGGTCAAACAGTGTGTCCGTGCTGAGCTGCAGCGGCATGGCGTCCACCGTCTCATCAGGCTGGAACGTAAAACACGTGATTCCTCCGTATGCTGCTATATATTGGTCCTGTTTGCCGACCGGCTCCTTCAGCCGGTCGATTTCGATGGTACAGGCCAATCGCGCCAGATCTGCGGGGTGCAGTAACCTCCGCTCATGGGCATACAACGCTTTGAGAAGTGCCGTTGTAAAACTGCCAGACGAACCAAGCCCCGTGCCTGACGGGATATCAGCGAGGGTCGTTATCTCGACCTGGGGACTCTTGAAGTCCATGAGCTGAAGTGCTTCCCGAATAATCGGATGCAGGACCTCTTCTGTCCGATTGACATGCTCGAGTTTCGAATACTTAAGGAAAATACCTGGTGTAAATGGCCGCATGACCGTCACAAAGACATACTTGTCTATCGCCGCCGAGATCAGAAACCCGCCATGCTGACGGTAATAGGAAGGCAAGTCGGTACCTCCACCTCCAAGCGTTATGCGCAAGGGGCTACGCGTTATGATCATACCCCGACCCCTGGTAAATTTTCTCGACGACGCTGAGCGCAGCATTCGCATCGGCAAGGCCGGCCGATGGCTGCCTGTGCAGCCGGATATCTTCAAGAAATTCCATGAACTCATTGGCCCACGATTCATCTCCACCGGGAAATTCCCAGAGGACGGTCTCGGGCGGGCCCATCTGCGGAAGCATTTTGTAATAGGTCAGTTTCTCCACTCCATAGCTGCCGCCCAGCCCGTCTATCTGGAGCTTTGCCTTCTTGCCGTAGATTTCGAAAGAAAACAGGTTTTTCCACTCCGTGCAGCTGACGTGCAGAAATGCCGTCTGCTGCTTTTCTGTTTTAAGCAGCATGAAGCCGTTGTCGTCAACTGGCATGTTCCAAAAATAGGTATGGGCAAACCCGCATACCACGGTGAATTCCCCGAGAAACATACGTGAGAGGTCGATGAGATGCACGCCTTGATCTATCAGCTCTCCCCCGCCCGAGAGGCGCGGATCCGCCCGCCACTCTCTTTCATAGCCTATGCGGCCCCCATGGCCATAGCGGCCGCGGACGAACATCATCTCACCCAGAGCGCCGTCCCGATAAAGTTGGAAGGCCTTGAGCATCGCCGCATGATAGCGGTGGTTGAATCCCACCCTGACAAGAACGCGGGATCGTCCTGCCGCCTCCATGATGGGGACCAATTCGCGCGGATCACGTGCGGCCGGCTTTTCCACGAGAACGTGCTTGCCTGCCTTCACGGCGGCCATTGTAATCGCAGGCGCTGCGGCGACGGTCGTCGCCACAATCACGATATCCACTTCCGGATGTTCAATGACGGTACGCCAGTCGGTTTGGGCAGTGGCGCCCGGAGCCGCAGCAGCAAGGTCTTGAGCACGGGATGACACCATGTCGGAACATGCAATCAGCCTCGCCGGGCCGAGGGCCTTTGCCCGCTTCTTGCCAATCAAACCGCATCCGATGATCGCCACGCCCGGTTGACGCTTCATTCCTTGCCCCCCCATTGCAGCCCTCGGTCCTTCGGTACAATGCGGCGCAGGGTGAAAATGTCTAATGTGCGCAGTTCGTCCATGTGGGAGGGCAATTCCTCCCAAGGGTCCCAAAGGGCGCTGATCAGCCTGCCAGTGATTCCGTCGCTGGCCGACGACCCCAGAAAGACTGCGAGTTCCGCCCCTTTTTCAAGAGGCGCGCCTCCGCTCTCCCGCTGGTTGATTGACCTGTCGTAAAAATCCTTCCCTACTTTCTGCGGCCCTGCCTGGATGATTTCAGCCAGAAGGCGCGTATTCAGCGGGCCTGGTGCGATGGCATTGACGTCGATGTGCAGGTCACGCACTTCTTCAGCCAACGTCTCCGCGAATCGAACGACCCCTGCCTTCGATGCCGCGTATGCACTGATACGGGGCAACGGGCTTGTGGCGCCGCCACCCGATACCTGCACGATCTTTCCATACCCGTTTCTCTTAAAATGGGGCAAAACCGCGCGCGCCATGAGCACGGACCCAAACAGGTTGATCTCAATAGTCCTGGTCCAGTCTGCCCAGTCAATATCTTCCACACAACCCTTCGGGCCGTATATCCCCGCATTGTTGACCAGGATGTGAAGGTGCGGAAATACAGAGAGCGTCTTTGCAACAAGCTTTTCCACTTCGACGGGTACGGACACATCCGTAGCATGAGCTAACACCGTTTGCCCAGCACCGGTATGTGAAGCGACCTCTTCTCGCGCTTGCATGAGCTTTTCGGCATTCCTTGCGCAGAGCATGACGCTCGCACCAGCTTTCACGTATGAGTGGGCAATTGCCAACCCAAGGCCTTGATTTGCCCCGGTAATCAGCGCCGTGCGTCCTTTCAGGTCATACATATGATCCGCTATTCTCCCCTTTGATGCAGAAAGCCAACCGCACTATAACGAATACGATTATCGTTGCCGAGCGTCTTTCCCAAGAATCGGTTTGGGTCGATCACGAGCGGCTCGGCCATGACGGACACGAGTTCATCGGCACTCACGGCCTGATATTCCGGCCATTCCGTCGCCAGAACAAGGGCCGCGGCGCCAGATGCCGCAGCCAAAGATGAATCGCATTGTTTTATGTTCCCGGCCAGAACAGCCGGGAGGGCCTTGACCGCCGGATCGTGTGCAGAGACTCGGGCACCTTGACTGACGAGCCAAGCAGCCAACTCTACAGATCCGGAACGGCGGAGCGTGTCGGTCCCCGGTTTATAGGTGAGGCCCCAGAGAGCGATGCGTAGTCCCGCAAGCGGCCCTAACAGCGATTCCAACATTCGCCGTGTCCACTGCCGGTGGATGTCATTGCTCTTCTTCACGGATGAAAGCAAATGAGTCGTCAAACCATGCGCTGCCGCCAAGTCATTCAGAAAGCCGACATCACGGGCGAGGGTG
>DASPQB010000029.1:0-3576 GCA_035625205.1 Nitrospirota bacterium | reverse complement strand
AAATGGATCAAAGATATATTGTAAGGTATCCCTGTCCATTCCATGCCCTGTATCAGAGACTGTCAATTGCACATATTTCCCCGGTGTGATCTCCGGATATGGCGGTGGATTGTCCTTGTCCACAATTACATTTTCCGTTGTAATAACCAACATGCCTCCATGAGGCATGGCATCCCTGGCATTCACTGCCAAGTTTATCAGCACCTGCTCCATTTGTGATGCGTCTGCGTTGATATTCAGAAGGTCTGGCCTGAGATAGTATTCGATTTTTATCATTTTGGGGATGGTTCTATCCATCATTGTTTGTATATTTTCTACAATATGATTCAGTGCAAGAGGCTGCAGTTTGGATTCTACCTTGCGACTGAAGGTAAGAAGCTGGCGCGTCAGTTCAGAGCCCTGTCTTGCGGCCCTGATGATATGCTGCAATTTTTCAAAATCCCGGTCATTTTCATCTTTGTTCAGAAGAATTATCTCGCCATATCCGAGGATGGCCTGAAGCAGATTGTTGAAATCATGGGCGATACCCCCAGCCAATGTTCCAATTGCTTCCATCTTCTGGGCGTGACGAAGCTGGGCTTCTGTGAATCTCTCTTTTGTAACATCTCTCGCGACACCCAGGACTGTTCTGACTTTACCATCTTCACTGAACTCGGGGAATAGACGTAAATCAAGTGTCGCGTATCCCTTCTCTCTTTTTGACTGGAGCACGGTGTTGAAAGGTTCGCCGGTCTCGAAAACCTGCTGTATAGCGCGTTCCCAGTAGAGGTACTCACCTGCAGGAAATCCAAGTTCTCTATGGCTTTTCCCTATAAAATCATCCGGATCTAAGGAAAAAACACCTTTCACGGAAGGGTTTACAAAAAGATGTCTGTTTTCCTTGTCAAACCGCATAATTATGTCCGTTGAACTTTCTACGAGGGAGCGATAGTTTTGCTCGGATCGTCGCAAAGCCTGCTCCGCCTGCTTATGTTTGCGTCGCACTTCGGCATCATCCAGCTCTCGCTGCACGGCAGGGATCAGGCGCGCCATTTTATCTTTCATCACATAGTCGTGCGCTCCGGCCTTCATCATCGCTACAGCGGTGTCCTCTCCCATAGCACCCGACACCACAATGAAAGGAATATCATCACGTCCGCTCTCCTGCAGGATTTTCATGGCCGCAAAAGCATCAAACTGGGGCATGGAATAATCTGCTATAATTATTGCCCAGTCTTCTCTCTCCAGGGCTGATTTCATCTCTGCAGCCGTTTGAACCCTTTCGTGAATAGGAACGTAACCTGCACGCTGCAGATCGCGGATTATCAGTCCCGCATCGCTTTCAGAATCTTCAACTATTAAAACACGTAGTGCAGTAGGCATAACCTTTAAGTCCTATTTGCAATTTACTATACACGGGTTTTCTAAAGAATAAAATAAAAAATTGCTCCTTTTTTCGGTTCACTTTCAGCCCATACCTTTCCTCTGTGGCGATGAATGATGCGCTGAACGGTCGCTAGGCCGATGCCGCTCCCAGGAAATTCAGATGATTTGTGCATACGTTGGAATGGGCCGAATAGTTTGCTAGCGTATTCCATATCGAAGCCTACACCGTCGTCGCGAATAAAATAAGCGACCCTGCCATTTATCTCTGTACTGCCGAACTCAATTCGCGCCGAAGGATGCGTGCCGGTGAACTTCCAGGCGTTGCTGATTAGATTGAATAGCACGATTTCCAATAGCCTCATGTCGCCGTACACTATGATTCCCGGCTGAATAGCAAACTCAACCTGACGGTTTGGTTCCGTGTCCTTAAAGCGAACAGCAACTGAAAGCGCTAGGGCGGATAGATCTACCTGCTCTCATCTAATGTTGATTCGGCTTACGCGCGACAGCTCTAACAGATCGTCAATAAGCTTTTCCATGCGTAACGTCTCCGCTCTCACGAATTCAAGGTACTTTCGGCCCTGCACGTCGAGTTTATCCGTGTAATCTTCCAGGAGCGCTAAACTCCACAAGCCACTGTTGTTCCTGAGGAGTGAGAATATCTTTTCGGTCAGCGTTGTCCGGATCCGCTGCCATCGTAATGCTCAGCACAAAAAGAATGATGGCTGACAGTGCATATAGAATTAATCTCAATTTTTGTTTAGATATTTTTATCTGTGTCACGGAAATACTTTCCGAATGCCGGCGATGTTTGTTTCGAGGATTTCATGTATGCGCTCATACTATGAGCTCATGTCCATAACTGTTTCATTCTATTGGCGGCGGTTCGTTTAGAACCAGCCAGTACAAGCCCAGTTGTCGAATTGCCTCTGCGAATTTTTTGAAATCGACCGGCTTGCGAATATAACTGTTTGCCCCAAGGTTATAGCTCTCTATCAGATCCTGCTGCTCGCTTGATGAGGTAAGGACCACAACGGGCAGTCTCTTTGTCCGTTCGTTTGCACGTAGGTGCCTCAAAACCTCTAGGCCGTCCATCTTGGGCATCTTCAAATCGAGCAGGATGACTGCCGGTAAAAGATCTCCCTTACCAAAAAGATAATCCAATGCTTCCTGCCCGTCCTCGGCGACCACAAGCTTGTTGCTGATGCGGCTCTTTTCGAAGGCGCGTTTAGTCAGCTCGATGTCGCTCAGATTGTCTTCAATGAGAAGTATGATTTTGGTATCCATGGATTACACCTCTATAAGGTAAAATAAACAGTTGTGCCTTTTTCTACTTCCGCTTCTGCCCATACTCGTCCGCCATGACGATGAATGATGCGCTGAACGGTCGCCAGGCCGACTCCACTCCCTGGGAATTCGGATGCCTTGTGCATACGTTGAAACGCGCCGAACAGCTTCCCTGCATAAGCCATGTCGAAGCCTATCCCGTCGTCACGAACAAAATAGATGTTCTGCCCATCCTTCTCGGTCCGGCCAAATTCAATGCATGCAGAGGGATGCTTAACAGTAAATTTCCATGCATTGTCAAACAGATTGGTCATCATGACATCGAGCAGACTCGCATCACCATATACCATCAATCCCGGTTGGATAATAAACTCAACCAGACGATCCGGCTCCGCTTCCTTCAGGCGAGCAATGATGGAACGCACTAGAGTGGATAAATCAATTCGCTCATATATCATATCAGTGCGTGTCACGCGCGACAGTTCCAGCAGGCAGTCAATAAGCTTCCCTATGCGCTGCGTTTCCATCCGCACGAATTCAAGGTACTTTCGACCCTGTTTATTGAGTTGGTTTGAGCAGTCTTCCATCAATGCCAGGCTCCACCCATCGATGCCTCGTAAGGGGGCGCGCAGGTCGTGCGAGACGGAATAACAGAAAGATTCCAGCTCGGCATTGGCTTTCCGCAATGCCTCTTCTGTACGTTTGCGTTCGGTGATGTCGGTCATGAGGCCGGTCACGCCTACCAACTGTCCATTTTCCCATAACGGCCGACTGGAGGTGCGTACGTAATGTATAACGCCATCCTTAGCGAATATGCGGAACTCAAATGATCCCGCATCACCTCTCAGCTTTTCTTTAAAGCTTTCCTGCAAGCCGGGAAGATCATCGGGGTGTATGAAACGGGCAAAAGGCTGCCCGATAACT
>DASPQB010000028.1:0-28848 GCA_035625205.1 Nitrospirota bacterium | reverse complement strand
CAACGCCGACCGCTACATCGCAAATGTTGCGAAGTGTCAGAATCGCCCTGGTAAAAGGGATTTCCCTGCCGTCGCTGGCCCTCAGATGCGAAGTTGCCGACTGAAGTGTGATATCGAGGCAAAGGTTCCTGCCCATAGCTGCCGTTCCCTCCGTCGCTGTATCCGCCATGTTGCTCCTCCCTTTCTGGGGTATAAATGCTTTTTAAGTATATCATGAAGCGATCGGAACAGGACAGAATAGGCGATGTATGGTCATCGCTGGCTGGTTACTGGAGGCACTGAAACAGCCCTGTGCACCAGAGGCAGGCTCCGCAGGGTACCTGTTCGATATAACAATCCTGCTCAAAATCCGCATCCCCAACGTAATCGCAGAGAGCAAAGCTGCAGTCAAAGCAGAAGGGGAATTTATACCCGAGCACGCGCTCCCGGAAAGAGCGGGACGCCGCATCGTTCCAAATATCGAGGAGGCCCCGGTCGCACAGATTGCCGAAGGTCCACGGCTTGACCTTTTTTTCAATGCCTCCGACATAGCAGTTATAGCGGTGCCAGAGGAAGTAACAGGGATGCACGCTGCCATCCCACGAGACGAAGGCGCTGTTTCCTTCAACGAACTCGCACTTCCTCGTGTTCCGTGGCGCCATGCCCGGCAGCGTCAGCTCCACCCCCGATTCCCGGGCAGCGTGCCGGGCTTCGTCAAACACCTTCTCGGCTAACGCCAGCCATTCCTCATCCCGCCTGAGCAGCCGATCCATGTGCAGGGTAATACCCTGTGCTTCCGCATCGATCCGCATTTTTTCGACGAGATCGACGATCCGCTCTTCCTCCTGGGTCCTTCCCACCTTCGTGATGGTATCGAGATACCGGCGGATGTCCAGACCTTCCTGCTGTGCTTTTGTTTTCCAGCGCTCGTAAATGGCGATGGCAGCGGTGGTATTGGTATCATATGCTGCCTGTGAGACGAGATCCCTGTGGTAGGGAAGGAGCTGGGTGACAATGGCGAAACGGGCGCCGGACCTGCCTGCCCAGCGAATCGCTTCGGGAAGATCGGCAAGGTTGTTTCGCATCAGCACGAACTCGATCCCGATCCTGAGGTCGGGCCTCCTGCTCCGTGCCCGGGCCTTGTTAAGGCTCGCGAAGGCCGCCACAATCCCTCCAATCTCGCCGCCACTCCGGATGGCACGAAAGCTATCATCAGACACCGTATCGAGGGAGATGCAGATACGGTCAAGCCCTGCGTCGACAAGCGAGGCAGCCCGCTCGTCGGTCAGAGCCATGCCGTTGGACTGGAACCCCACCCATGCATTTTCGGGGAGAAGGGACCGCGCACGGGAGATGAACATCTCCAAGTGCGGATGGAGCAGAGACTCACCGATGCCGTTCAGTACCAGTGAATCAAGTTGCGGAAAGGCCGGGGCAAGCCGTTCGAAGGTCTCCGATGACATGGTACCCTCGGGAATCCCGCCAATACCGTTCTGTTTCACGCACATGCCGCACTGGAGATTGCAGTATGTCGTCACTTCGACGAAGAGCTTGGAAAGGTGTTTGTTCGATGCCATGTCTTTATTTTAACATTTAAGCAGTCCAGGAGTATGATGCAGGTCATAAATGGTTTATCGGGGACAAAGAGAACCATCCGATTCCGGAAGTCTGGTATAATGGTCGTATGAAGGTGAAAGTAAAACTGTTCGCATCCCTGCGGACCTTCGGCCCTGATGATCAGGTAATCGAACTTCCCGACCACACAACGATTGATGACGTCATCCGTTCCCTCAAGATCCCCAGCACGGTCAGCCTCCTCAGGATCGTCAACGGCAAGCATCGACCGCCAGACCATGTGCTGAAGAACGGTGACGAACTCGCCCTCTTCCCCCCCATCGCAGGCGGCTAGCTTCTTCGGTCAGGCGTTTACCGGCGGCTGACGGCTACCGTAAGAAATACCTGATCGCTTCTCACCGATTCCATGCTTTCCTTCAGCTTTCCGACATCGATGGGCTTGCCGTCGAGCGTGGCGCTGCATCCCTCCCCGAAATCCTCTGCTCGCTCCGTCAGGAAGCCGAGAAGCTCGGAGGACCTGAGGAGAACGCCTGTTTGAAGAAGGCCAGGACCCAGCTCACCCATCAGGAGATTGAAGATCTTCACGCGTACCCACCCCTCTCTGGGCGCGCATGCCTTTCCTGTTTCGTGGTACGTGATGGCGCTGCGGAAGGAGGAATAGGCCCCTCCACGTCTCAGCGTGGCACCGACGAGTCCGGGAAGGGCGGCCGAGAGCGCGAGGGTCGAACCGTCGTGGAGCAAGGAAGAGCCGATGTCATCGACCGGCTTTCCATCAAGCATGATGGACTGGATTTTTTCGATCGTTTCCGGGGCAGCCCCAATCTCCTGCCGCAGAAAGACATCGACACTGCAGCCGACACGGCGCCTAATCTTTACCCCTTGCTGGAGCAGCAGGAAGAACCGCGCGACAAGTGGTCCCGCCACCATGAGGGCGAGACGGGGATAGCGTCCTGCGGAAGGGTCAGCAAGCATGTTCTTATCGCCCCGGGTTATACTCCCGAGGCGTCCTTTCGGGATAGACAGTCGATGAGTCCGGACGCTTCTTGACGAGCAATAAAAAAGGAGAGACCAGCGTCTCTCCTTTTTTTGAATCAAAAACGTTCCGATTACCAGTTGAATACCTTATCCAGGTCCTCATCCTTAACGCCGAAAGTGACGTTATGCGGCGCGAACTTCTCAGTCTTGAAGTAGCTCGGCAGCCGGTCATGCTGTGGCGTGAAGCCAGCCCGGGCGTTGAAGTCCCGCTCCATTTTGAGGACCTTCTTCCCGAGATCGGTCACACCGTCACCCGTCAGGTTCAGGCCGTAGAAGGCATTGAGCATGTCGAGCAGGGCCTGGAAGGTGTCAGGCTGATCGAGCACCGCAAAGGCAATGAAGAGGCACATGCCGGTTGAGTCGATCGCAGCCGTCGCTATTTGGAGATTCCGCGAGAGTTCGACCTGTCCCTCAGGTTTGAGTGCGTTCACGTCGCCGCCCACCTTCAGGACATTCTGGGCAACTGCGTAACCTGCGGTGTGGTCTGCGCCCATCGGGCTTGTCGCATACGTAACTCCGATGCCCTGGACAGCGCGGGGATCGTAGGCCGGCATGGCCTGGTTCTTCACCACCGGGACCCGTTCGACGCCGAATGCCTTGCCGGTCATGGCGGCCCCATTGCCGAGGATCCTGCCGAGGTCTGTGCCCTTGCCGACCTCTTTCACCATCCGGATCGCCGCATCTGCGTCGCCGAACTTGGCAAGGCCCGCCTCCATTGCGACGGCTATTGTCGCGCCCATCTCGATCGTGTCGAGGCCGTAATTATCATCCAGGAAATCGAGCATGGCGATCTTGTCAAGGTCGCTGATCCCGCAGTTCCCGCCGTGGGCCCAGACGGTCTCGTACTCGGGCTGCTTAGTAAGGAAGTGGCCATCCTTGTCATTGTAAGTACCGGAGCACTGAATGACGCAGCCCCGGTGGCACCCGTGGGTCGCCAGCCCCCCGCGCTTTGTCTCGGTCTCGGCCTGGGTCTCGCCGCTGATCTTGGCAGCGCCGTCGAAGCGGCCTTGCTTGAAGTTGTACGTGGGATATCCGCCCACCTCGTTTAGGATATTCGTCAGCACGTTCGTGCCATAGGCCGGAAGGCCCTGGCCAGTGACAGGGTGCTTCTTGAGGCCGTCGACGAACCGCTTATTCGCATCCTGGAACTTCGGCTGGTCCTTGGGGGGCCTCACGGGCATTCCCGTCGAGTCCAGGACAATGACCTTGATATTCTTGGAACCCATGACCGCGCCCACGCCGCCGCGGCCAGCATGGCGGGTCGGCCGCAGCTCCATGTCGGTGAATGCGACAGTCGCGGCACCCATCTTCATCTCGCCGGCAGGTCCGATCGAGATGCAGCATATGGCGTCGCCATGTTCCGCCTTCATCTTCGCAATAAGATCGTAATTCGGGAGCATTTTAAGGCTGTTGTCTTTGGTGATCTTGACGCCGTCCTTATTGATGAACACCTTGTAGAGGTCGTCGCTCGTTGGCTTCCCTTCGAGCACAATGGCGTTGTACCCGAGTTTTGCCAGGACCTGGGAAGGCTGTCCGCCGGAGTTCGACTCTTTGATGCCTCCAGTAAGCGGACTCTTGCAGCCCACGGAGATCCGGCCCGACTGGGAGGCAGCGGTCCCGCTCAGGAGTCCCGGTGCGATGACCAGCTTATTATCTCCCCCAAGGGGATGGCATAATGGTGGAACCTCCTTCGAAACGATCGCCGACGTTAATGCCCTGCCTCCCAGCCCCGCGTATTCACCAACCGGGACTGCTGTCGCCTTAGGGCCTCCGGCTGCTCCGACATCAATTCTCAGTATCTTATCCATAGCATCCTCCCTCAAATTGTAATTTTACATCCAATTCCGATCTTATATATGATTTAAAAACATAGGTATTATGATTTTAGCGCATAAGATGAATCATACCACAGAAAGGATAAATGTCAATGAGATGTTAGCTCGTTTGTCTGTCGGTGCAAATACCAGCGAAACGTGTCGTTCTCCTCGGAACCGCAAAAAGTGATTGCGTGTCATGATGAATTTCTCTATACTACGCCACAGCCGTATTCAATTTCTGAAGGAGATAGTATGCCATGAGTGTTCTCGATTGCATCGGCAACACGCCGCTTGCGCGATTGGACAAAATCAATCCGAATCCGAAAGTCAGACTTTATGCAAAACTCGAAGGGAACAACCCCGGCGGGTCGGTAAAGGACCGCATTGCTTGGTATATGGTAAAGACAGCGGAAGAGGAAGGCAGGCTAGCAAAGGGCTCGACCATTCTCGAAGCGACCTCAGGCAATACCGGCATCGGGCTTGCCATGGTCGGGACAGCCAAAGGATACAAGGTCAAGCTCGTGATGCCCGAGTGCGTGAGCATGGAACGAAGAAAAATTCTCGAGGCCTTCGGCGCAGAGCTCATTTTGAGCCCTGGGAACGAAGGGACAGACGGCGCGATCCGGCTTGCGCACAAGATGTACGACGAATGCAGCAGCGGCTGCTTCATGCCGAACCAGTTCGACAATCCTGCCAATGTTAGAGTGCATTACGAGACAACGGGCAAAGAGATTTATGAACAGACTAAAGGCGAGGTATCCGTCTTCGTCGCAGGCATGGGCACGACGGGCACGCTCATGGGCGCTGGCAGGAGGCTGAAGGAGTTGAACAGCTCGGTCACGGTCCTGGGTGTAGAGCCGAACCTCGGCCACAAGATCCAGGGCCTCAAAAACATGACCGAGGCTATTGTCCCGAAGATCTTTAATCCGAAAGCGCTGGACGAAAAATGGATCGTACAGGACGACGAAGCTTTTAATACCACGCGCAGACTTGCACTCGAAGAAGGTCTGTTTGTCGGCATGAGCAGCGGCGCAGCCATGTGGGCTGCGATCAAGAAGGCGAAAGAGATAAAAGACGGGACCATCGTCGTGATCCTGCCAGACCGCGGTGACCGGTACCTCAGCACGGCACTTTTCACATCGATATGCGGCAAGTGCCCGCCGTAAGGTGAAGAAAAATCAAAGCGTCGGTGACGTCATCTTATCCTTCGTAAAATCGGCATCGCGCTAGCCCTCGTTCGCCGGCAGTTCTGGCAGGTTGCTTTAGCATAAGTGCGGCGGCCTTTCCCTGATAGTAAGAGGGTCGAATACTTCATCATTGATACAGAGGCTCCCTCTTTGTTCAGTTACGCTGCGACCCGTTGGCTTGCTCGCCCGCTTAGGGAAACTTAGCTCTCTGGATCATTCCTCACGTCTCCCCCCCTGCTTGGTTAACTTCCGACCTCCAAGGGTCGGACTTGAACCGACTCGTTATACTATATACGGCACGCGACAATCTTTCCGTGGTGTATAATCCAACGACTGATTTGCAGACATCAGGAAAACTCTATCGCCTTGTTCCTCCTAGGCTTTCTTCGTAGCCAGAAGCTCCTCTTCGATCATGCCGCGGAACAGTGGTATCTTATACTCATTCTGCCTCAGCGGTCGTGCGTTCATCATCGCTGCCTCTGCCGCCTTTGACGCATTTGCCTCATCCAAGCGATGGCCGGTGATAGAATTTTCTAGTTCCCGGGAGCGCCATGGAATTGGCGCAGCGCCGCTCAACACAGCGCGCGCGCTGGCGACAACGTCGCCGTCAAACTTGATCGCGATCGCGAGTCCTGCGAGTGCAAAGTCCCAGGAAGCGCGTGCCCGTACCTTGCGGTATGAGCTTTTCACTCCCTGCGCGGGCGGGAGTAGGATATCGGTGACGATCTCGCCTGGTTCGAGCACGGTCTCCCGGAGCGTGTCTACGCTCGGAAGGACGTGAAATTTTTCGACCGTTACTGTCCGGCTTCCTTTTGGTCCGACGATGCGGACAGACGCTCCAAATGCAACGAGCGCAGGAGCTGTGTCCGAAGGATGGACAATGAAGCACGGTCCGCCACCGAGAATGCAATGATACTGGTTCTCGCCGGCAACGGCGAAGCACTGCTCCCCTCCCTTTCGAAGGCAGTGGAAATCTCCACGGTAGTACCAGCAGCGCGGTTTTTGGCAAATATTTCCGCCAATCGTACCCTGGTTCCGAAGCTGGGGACTCGCAACTTCGAGGGCTGCCTGAGCCAGCGCCCAATACTGAGATCTCACATCCGGATTCTCCGAGACTTCGGAAAGAGTCGTGAGGGCCCCAATCCGAATGCCTCCTTCAGCTGTTTTTTTAATCCCTTTAAATTCTTTGAGGCCGTTGATGCTCACCATTTTATTGATCTCGAAGACATGATCCCTGAGACAGCCGAGCAGGTCTGTGCCACCAGCATGAAGATGCGCTCCTTGGGCCGAGAGCTGCTTTGAAGCCTCTTTCAAGGTGTTCGGTCGTATGTAGGAAAAATTGGAAAACATGATGATGACCTCCGCAGGATAACTCTAAACTCATTACCGCAAAGTCGCGAAGCGAGAAAAGAAAACCTCGTCTCGCACTGAACGCTTTGTGGCTCTCCCGCTTTGCAGCAGCTTACCTAAAGCCTTTTCTCCCCGCACTCTGTGGCAAAACGGGCTTACTTGTTCGCTTCCGCAAACATCTTCACCAGCCGAACCGGGCTCATGGGCGTTTCATGCACACGTATACCCGTTGCGTGATACACGGCATTCGCAATGGCTGCTGCCGTCGGTATGGTGACGGGTTCGCCCAGACCCTTTGCGCCTGCGATATTGGCCTCGTTGTCCGGTAATTCAATTGGCAACGATGTTATGTCGGCGGGAACATCGAGCATCGTCGGAACTTTATACTCATGCCAGCTCTTGTTCACCATCTTCCCAGTCTGGTTCTTATCCAGGACCCGCGCCTCGGTCATGCCGAACCCGATGCCCATGATGATACCGCCGAAGACATGATTATCAAAGGTCAGCCGGTTCATTACTCTTCCACTGTCATGGGTTGCCAGGAATCTGATGATCTTGACTTCGCCGGTCCTCATGTTCACCTCGACTTCGCAGAACTGGGCTGCAAAGGGGTTCACCACCTTGCCCTCGGGATTCGGGCCGCGGTATCCGACTCCCACGATTTCGCCTCGCTTCTTGAGACCTGTAACACTTGATATTTTGATCTTCTTAGAAGGATCGGTAGCATAAACGACCTCATCCCCAATGAGCTCCAGGTCGGCAGCATTGGCTTTTAGGTCCTGGGCCGCCAGATCGAAGAGTTGCTGTTTTACGCTGAGCGCAGCAGCGCGCACAGCCGGCGCCTCCGTTGGTATGGTCTTGCTGCCGCCGCTCGGCGTTGCATACTGGGTTGTTCCTGTGTCGGCATTTTCGATCTGGAGCGCATCCGGATTTACGCCAAGCTCCTCGGCTACGATCATGGCCATGACAGTCTTCGTGCCCGTACCAATGTCGCTTGCGCCCATATTGAGATTTGCGCTGCCATCGGAAAAAAGCTTCACGATCACCATGGAAGGGGGATTGCCCCCGCCAGCAAACCAGAGCGCGCTCGCCATCCCCACGCCTCTCCTGATATGATCAGAGGGGGGTGTCTCGGCAGTTTTTTTTCGTGCATCGCTCCATCCGAAGGTTGCTGCTCCTTTTTCAAGGCACTCCCGCAGACCGGTCGTGGTATAGGGCGGATTGCCAAGCCGCGCCTGGCTAAACAGAGGGATGTTCTTAAGCCGTAGATCAACTGGATCCATCTTGATCGCCTCGGCCAGACTATCGATCATTTGCTCGAGCGCCCAGGCGCCCTGTGGATGCCCCGGAGCACGGAATGGCCGTGCAGGTCCGGCGTTGATATACACGTCCGTAGTCTCGGTGCGTACGTTGGGACAAAGGTAGAGATCGCGCACCAGCCAATCCATGAGCGCCGTACCGCCTGCAGGATAGGCTCCGCTGCTCCCAATTCCGCTGAACTCGAGGGCGGTCAGCGTTCCGTCCTTCTTCACCCCTGCTTTTAGCTTCATCGTGCCCGGTGGCCGGTTACCAACGGCGACAAAGGTCTCTTCGCGTGACAAGACCATTTTGACCGGACGGGCTGTCTTCTTGGCGAGCAATGCCGCGATGATAGTTGATTTGTCAGGCTGCAGCTTACTGCCGAAGCCGCCTCCCATATAATGCCCGATCACACGGACCCTCGAAAGCGGCAGATGCAGTATTTCCGCTACCCGCGCCTGAACCGCAAACACCCCTTGGGTGGACTCCCAGATCGTGAGGCTCTCGCCGTCCCACTTTACAACGCCGCCGTGCAGTTCCTGCGGAGTATGGATCTCGCACTCGTTCCGGTAAGTCTGTTCAAGCACCACATCGGCCTCAGCGAACCCTTTCGTCACATCACCGCGTTCGTATTTGTCCGATTTAATCTTATTACTTGTTTTGTGGACCTGTGCTGCCCCTGCATCGAGTGATTTTCGCTCATCGGACACGAAAGGCAGGACTTCGTACTTCACCTTAATAGCACGGACGGCATCCCATGCCTGGTACAAGGTCTCTGCAGCTACTGCGGCTACAGTTTCTCCTTCGAAGCGGCATTGAGCATCAAAGAGCTTCGTCTTTACATCAGCTGACCAGGGCCACAGAATGTCGGCTTCCGTGCTCGCTCCTGTTAGCACGGCGCGGACGCCGGTCATGTTTTCTGCCTCTTTGGTGTCGACGTACGTCACAACGGCATTGGCGTGGGGGCAGCGAAGAATGGCAGCATAGAGCATGTCGGCCAGGACCACATCCGAGGGATATACTGCCTTCCCGCTCACGCGCTCGTAGGCATCCACGCGCGGCAACGGTTTACCCACAACTTTGGTTCTTTGCCAGGGTTTCACTCCTCCGGCGGGCAATGGTGTTTCCGGCATAGGGACGTTCTGCGCGAAATAGAGCTCTTTGTCGTCTTTATTCATGGTTAACCTCTCAACGGCATAACAGCGTTAATTACGGAACATAGAGTTGATCCTGCAATATTCTGCCTTCCCTGCTCTGTGGCCTCAAGGGGCTGGTTTTTTATGGCCTCTTCAGCTCCGCGGCTCTCTTTGCCGCATTGATGATGTGCTTGTAGGCACCACAGCGGCAGAGGTTGCCGCTCATGCCATTCCGGATCTCTTCCGTCGACGGGTGGGGGTTCTTGCGTAGAAGCCCCTCGACAGCCATGATCTGGCCCGGCGTGCAGTACCCGCATTGCATAGCGTCCTGTTCCACGAAGGCCTGCTGTACAGGCCCGAGTTCCTCGCCTTTCATGAGCCCTTCGAGCGTCGTGATTTTCGCTCTCTCGGCCTCAACTGCAAGGGTTATGCAGGCATACCGCGGCACATCGTCGATGAGCACAGTGCAGGAGCCGCACTCGCCGCGCTCGCACCCAACCTTTGTGCCTGTCAGGCCCAACTGTTCGCGCAGCACGTACAGCAGTGACCAGCGTGGCTCCACAAGGAGACGGTATTTGCGGCCGTTGATGTGCAGCACCACCTTCGTCATCTCTCCTCGCTCAATCATCTCCGCATCTGCGGCAGGCGTTGCATGGATCTTGTCCGAGACCGCGAGGGTTACCGCTCCGGCCCCTATGGTTGTTAGAAAGCTGCGGCGTGTCAAACCTTGCGAGTGCTCATTGTTCTCTGTCCCCTCTTTTTTAACTTTGTCATGTTCTTCGTTCTTCATGCCGCTCTCCTTGTCAAGGTAATAAGATTGATATTTTGAGCGATGAATGCCGGTATGCTTCGGATGAAACTGCACACTTGTGCATTTGATTGTGATATTTTGCCTCAGGGGATGGAGAGGCAGGAATTATGTTTCAAGCCTAGCGCTTCATTGCCCTTCTGTCAAGATAGGACCAAGGGTGAGTCCTCTCATTTTCTGCCTGAGTCGCTTTAGGCTCCTGACTGCCCCGCATGTAATTTTTTTTGAGCCCGTCCTTTTAAACTTTTGGATCAAGCATCAATATGCTTGACAATCTGTTCCAATTTGATTTATCTTACTCATCTGATTAATCTGATTAAGCGGACTTTCCGGAGGATGCATGACAATGACTAAAAAAGCAAAAATACCCGTGAGCGGACCCTTCGGTAAGGGCGCAAGCTGCTGCGCAATCCAAGCGCTGGTCACCGTTGACGAGCGAGGCCAGATGGTCTTGCCTAAGGAGCTGCGCGCAAAGGCAGGTATCAAGGCCGGCGACAAGCTTGCCGTGACAAGCTGGGAAAAAGATGGGGAAATCTGCTGCATCGCCTTAATCAAAGCAGACAATCTCGAAACCATGGTCAAGGGCATGCTCGTGCCCGTGATGGGAGACATCTTCAATAAATGAAACTGCAGAGGCGTCGAGGAGCGTTCAACCAGTGAAGGGGCTTTCACTATGTGACCGGTATCTGGCCTTGGGAGGGGCTCTCGGATGTTTCCTCCCGGGATGCTCATCAAGGCATTCAGGGTGGAATATGAATGTCGCACTTGACAAGAAGATCCAAGGTAGTGTGATGAACACCAACTTGTGTTAGGTAAGGTGATCCTATGCGAGCCGCGCAAACACTCAAATTCATAAAAAAAGAAGTACCTCCCTATGTCTCGGGCACGATGAGTACCACTGCCGGTAGCGTGTTTCGTATCTCGTCCGACTGGTCGCGAGCGGACTATTGGGGCGCGATCAAAAGCCGGCTCGGCGCCTTCCGCATGAACTATCCAGTATCACCCGGTCTCTATGCCGCGGGTGAACCAACAATGGGTTCGGATGTCGTCGTTTCGGCAAATTACAAATTGAGCTTCGACATCCTCCGGCGCGAACTAAAAGGGCTCAATGTCTGGCTCCTCGTGCTCGACACCAAGGGCATCAATGTCTGGTGCGCTGCAGGCAAAGGGACCTTCAGCACTGATGAGCTGATCAGCCGCATGTCGGCAACGAAACTTGGTGAGGTGGTCGATCACCGGAGGATCATTGTGCCCCAGCTCGGCGCAGTTGGCGTGAACGCTGCAGAGGTCCAGAAGAGGACCGGCTTTCGGGTCTTCTTTGGCCCTGTCTTGGCAAAGGACCTCCCTTCCTATATAGAAGCAGGTTATACGAAGACAAAGGAAATGAGCACGATTCGCTTCCCCATGATGGAACGCATCATTCTGACGCCCATGGAAATCAATCCTGCGATGAAGAAGTTTCCATGGTTTGCCTGCGGAGTGCTCTTTGTATTCGGGCTTCAACCATCAGGCATACTTTTTAAAAGCGCATTGTCCGGAGGCATGCCTTTTCTCGCTCTCGGGCTCACTAGCGTCCTTGCTGGTGCCTTCCTTACCCCTGTGCTGCTTCCTTTTGTGCCGTTCCGCTCGTTCGCGGTCAAGGGATGGATCATCGGCGTACTGTCTATGTTAGCAGTAATGCCGCTTTTCGGGCCGTCCGTGCAAGGCGAAATCCTGCTCCTGGTTGCGTCCTGGCTCTTCTTCCCTGCTATGAGCTCCTACATCGCACTCCAGTTCACCGGCTCAACGAACTTTACGGGCATGTCGGGCGTCAAGAAAGAATTAAAGATTGGGATTCCTCTGTATGTATCGTTGGCAGGCATTTCGCTGGTTTTCCTCATGGTCTACAAGATCAGGGAATGGGGTATGCTATGAAGTATCTCTTGCATGTGACAACGCTACAGTATTCATCCGACAAATGTGCCGGGTGCGGCAGGTGCGCCGAGGTATGCCCGCGGGGCGTGTTTGAGATGCGCGACAAGCGCGCAATGATCATGGACAGAGACCTGTGCATGGAATGCGGAGCCTGCGCCAAGAACTGCGATTTCAGTGCGCTCTCGGTCAAGGCCGGCGTGGGCTGCGCCGCGGCGATCATTACCGGCCTCCTTACTGGTAGCGAACCGACCTGCGGATGCGGTGATCGTGCAGCGAGTAACTGCTGTTGATGAACGCTCACGGCTAACGCATTTCAGAGGTTTATTCTTTGATTTCGGATGGAAGCCAAGCTATGTGCTTTAGTCAATAACAAATTCAAGCAAGACGGGGATCGAACACAGATCACGAGGGTGATCCCCGTGCACCGCGAGTGGACAAAGCAGCTGCTTGCAGAAGGAATTCTAGTGCAGACGGGCAAGTGGGGCGGCATGATCATCATGAGAGCGGAGAGCATGTCAGAAGCGGAAAAGATCGTAGACTAGGACCCACTCGCGCAGGCAGGACTTATCACATATGAAACGGCCCACCTTTATCACACCGTACCTTTCAAGTAGCATTTCTTTGGTCTTCTGGTAACCTTCGGTCTCATATGCACTTTTTTGTATCTGCCGAAAGAGAAATCATCATCACGCTCCCCAAACCATCGCCATGGATGCAGGTAATCCGCACTATAATATCTCATCGGCACTCCGTGCGGGTTTCAAGAGTTGGAAAGTTCTTCCTGAGCGCTACTCCCCGATGATCTTGACGAGCACGCGCTTCTTCCGATTACCATCGAACTCACCATAAAAGATCTGCTCCCATGGCCCGAAATCGAGCTTGCCCTTCGTGATGGCGACAATTACTTCACGGCCCATGACAGAGCGTTTGAGGTGGGCGTCGGCATTATCCTCGCCGGTATTATGCCGGTATTGCAAGACTGGCTCGTGGGGCGCGAGCTTTTCGAGCCAGACTTCGAAATCGTCCAAGAGGCCACGTTCGTCGTCATTGATGAACACCGATGCGGTGATATGCATGGCGTTCACCAGCACCAGGCCCTCCTGGACCTCACTCTCGCGGAGGCAGTCCTCGACCTGAGAGGTGATATTGATGAAACCCCTCCGGCACGGGACGTTGAACCACAGTTCCTTACGGAAACTTTTCATAGTCAAGAGGTACCACGCAGCCATGAAAGAATGTCAAGTCGCTGCTCTGTGCCGTTGCGACTTGGCGGTTGTTTCTCTCCACTTACACAAACTTCACAGCCTTCACTGCCTTGAGGCCGACGCTGCCGCGGGTCATGACGCCATAGTCCTTGAGGTCGATTACTTTCTCCTTGCCCTTCTCGTCGATCACTTTCACCAGTTGGCCCTTCCGCACGGACCGGAAGAGCGCTACCTCGCCATTCTTCACATTCACAAGCTTCACGCCCTTACCCGCACCGGTGAGGACGGGGATGTCCTTGGCCGCTACCACGACCGCTTTCCCTTCTGAGGTGAGGAACAGCATATTCGGCAGATCAAGGATATCCACGCCCATGATTGAATCGCCGGCCTTTACGCCGGCAAATTTTTTCCCTGCCCGGGTCGTCACGGCATTGAATTGCGCGAGATCGAATGCGAAGCCGACTCCGTGGCTTGATACGGTAAGCGCTGTCACCTCGCGGGGCGACAGGGCGAGTTCTGCCTGCCGGTCTTTTCCCTCCTCGCCCGGCGTGCCCGTAAAGACCGTCGTGAAATTCATAGTCGCAATCGGCCGCTCGCCATCACCGAACTTGAAGAGGTGCTGAACCGGCTCGCCGAACCCCGGTCCGGACGGAAGGTCGTAGGCTTTTATGACGTAGACCTTGCCTGCGGAGGAGAAGATCGCGATGTTGTCCCTGGTGTTGGCCGGCAACAGGGCCAGCAACTCGTCTCCATCCTTGAACCGCAGGTTCTCGCCTACGGTCTTGACGCGCCTGATCCAGCCCATCTTTGTCATGATAACGGTCACGTCCTCGTGAGTGATGAAATCTTCCTGGGAGAACTCAACGTCCTCTGCAGCCTTCATCACAGACCTGCGCTTGTCTCCGTATTTCTCCTTGATGGCCAGAAGCTCTGACTTGATCAGGCTCCAGATCTTCTTCTGGCTCGCTAATATTGATTCGATATCTTTCCGCTGCTGGGCCTTCTCAGCCTTCTCTTTGATGATCTTCTCGATTTCGAGGCCCACCAGCCGGTAAAGCTGCATCTCCAGGATGGCCCTCACCTGCTCGTCATCGAACTTGAAATGTTTTTTGAGTTTTTCTGTCGCGTCCTCGCGTGACTTTGCCTTGCGGATGATCTTGATCGCCGTGTCAAGGTCGTCGTAAAGTTTTTCAAATGCCGCGAGAATATGCAGCCGAGCTTTTAAAATCCTGAGGTCGTAGTTCAATCGCTTAGTCGTGATCTCGAGGCGGAAATCGAGGAAGTAGCGCATCAGCTCCTTGAGCGACAGCCGCTCTGGTTCCATGTTCGGCTTGAGCGCCGTAAAATTTACGGGGAACGTAGACTCGAGATCGGAGTGCTTGAAGAGGTAGGCAGTCACTAACTCCGGATTCGTTTCGGACTTGAGTTCAAGCACGATCCTGACTTCGTCCGTGGACTCGTCGCGCACGGCCGATACCTGCGGCAGCTTCTTCTCCTCCATGAGGCCGATGATCTTTTCCAAAAGTTTCGCCTTGTTTACCTGGTAGGGGATGGAGTGGAAAACAACAGCCTGCTTGCCCCGCGGCAGGTCTTCGAGGGTGAATTCCGCGCGGACGCGGACCGCTCCTGCGCCGGACTGATAGATCTCGCGCAGCTCTTTCTTTGAGTTTAAAATTTGTCCCCCCGTGGGGAAATCCGGCCCCTTAACGAACTTGAGCAGGTCCTTCACTTCGATGTTCGGGTCGTTGATCATAGCGGCAAGCCCGTCGATCACTTCGGAAATGTTGTGCGGCGGGAACGCACAGCTCATGCCCACGGCAATGCCGGACGTACCGTTCACGAGGAGTTGGGGAAACCGCGCGGGCAGGACTGTCGGCTCCTTGAGTGAGTTGTCATAATTCGGCCGAAACGACACGGTGTCCTTCTCGATTTCAATCAGAAGCTCCTCCGCAAGGTGCGACAGCCGGGCTTCAGTATAGCGCATTGCCGCCGCCGGGTCGCCGTCGAGGCTCCCGAAGTTTCCCGAACCTTCGACAAGCGGATATCGGAGCGAAAAATCCTGCGCCATGCGGACCATGGCATCATAGGCCGCCTGGTCACCGTGGGGATGGAACTTTCCGAGGACTTCTCCGACCACTGCTGCACTTTTTCGAAATTTCGCTGTGGGTCCGAGTCCCATTTCCCACATGGCAAAGAGGATCCTCCGGTGCACAGGCTTCAGTCCGTCGCGCACATCGGGTAGAGACCGGGATACGATAGTGGAAAGTGCATAGGTGAGGAAACGGTTCTCAACCTCGGAATGAAGCGCTGTGGTCAGAATGGTATCTTCTTTTGTCGGCATCTGGTGTCCCTTTCTTTTATAATAATGCATTCACTGGACGCAAATTGTATCGTTCTGGGCACGCATTGTACCACAAAAAGTGAATTATTTTCAAAGTAAGTTTGCATCAAGTGACGTGTAATATGCGCCATCATAAAGTAGTGCATTTCAGCAGTGAAGCATTTGTGAGTGGAAACTGCGAGCAGGACTTTAATGCTACGATCATTAACGGGGTGGAAGTTTCAAAAACACCACAGGCAAGACAAGCGCTGTCACCATAGCAGTTCAACGGGATCCCATGCGGGCATCTCGGCCGCCATTTTTCCGAAACACCTTTTTTTCTGAAGACTTTAGGAGGGGCTTTTGATCGCTACTTTTCCCCGCCCGTCCGACAAGGGGGGTGACGTCGAAACAGCGATCTGCAGAAAATATAGTTATTGCCCTTTTGCGGAATGTGTCCCTCCGTACGGTCAAGGTGTCCGCACCAGGAAAGTGGTAAGTGTTCAGACAACAGACATCAGCTTCTGCTGCTCGTTGCGTTCGCTAGCATATTCGCCAAACGAAAAAGGCGATGATTGCTCACCGCCTTTTTTTTCAGTTCCTTGGTTGGTTTCCATCTACACGGTTATGCTTTTTCCGCAATAGCCTTCTTTTCTCTTATTGCCGCGGGAGCAGATACTACAAAGCTGACGGCCGTACCCAGAAGGCCACCGACCACGACGCTCACCGCCGCCGCGCAGGCGATGCCGACCACGATGCCCATGACCACTGCTGCTCGTACGAACAAGGTCGGCTCGACGGCACCGCCCGTCAGTTTCTGAAGCAGGATCAGCGTTCCATAAGACCCGAAATAAAACCCCGGCATGATGCCGAACACCAGAAACACAAGCCCGCCTATTGTAGCACCAATCTTCATTCCTGTTTTCACTGTCTCGTTCTTCATTCCTATCTCCTTCCGGCCGCAGCCAAAATATTTTCATGGACAGACTTGCCGATAGCTGCGCCGACGAGCCATCCAATGGTTGATGTTGCAGTCACAATCACAATCCCTGCCACGAGAACACCCAGAAGCATCGCTATGAGGACGATCATCCTAGAAATGAGCCCCGGCTCGAGAGGAAGTCCGAAGAGCAAGCCGGCGATTTGAATTCCAGCCGCACCGCCGAGAAGGCTGCCCGGGAGTAACCCAAACAGTCCGAACAGCACGAGCCCCGCACCAGCACCAACGTAAGCACCTTTTCTTGTCATTGTGGACTTCATTTGCATTCCCTCCTTTTCGCTCAGTTTTGCTTATAGTATTGCATCATGTATGCCAAAAGGTAATGCACTGATTTTTCAGGAAACACAACGGTTGGAACTTTTGCAGAAGTGAGAAGGCGGGTTCTTTTTTATTAGAGATGCGAAAAAACGTTGCCTATTAATGGTTGAAAATGCAGTTTTCCTAAAAAAATTTATGCAGCAAACATATATATATTAGGCAATGGCTGCGCAATATCCTGAAAGCGGCAGATCATTGCGGCTTAACGGTTGATAAAATCTTTTTGATGACCGTATTTCCATCTCTGGAGGATAATTGATTGCTGCAAAAATTGATTTTGGAATTTTTCTTCAGTGTCCAAACGTTTTCTCCCAGTATCATCCCCGCAGATGGCAGTCCACGAAGTGTCCACCACCAAGGTCGGTAGTGCGGGGCACGATCTTGTCGCAGGGTTCGTAGCGGTAGATACACCGGGTGTGGAAGCGGCAGCCTGCCGGGATCTGAGTTGGACTCGGGATATCTCCCTTAAGCAGAATGTGCTTTTTTTTGAGCGTGGGATCGGCCACCGGGATGTCGGCCAGCAGCGCCTCGGTATAAGGGTGCGAAGGATTACGGTAGATCTCTTCCGCTGGCGCCAGTTCCATAATTTTGCCGAGGTACATCACGACGACTTTATCGGAAAAGTGGCGCACTATGTTGAGATCGTGGGCAATGAACAGAAATGAGAGTTTCAGTTCATCGCGCAAATCTTCGAGGAGATTAATGATCTGCGCTTGAACCGAGACATCGAGCGCAGACACAGGTTCGTCCGCCACGATGAATGATGGTCCGCTCGCAAGCGCCCGGGCAATGCCGACGCGTTGCCGCTGGCCGCCGGAGAATTCATGGGGGTATCGCCGCAGTGCGTCTACGGGCAGACCTACTTTTTCAAGCAACGCCGCCCCCCGCTCTTCGAGCTCACGACCCTTTGCCATGCCGTGGATTAACAAAGGTTCGGTGATGATCTCCTGTATCCGCATGCGGGGATTAAGGGATGCAAAGGGATCCTGGAAGATGATCTGCATGCTCTTCCGCAGCGACCGAAGTTCCTGCTTGCTCATTAGATTGAGATTTCCGCCTTCGAAATATACACTGCCCGATGTCGGTTCAAGAAGTCTGAGCGCGAGCCTGCCCAGTGTGGACTTGCCGCAGCCGCTTTCTCCAACAAGCCCAACTGCTTCGCCGTGGGCAACAGTGAGCGTAATACCGTCTACGGCCGTAGCTTCATTTTTTTTCCCGAACCCGGCCTTCACCGGGAACGTTTTTTTAATGTTATCTATGACGAGAAGTTCGTTAGACATATAAATTCAAGTTCCGCAACATCACATTTCATGCAGGAATCAGCAATCCGCATATGCGTCATTTCGCTTCCCAGCACCTCACAAAATGCCCCGGCTTCAATTCCACCAATTCAGGTTCGTTCTCACATTTGGCCGTTTTGATATCGCACCGCGGAGCGAAGGTGCATTCCTTCGGCAGGTCATAAAGCCTTGGCACGGTTCCTGCGATCGTTCGCAGCCTTTTGTGTCCTTCCTCACCCGGTTTGGGGATCGATGCCATGAGCCCCCGGGTGTAGGGGTGTTGAGGGTTCGCGAAAAGCTCCTTGGTCCCAGCCTGCTCCACGATCCTGCCGGCGTACATGACAGCCACTTCGTGGGCGCGCTCGGCGATAAGGCCCAGATCGTGCGTTACCAAGACCATGGCCATGCCCATCTCCCGCTGGATTGTGCCTAACAATTCGAGGATGTGCGCCTGGATTGTTACGTCGAGCGCGGTGGTTGGCTCATCAGCGAGGATGAGCGAGGGTTTGCAGGCAATGGCCATGGCGATCATCACGCGTTGGCGCATTCCGCCCGAAAGCTGGTGCGGATACTCGTGGACGCGCTTTTCGGGCGACGGAATGCCGACCGAGTGGAGGAGATCAACGGCCGATTTCAACGCCTCTTTTCTCGTAACGTCTTGATGTGCGGTCAGGACTTCAGCGATCTGGTTGCCCACGGTAAAGACGGGATTGAGTGCTGTCATGGGTTCCTGGAAAATCATGGAGATTCGCGCGCCACGGATCGATCTCATTTCATCTGCAGGGAGCGCGAGCACATCCCTCCCCTCAAAGAGGATTTTTCCTGCGATGATTTTTCCCGGATAAGGCACAAGGTTCAGGATAGAGAGGGCAGTCACCGTCTTGCCGCACCCGGATTCGCCAACAAGCCCGAGCACGCTTCCTTTTTGGATCGCAAGGCTCAGGTTGTCAACCGCTTTGATCACGCCGGACCGTGTAAAGAAATGGGTGGTAAGACCCTGTATGTCAAGTAGGTCCACCGAAGGGGGCTCCGCTCAGGGGTTCTGGTTTTTTACGAAATTCAAGTAGGTCCGAATAGCAGAATTATTGGGATCGAATACGAGTGCTTCGCGCCATTCCTCTTCGGCGAGACCGTAAAAACCCTGCGAATAGTAGGTGATGCCAAGGTGAAGGCGTGCGGGAATGTACTTCGGATTGCAAATTTTGGCGTGGTTGAATTCCTTGATCGCTTCGTCGAACATCCCTTTGTCGCGGTAGGCGATCCCGAGATGAGTGATGATATCGGCAAAGTTCGGAGAGAGGCGGAGGGCCTTCTGATATTCATCAATCGACTCTTCCAAGAGTTGGAGGTCGTAGTACATGTTCCCGAGCCGCAGGTGCTCGTCGGCAAGCTTGCCTTTCACGAAGGGATCGATGCCCGAGGTCGACGTCGCCCCGGTCTCGTCTTTAAAGTGGGCAGCTCGTTCAAAGACCTCGCGCGCCTTTTCGTATTTCTGAAGATCGCTGTAGGTGATTGCCAGATTAAGCGAAGCCTCGGTATACTTGGGGTTCAGGGCAAGGGCTTTTTCGAAGGTGCGCACCGCAAGCTCGAGCCGGTTGGTCTGGTGGTAAATGATTCCCAGTTTGTTGAGAATATCAGCGAAGCCGGGATTGGTTTCCAAAAAGACCTTAAAATAGTCCTCCGCTTTATCAAACTCATTTTTTTCGAATGCATCTGTGCCCTGTTTATATAGTTCATCAAGCTTTGACATAGATACTCAATCACCCCTGAGGTAACGCGCCTGTTCTTACGTTTGTGCTGAAAAATTTATCACACCTCGCCATAATATGTCAACGAGAAACCAAGAAAAATTATTTCCCTCCCGAGAATTTAAAAGCAGATATTCATTGCCTGCTTGCAGAAAAAAATTAAAAACGGCTCATCGCTACTCAGGCACCGAGTCTCAGGAAAAAGCTGCTCGATGCCGGAAAATGAAATAACTCAATTAACCTAGTATCTTACTGTGGTTTCCTGGCAACAGAACACGATGAATGAAGTCTTTTTTACCACAACAATTATGTTTCAGTTTTTTTTAATATGCTGATTTTATTAAGATTATTATAATTAAATCTTAGCATGAATATTGCTATATATTCGGTGAAAAGGAATTAACCATGCTCAGATTTCAACGGACCTTAAAAACCGAGGTATTTTGCGATGGCATCGGCCTTCACACCGGCAGTCGGGTCAGGGTGGTGCTCAAGCCGGCACCCGCAGGCATCGGCATCGTGTTCATCCGGACCGACCTGGGAGGCGCCGAGGTTAAAGCCGTCACTGCCAATACGGCGTCAACCGGCTATGCAACTTCTCTTAGCCAGAACAACGTATCCGTGAAGACCGTTGAGCATCTGCTCGCGGCATTCGCCGGCCTCAATATCGATAATGCCATTGTTGAGCTCGACAGTGAGGAAGTCCCGATCATGGACGGCAGCGCCCGCCCCTTTGTACGGATGATTGCCGAAGCGGGTATCCGGACTTTGGAAACGCTCCAACCCGTTCTCAAAATCATCAAGCCCGTCTTCGTCCGTGATGGCAACAAGCAGCTGGCCATATGGCCTGCGGAAGTGACAAGCATCTCCTATTTTATCGATTTTGATCATCCGATGCTCAAAGAGCAATGCTTGCAGTACCAGCCGACGGAAGAGGCATTCCTTCGCGAAGTGTCCGATGCACGCACTTTTGGGTTTATGAGCGACGTCAAGGCTCTCCAAGCCAACGGCCTTGCAAGGGGTGCATCGTTGGATAACGCTGTTGCCCTCGGCGAGGACTCCGTGCTGAACAAGGACGGGCTGCGGTACAAGGATGAATTTGTGCGGCATAAGATCCTGGACCTCATCGGCGACTTGTCACTCCTGGGCATGCCTATCATCGGCCACATCGTGGCGCATAAATCCGGACATGCCCTGAACGCGCAGATGGTAAGCAAGCTTCAGAACACCCCTCAGAACTGGATCCTCTTGGGCTCAACCCCCGAGGCAGCAGTCGACCAACCGGAAGAACTACAGCACGCGACCCTCTAGCGTTATTGCTCTCACGATAAAGGAAAACCGACGCCCCTATCGCTGCGCCGGTTTTTGCCTTCGTAACGAAATTGATTCACCCGCTACCCGATGCAGCAACTCCTTTTGCTCGGTCTTGCTTGACTCCTTCTCAAAATCGTCTTTTGCCTCTTTGAGGTCCTCGGGTTACCTCTCACGGTCGTCATTCGCCGGACCATGCATCCGGAAGCCGACCTCATGGGCCTCTTCAGGGAACTCCGCATCGATCATGGTTGAATATCACGTCCTTGCACACTGCCCGCTGGAGGTTCTGATACGAGATACGGGTCTTGCCAATTCCCAAATGCAGACGAGCGTATCCCTGGCTGCATGGGATATGACCTAACCACTCCCCCGGTTAACAACACTGGATTCTGAAGATGATTAGGTAATGGACTAACCCAGCTTTTTTAGGAACTCCTCCATAATCGCCACGCCGGAGCTCGTGCCGATTCGTTCCGCTCCCGCTTCGATCATAGCCATTGCCGTTGCAAGATCCTTTATCCCGCCCGCTGCCTTGATGCGGCACGCAGGTCCGACCGTATGGCGGATCAGCCTTATATCGTCCGCCGTCACACCGCGCGGTCCGTACCCTGTAGAGGTCTTAATGAATTCGGCCTGGGAACGCACCGCTATCTGACATACCTTCACGATCTCGTCGGACGCAAGCCTCCCGGTCTCGATGATGACTTTGTGGACTTTCTGGGGGGTCATAGCGATAACATTTTTAATGTCAACCTCGACAGCGTCGAAGCGCCCCGATTTCACCATGCCAATATTCATGACGATGTCGAGTTCGACAGCGCCGTTCTTGACAGCCTCCATGGCTTCGACTATCTTCACGGTTGTCGTGCTCATCCCGTGGGGGAAACCGACGACGCAGCAGACCTTGACCAGCGATCCTGACAGGAGGTCGAAGGCACGGGCAACGTGGCAGCTGTTCACGACAATACAGGCGAAGCCATATTTCTTCGCTTCCTCGCATGCGTGCGCAACGTCGTCCAGCGTAGCGTCGGGCCGGACCAGCGTATGGTCGATGACGTACGCTAGCTGGCCTGCATCTTTAAACACGCGAGTACCTCTTTCTTGTACGCCTGAAGTAGAGTGGCAGTTACCGGTCCCGGTCTGCCAGTTCCTATGATTTTCTTGTCGATCTTCGTGACCGGCATGATCTCCATGGTCGTGTTCGTGATAAAGCATTCATCCGCAACGTAGAAATTGCCTGGTCGCAGCAACTGCTCCTTGACCATTATTTTTTTCCGGGTTGCGAGACGGAGCACCAGGTCACGGGTCACCCCTTCAAGGATGCCGGTGTCCATGTGGGGCGTGTACAACACACCTTTTTTGACCATAAAAATATTGCTGATTGTGCCTTCTGCAACGTAGCCCTGCCAATTGAGCATGATCCCCTCAAAGGCTCGGACCTCGTCCGCCTGGATCTTGGCGAGGATGTTGTTCAGAAAATTGGTGCCCTTGATGGAGGGTGGCAGTGCGTCCGGATGGTTTCGTCGTGTTTTCACGATGGCCACGGCTACGCCGCAGTCGAAGTAAACAGCCGGATAATCGTGAAACGGCTTGACGGTGATCACCATGGTAGGTGCGGAACACAGCGCAGGATCGAGCCCGATCTCTCCTGGGCCGCGCGAAATATGGAGCCGGACATAGGCTTCCCGGAGCTTGTTAACGTTCAGTGATTCAATAAGAGCCTCGCCGATTTTCCCGAGAGAAAGGGGAAGCTTGAGAGATATGGCATCGGCAGACCGCTTCAGGCGGGCAAGATGTTTCTTAAGAAGGAAGAGCTGGCCACCGTAGGCTCGCATGGTTTCATAGATGCCGTCGCCGTAGAGAAACCCGTGGTCGAAAACGGAAACCAACGCCTTTTCCTTGGCTACAAAATGGCCATCAAGGTACACAAGCATGGCAAAAAGTAGCATTATTGGCCACGAGTGTCAAGGAGGAAAGGGTTGGGAACCTTCGCTGAGACTTTCACCGCCCCTAACGTGCTTTTTCATTCAACAGCCGCGTAACGAGGAGAAGGAGCTTTCTCGGCGCCATTCGCGTACTGAAAGCCATTATTTTGTTCAATGCACCATGAATAGCCACCATGCTGCCGCTCTGCATGGCTTGGTAGCCGAAGCGTGCCACATCCGCAGCAGACGCTGGTTTTACCAAATTAAAGAGTCTCGAGTGTTCCATCCGCGCTGTGGTCGCAAAACCGGTGCCTGTGGGGCCGGGGCAGAGCACGGTGACCGTGACACCAGTGCCTTTCAGTTCGCTCGCAATGGCTTCCGAGAAAGAAAGCACATAGGCCTTCGACGCATAATAGACCGCCATAAAAGGTCCAGGCTGAAACGCCGCGGTGGACGCTACATTGAGGACCCTCCCGCTCTTTCTTTCGACCATACCCTTTACAAATAGCTTCGTCATCTGGGTCAGCGCGATTATGTTGACCGCGATCATTTTTTCTTCCAGTGCCCAGTCCGTCTCGCTGAACGCGCCGTTGTCGCCGAACCCTGCGTTGTTCACCAGGATGTCTACACCAATATTCTTAATCCTCAGTTCGCGATATAGTTCATCCGCTGCACCCGGTTTTGCGAGGTCCTTTTCGACGACGAGGACCGAGACGCTGGTTCCCGTTTCGAGTTCTTTTTTGACCTCGGCAAGCCTGTCCCCATTCCTCGCTACAAGCACGAGCGTGTTGCAATCCTGTGCGAGGAGCTTCGCGAATTCATAGCCTATGCCGCCGGAAGCACCGGTTATTAACGCTGTTTGGTTTCTCATAGTGGCTGCCTCTCGTTTGTTTGCTCCTTGCCCTGACTGCGTCCAGAGCAACAGGGAGAAACGGTTGATGATTCTCCGCCATGCACCAAAGCCGCCGGTATGCCGGCGAACGCCTTGCCGCTCGCGACCACTCGAATAGAGGCGGCACTAGCCGTACTTCTCCGCTCCGGCTAGATGCCTGCCATGCGGCGGTACGTAAAGCCTTTGAGCCTCATCTGACGGTATGGGCCGAGGCTGCAGCGTACCGAACCAGTGACAGGAATTCTGTGGACGACCATGGCACGGATGCAGACGGGAGCCGGCATGTGGCAACCGGCTCATCAGTAACGTCATCGATTTGCATTAGGGGTCAGGTCATGAATTGATTATACCAGAACCAACACGCATGGGACTCGGTGTTGTCCGTGCCGCGGATGAGGATAGGGAAAATATTCAGAAGATTTTTCGAAGCCATTTGAGATGCTTCTTGTAGGGAGGATACCTCAGAGGAATGTCGAATAAAAATCCGCTTTTAATGATGCCTCTTTCATGTGAGAAGGCATCGAAGCTTGCCTTGCCGTGGTACTTCCCGATCCCGCTCGGCCCTACGCCGCCAAATGGAAGCAAGGTGGTTTCATGGATGACCGTATCATTGATGCACCCTCCGCCTGCCGCTGTTTCCCGCAGCATCCGGTCTTGAAGGCCCTTGTTCCGGGAAAAAAAATATAGTGCAAGCGGCTTCGGCATCTTGTTCACGAAGGCGATGGCCTGGGAGAGGTCATCATACTCAATCACCGGCAAGAGAGGTCCGAAAATTTCCTCCTGCATGATAGGCTCGTGCCCTAGGATACCATCAATGATCGTGGGTGCAATGTATCGTGATGCCCGTTCAGTCCTGCCGCCTGTGACGATCGTCCCCTTCCCGAGCAGTCCCTCGAGCCGCGTGAAATGAGCATCATCGATGATCCGGCAGAAGTCCGGGCTCTGCAAGGGATCGCTGCCGTAGAATTGATAAATGCAGTCCACCATTTTGTCGAGCAGTGGCTGCTTGACGCGTTTCTGCACCAGGAGATAATCTACGGCCACGCAGCTCTGACCTGCGTTGAAGAATTTTCCCCATATGATACGCCGCGCGGTGTAATCCAGGTGTGTGTCCGCATCAACGATGCAGGGGTTCTTTCCGCCAAGCTCGAGAGTTATGGGTGTAAGGTGTTCGGCCGCAGCGATCATCACCAGGCGGCCGACAGCAGTGCCACCGGTAAAAAAAATGTGGTCAAACCGCTCTTCGAGCAGCATCCGCGCGGTTTCAGCGCCGCCTTCCATGATGGATACAAACGCTGGCTCAAAAATTCCCCCGATGATGTTCGTCAGAAGGCGCGAGATCCGGGGCGCTGCAATCGAGGGTTTAAGCAAGGCACAGTTGCCCGCAGCGATAGCGCCTACGAGAGGCGCGAGCATTAACTGGACAGGAAAGTTCCACGGTCCGACGATCAGCGTCACTCCGTATGGTTCGGATAGAGTGTAGCTCTTGCCGGGAAAGTATGCGAACGGCGTCCGGACTTTTTTTGGTTTTGCCCAGCACGCAAGATGTTTCATCGCGTAATCGATCTCATTGACCACAATTGCCGTATCGCCTCCGTATGCTTCGAAGGCGGGCTTGTGCAGGTCGGCCTTCAATGCATCGAAAATCTCCTGCTCGTTTTCAACAACCGCTTCTCGCAAGATGCGAAGCTTGTCGATGCGGAAGGACAGGTCCCTCGTCTTTCCTCCGGCGAAGTATCGTCGGTGATCGTTTATCAGTTTGATGATCTGTGGTTTGTCCATGATCAGTGCGTGATTACCTCATTGTGGTGAATTTCTTTTTGTTTTCTTTACAAATGATCTGGATTACGTTCCGTCCGGACAGGGCTGCAATCGGCAGCCCGCCGCCAGGCTCGACCCAATGCCCTGCCATATAGAAATTATCCAGCCCCGGCAATGTCTTTTTCATTCGCCTGCCGAAACTCCACGTCTCGGGCGTCACCTGCCAGCCTTCGAAGCTCCCTTTCCAGTTACCGGTATAGCGTACGAACGTTATCGGCGATGCCACATCGTGCATCTCCACCTGAGAGGCGAACCCGGGGAACCGTTTGTCGAGAATAGCGATCAGCGTATTTGCTATCCTCTCCTTCTCTGCCTTATACCGTTCGTCGTCCTCCCGGAGCTCCTTCCAATACTCGTAGTCCGTATTGAGCATCACCGCCACAAGCGTTCTGCCCTCTGGCGCAAGAGTAGGATCATAGTTGTAGAAGCGCACGCCGATATGAGTGTGCTTTTGGTTCCCGATCAGGATCGGTTCCTGGAGCCTGATAGTAATGCCGCCGACGGAGGGACGTATTTCGCCGAACTCACGCTTCACACCGAGCGCCACGTACACCAGCGCCGGAAAGGGCAGGAGTTTTTCGTAGTAAGCTTTTATCGTCTCGTCCAGAAACTTTCCTTCAAGCATCTCGAAGATCGTGGCATGGCCGTCGGCAGCGGAGACGACATAGTCCGCACGGTATTCGGCGCCGTCCTCAAGCCTGATGCCGACAGCGCGGTTGTTCTCGGTCAGGATCCTGACGACCTTGGCCTTATAATGCATCTCTCCGCCAAGGGAGAGATAGCGCTTCTCAATGCCCCGGCTGAATTCCAGCGATCCGCCCACTGGATACCCGGCAGCCTTCTTGTGCATCCAGGCGAACGTCATGAGCATGAACGAAACGGGGAAGTCGGGCACAAAAAACATCGGGAACGCCTCGCGCAGCAGGGGATTTTTGAACCGGGCGGCATACTCACGGAGCGAGATTCTGTTCCACTTCCTGAGCGTGCGCAGAAGTGAAAAATGCGTTACAACGATCTTGGCCAGGTCGAAAAAGCTTGCCACTTCCGGCGCCTTCTCGATCGGCGGTTCAAATCGCGTGCAGCGGCGCGCTGCGGCGATGAATTCATTGATGAGTGCACCGTCTTCCGGCGCAAGCTCCTTCATATGCTTTTCCAGGCGGTCCAGATCTGTGTACACGATAAATTGTTTCCCGTCAGGGCCTTCCACGCGGCCGTATTCCTCGTGGTTGATGATTGTTTTTCCCTCAAGCGCGCCGAGCTCTTGCCATATGGTATAGAATTTCGAATTGGGGCCCGATCCGACGAGCCAGTGAATGCAGCCGTCCACCGTGTACCCCTGACGCTTCCAGGAAGTGCAGAGCCCCCCGGGTTTTTTCTTATGCATCTCGAAGATTCGCGTACGGAATCCATTCATCTGGCCGTAGCATCCGGCCGATAGTCCGGCTATCCCGCCGCCGATGACGATAATCGATTGTTCTGACATGGAAGCCTCCGACAGGTGCCTGTAGGGGCCAAGAGGATCTGAAGCTTGACCTAGGCTATTTACGTCTTGCTGTTTGATACTGTCTTTTTGTTTCTTCAATCATACCTTGTCCAATTTCTTGAGGAAGCCGAACATATCGAATCCGGCGCTGATCAGCTCCTTTGCCCGCTCGACCTTTCGCTTCTCGCGGATGCTCGTCTTGCCCATGCGGCATTCAATCTTGTCGATGGCTGTAAACGTGTCGCTCGGTACAGACAGGATGGGGATGCCGCGTGTACGCGCCTTACCGAGGACAACCTCGTTGGTCTGTAATCCGCCGGTGAGAATAATGCACTTCGTCGAGGTTTCGAGAGCTGCAAGCTGGATGTCCGCCCGGTGAGCGCCGGTAATCACGGCTTTGTTCGGGACCCTGCGGAAATAGTTGAGGGCGCTATCCACGTCCATGGCGCCGATCAGGAAGTTTTCGACGAATTCGTCAAGCTTATCTTCTCTGCACAGCACCGTTCCGTTCAGGATCTCGTTCAGCTGGGCCACGGTGACGGATTCGAGGAATTTGTCCTTAGGCATCACGCCAAATATGGCCACGCCCTTTGTTTCAAGAAACGGTTTTACCGTATTTTTTACAAACTCCATGGTCGCCTCCGGTACTTTGTTAAAAACCCCGCCTGCATAGCGTTTACGGAGGATCGATCGGGCCCCGAAGAGCGAGTCTGCAGAGATGTCTCCTCGCCATGGCTCGACCATGATTACCATTGCTTTTACTTCTTCAGCGAGCGACACGGCATCGATGCCGAGCAACGAGCCTTCATGAAGATCGCTGGCGCCGCAAAGGATGATGAAGTCTTTATTCTTGAACGATTTATAGGCAGCAAGGACCCGCTCCCTCGCATTAACGATCTTTCCCTGGAATAGCAGCGTCTGCTCCTCATAGCTCATGACGAATGGCGAGATCGCGTCCAGCGGCTCGTCGAGACTGAGGGTTTCTTTTATGAACGGAGCATCAGCATCGTAGACGTCCTTGCCGGCCTTTACGGGCACGTTCCCGAAGGGCTTCATCATGCCGACCCTGTAGCCCATGTCTATGAGCTTCAGACCAAGGCCGAGGGAGATGAATGTTCGTCCGGCGTAGCCGGTGTTTGATGCTACCAGGATCGGAACCATGAGAACCTCCTTGAACAATTGCGGAATTCGGAATGCGCAGTGAAACTGATGGTCCGTTTCCGTACACCATCTCAAAAAAAGTGAGTCGTCATACTATGGCAAAGTGTCCCGAGCAGAATGCGGCAGATCCATGGTTCGTTCCGCTATCCGATCTCCACAATTCGCTGTGACTTCACTTCCTGCCATCCGGATGCTTGAAGATAATCCTTGCATCAAGCGCAACAGCGCCCTTTTCCATCACCATGAGCGGATTGATATCCAGCTCTTCTATGTCCGGGAAG
>DASPQB010000027.1:0-44621 GCA_035625205.1 Nitrospirota bacterium | reverse complement strand
TTCGGAGTTGATCGGGAAAACAGCGGATTTCTCAGAATGGGTAGCCGATTCCACAAAATATGGCCACCCCCTCGTTACCATAGCCGATGTCCACCCTCCCGACGATGTTGGGGCGGACCACGGCGCGGAAGCCGAAGCCGGGATTGACCTTGAAATAACCGGGCCGCGCCGCGCCGAGTGATCCCATGACCCCACCGTAATCGATGAACGGCGCCAACTCCCAGTCTGTCTTGACGTTGAACACCGACCAGCGGATTAGCCTGATCCGCTCTTCGAGGTTGAGAAGCAGGGAAGTGGAGTCGATAAAACGCTCGCGGCCATACCCGCGCAGGGTGGTCTCCCCTCCGAGAAGGCTTCGTTCGAGGAAAGGGACGTCATTGCCTGGAGTATAATTGTAGGCGAGATGGTAAACTGTGATCCAGTGTGCGCTATCGGCGGACGTGAAGCCCTTCACCTCGGCATAGTAATGAACGAAGCTGGCGCTGCTGCCGAAGCCCTCCGCGCTTTCTTCGACCGACGCAGTGGCGTACAGACCGGCAGTAGGCATGGTGGGAAAGTCGAGAGTGCTGTAGACAAGACCGAGCTTCTGCGCGTGAACGGAAAAGCTGTCGATGCCGGGCACTTGGGACCCGGTGAAATTATTGCGGATGAAGGGGAGCGAAGGCACCGCTCCTTGCACAATACTAACCTGCCTGAAACGGTCGCCCACAACCATCTGGAGATTTCTGGCGATCTCGTAAGCAAGCGAAAGCGTAATGCCCGACTCTTTGTCGCCAAAGTTCGTCTGGTTTGCTTGGAGGCTGTCGGGCCCGAAGCCGAAGAAACGCGCGGAGCCATCGGTAAAAATGTAAACAAAAGAACGCAGCTCCGCTCTGCCGCCGAACAGAGACCGGTCAACATAATTGATATTGTAATTTTCATCGACGCGAGCAGACCTGGAGATTTTGAATTCACAGCTTCGGTCGGGTGACGGGTAGAAGGCGCTGTAGAGGGAGGTTGAAACGCCGACGTACCGGTTGTAATTCACCTGCGGGGCCAGCAGCGTGGTGACCTCGTCGTTTTCGCTGTGGAGAAGGAAAGAAACCAGGCCGCCCAAGTAGAGCCCCTCGTTGGGACTGTTCGCGATGACCGGGACTGGGACGGTGACCACCTTTACCTGCTCGCCCATTGTATCGTTGGTGAGAGGATACGGGAGCTCTTTGCGCGGCACCATGGTGGTGCAGGCAGACGCGCACAAGGACAATATCATTAACAGCAGCGGAGTCGAGAATCGCATAGTTTATGTTCCTGAACGGAAGAACTGTTTTGGTGGCGGTACGCTTTGCGGCCCTAATCTGCCCGTCTGCCGGAGATTTTCGTCCTTCAAGGTCTGGTATTCGTTGCCCCGAAGCGGAATTTCCGGCTTGTGAAACTCCAGCCCAGATTATTGAAGCCGAGGCTGTCCTTGATCGGCATGAGCACTAGCCATTTGAGCCACAACCTGAGCGGATAACCTCTCTGTGCAGGACATACGGAAGGCCTGACCGCACTATGTGATTCATGCCGGGACGGCCGTGCCGATTGCCGTACGGACATTACAATCCGTAAGGGAAGCAACCCTGCTGTTGACCCACGGGATAACGCCTTCGGCCGTACCGGAAAATGCGAGCAGGACTTCATATTCGGGGTAGTCCTGCTGATTAAAGATCCTGAGGTTTTTCCGAATCCGGCGTCGATGGCCTTGAGCGGTTTGACGATCGATACGGGAATATGACGCGGAAGTACCGTTTCGTTCAATTTCTTTATACAAAGTCCCTTATGCAAGATAGAGAGAGAAAAGACGATAGCCGTCCGCACAGAGGAGTAGCAGGATCAGGATTGACGGTACCGCGCCTAGCATAACCATATTGCTTAGCGTCTCGCTCCATGGCACCTCAACGGAGATTGTCCATGAGCTGCGGTCTCCCTGCAAGCTCAGGAGAGGTCTATCGTACCTAAATTTTGCCGCGCGTGACAATTTGATCACGAGTAAAATGTGGAAAAGCCGAATCGCGAATAAATTAGCACGATATTCAACAAGGAGGTTTACCTTTTCCGTGAAAAATATATCACAAAGAGAGCAGAAAACACAGCCAAAAGTCAAGACCGAGAATACAGACAATGGCCTGACGACACATGCGGCATTATTGCCAGTGATGAATTTGATGAACGAGCTTGAATTTTGAAAGAAGGTAATGAACGAAGCTGACGCCGCGTAAATAAGAAAACATAGAGGGAGGCAAAGGGAAAAAAAGTGATGAAAAACGACCATTCGCCTGATTTTTATCTCTTGGCAACCGGTGCAGGGAGGACAATTTGCCGACCCACTCAAATTTAGGATGGCGTCCGCCAGAATTCACACAGATGGTTACAGATAAGAAAGATTCGGGAAAAGACGCCCCATTTAAGGGATTGACTTGCAAGAATCCAGTGTGATAAATTTCTTCACTCTGAATAGTATTCCACGCTGAGAGGACGCTATGGGATTTTGGGCCGCTTATTTTTTTGCAAAAATATATTTATACTACGAAGGACTTCTTCGTTTGGATGTTTTATTGAACCTCCTTTTCCTTGCATTTCTCATGATTTCAATACCAAAGTGGTTCAAATTCTTTAGGTTCTTCAGGGGCGTTAAATTTATTTTAAGCGCTATTTTTGGCGTACTCCTTCTCTTCCACGATTCCTGGCTGCCATCTCCAGTAGGTGCCTTTAATCTTGCTGAAGAAAAAGGCATGCCTTCTCGTGAGTATGTCTATCATTTCCTTCTAGGGTTCTATAATTCAAAAGTAATTGGTATTATCATCTGTATCCTATTCCTTTGCATCCTGCTTCGCAAATATAAAAAGATCATGGCCGCAGGAGCCGCCTTGTTGCTCATTGCTCCATTGTTTATTTCGTCGGGTAACGCTCACTATCAATCCTCAGAAGAACTGGAAAAATATTTAGGGTCTTTTTATGACGCGGAAACGACAAGGCTTATTCATTTTAAACCGCCTGGCAGCAGTATTTCTGATTTTGATATCATCATTCTGCATGTCTGCTCACTCTCCTGGGATGATCTGCGCGATGTTAACATGGAAGGGGATCCTTTTTTCAAGCAATTTGATTACCTGTTCACCAAGTTTAATTCTGCTACCACGTATAGTAACCCCGCGGTTATAAGACTTTTAAATGCAAATTGCGGACAGCGCAAGCATGCCGACCTTTATAACCAACTACCAAAGAAATGTTCTTTAGTAGAAAGCCTTAGTGCTCAGGGGCATGAAATCCAGTTTGCGCGTAACCATAACGGTATTTATGATAAATTTGACGAGGAAGTCAAACGCTTTGGGCATCTTGATGCACGCCCATTTCCGCTAACCAATCTTATTGCCACGAAGACCATGTTTGATGATTCTCCCGTGTATGGCGACTATTCTGTGCTTGAACAGTGGTTGGCGGCAAGAAAAAAATTAGGATCAAAAAAAGTAACTCTTTATTATAATACCCTCAGCTTGCATGACGGCACTCATTGGGCATCTGATAAAAATTGGTGGCTCAAAGACAACCTGCAGCAATACCGGGAGTCTATACATGAATTATTTGATGATATTACGAGCTTCATGAACCTTGTTGCAAGGTCAGGAAGAAATACAATAATTATCTTTATCGGAGAACATGGGAGGTCGGTACATGGCAGTCCTATCGCGCCGCCAGGGCTCAGAGACATCCCCCTCCCTCGTATAGCAACTGTTCCCGTAGGAATAAAATTTGTTGGAAAGAAGCAACATGCCGACCAAACGGGCCGACAAGTAATTATTTCGAGGCCGATGAGTTATTTGGCCCTCTCCTATATGCTGGCGGAATTCACGGAGCAAAGCCCCTTTATATCAGCCCGATATGGGACCCGTAAGTTTATTGACACCATCCCGCAGACTGATTTTGTAGCTGAAAACTTTGGGAATATCGTCTTAAAAAGAGGCAGTTATTACTACCTTTTCGGAAAAGATATGAAATGGATACCTCTTACTGAGAATGAATTAAAGTAGCTACCTACAAGCATACGCTCGTGAGATTATGAAGCTATAAAAAAAACGACATCGTTTAACTCCCCTGAAAAGGTCTTTGCTCAGGATATGTCGGGCCGAGCACGTAGCTCAATGAAAGGACGTACACTAATCAAATGATCATGGCTCTCTTTGCTGCCTTTCCGCAGGAACTAAAGAACGTGCGCAAAAACTATCCGTCCGTGGAATATCCAGAGAACCGCCTTTCCCCTATACAGGGAAAGCTGCATTCCCCGTGTGATGTCATCATAGTACAAACCGGCGTTAGCGTTGTGAATGTGGAAACCGCATTCCGACGGGTGCTTCAGGAGTGCCGCCCCGACATTGTTCTGTCCGCCGGATTTGGCGGCGCCCTGTACGAGGACGCCGGAATTGGGGATATTGTGTGGTCTTCCCGCGCTTTCCTCATGGAGGGAAAAAAGGCGGGGCAGCACGAACATCTCATGGAAGACGAGGTCCCTGATTCCCCTCTCGGTAGACGAATCGGGGAAAAGCTGCGAGAGAAAACTTCCGCCAGGGAGGGACGCATCGTTACCCTCTCTGAACTGATAGCAAAATCGAAAATTAAAGGCATGATTCCCGGAGACTTCCCCTTCCCCGTATGCGACATGGAAACGTTTTATCTCGCAAGGCTCTCGCATCAGAATCGCTTGCCTTTTCTCGCGGTACGCTCCATCACCGACCGCCTGAATGAAGATATTCCTCCGGAGCTTCTTGCGGTAACAGATGTGACAGGTCGATACCATTTTTCCCGGGCCCTCGGACTCCTGCTCGCAAAGCCGAAGCTTATCCCGGCAAGCATAAGACTGGGAAGAAACGCGTTAAGGGCTTCCAAGAATCTAGGGATGGTCGTGGACTCGCTGGTGGAAATTCTGGGCGCCTGCAGACCCGGGAATGAGACTGCTGAGAATATCTGTTGAGACATGATAATTCATCATGCTCGTGCATCTTCGGCAAGGGCGTTGCTTCGTATTGCATGGGTTCCGGGATTGCAATGCATGAAAGAAAAAGGGGGAAGCTTGAAAACATCATTGACAGGGCTATCTTGCTGAGTATAATATTTTCAGCAGATTTATCTGGAACTTACTGGCGGAGACTCAAATCGCTTGTGGATTGAAAAACGATCTGGAGGATAAAGATGTCCAATAGAATCTGGTTGTCCTTGCTGGCGGTTATATTTATCTCTTTCGGAGGAGTAACGGCATTTGCCGGAACTCCCGTGGGTGTTTACAGAAATGTAAACAAAGGTTTTTCCATGAGCTTTCCCCGCACATGGGAAATAAAAGAAGGCGTAGCTGGTATGGACGTTATTGCCTCGCCCCCTCCGGAAGAGAAGTCGGCAAACCAGTTTCGTCCGACAGTGACCGTCATCACTGAAATATTACCGAAGATCGAACCGATTAACGAGTATGCACAAAAGCGCCTTGCTAACGATCGCGTACTGATGACGGACTTAAAATTTATCAGAACAGGCCGTCAAGTCATAAGCCATACAATTGCGAGATGGTGGATCATTTCCTACCGCGACAAGACCGTAACTGTCAAAGGATTTATATTCATAGTTATCAAAGGCAATAAAGCCATCACGATAACCTGCGTCGCGTCTCTGGACGACTTTCCTGCCTATAAGAATACCCTCGGTAATATTGCGAGCAGTTTGGCAGTCGATTAGATGTGGCACGACACCGGATATCTCAGAGACACTGATTGTTCTTCAAGCACTCATTCTATCCCATTCATTATTCCGCTCCTCACGCAGCTTTCGTAATACCGGGCCGTTGCTTGGCGGTGCAAACGACATTGTCGTAAAAGTTTTGCTAATATGCTGACTGTATTCTTTAAGAGAGAGTCAGCACCGTGCTATAATTACGCCAGATACCATGGAAAGGAGACGTCGTCATGCTAAGAAAAATATTATTTACAGCGGCGTTGGTGCTGATTGTTGACACGGGAAACGCAGTATCGCGAGATGCATCAGATTTGGTAGTTGACAGTCAATTTGTAAATGATAAGCTTAGCAAGCCAGGCTGGGCCATCCTGGATGTCCGAACAGGCGAGGAATACCAGCAGGACACATTCCCGGGTCTGTAAATCTCGGCAACATAGCTGCGAATGCCTTGCGAGATCCGACGCATCGGTCCTATACAATCATTCCTGCTATAGAGAAGACGCTGGGCGATGCCGGCATTGGAGACGATAAGCACATCATTGTTTACGGCAATGCAGCGGACGCATATGAAAATGCCGTTACGTTTTGGATTCTAGAATTTTTGGGGTGCATCAGTCCTCAGTTATCCTGTACTGTTCACTATTTTGACGGCGGTATCGAACAATGGAAGTCTTATGGAGGAAAATCGGAGGTCAAAGGCTCATCCCTTCCCAAGGCGCACTTTAAGGCGAAGGTAGTGGCCTCGCGTCTGGCCTCCTCCAAAGAAGTGCTGCGTGTAGCGAAGCGGCAGGCAAAAGCCGATCTTAGTGACGCGAGAACATATGCTGAATACAACGGTTCGGATATTCGCGCACTGCGAGGAGGACACATTCCGGGTGCGGTTAACATAAAGGTACAGAAGAATTATGATGAGAATAACTATAAGATGTTGCCGCCGTCCGAGTTAAGGACCCTCTATAAGGACATACCAATGAAAGAGAGAGTTATCGCATATCGTCAAACAGGAACGCGCGCAGCATATACCTATCTTGTTCTCCGACAGCTTGGTTATGAAAACGTTGCCGACTAGGATGACTCATGGATCGTATGGGAGCAGCGTGAACTGTCCGGTTGAAGACGAGCAATGGTTCAATTTTATAGAAGTCAACCATACTGCCACGGAGGTCAAAGAGCTCAATAAGGAGTTGCAGGAACTTAGGCAGAAGTAACGGGACCCTTCTGATCTGCTATCAGGCAGCGTAAATGGTTTTTAATCAGACTCTCGGCTTGCTGCGCACTGGTGATACTCTACGAGAGGAGTGGAGGATGCCGCAACACGCAATCTTAGTCGCTGATGACATCGAAAATCAGACCGATTCAGGCAAAAGACGTTCGCAGGCAATATACGGTGTCGCATCTTCTTTGGCGCAGCAACTCAAAACCGGCATCGACCTTCTGTACGTGGAAGACATTAGAACGTCTTTCCGTGGTAGGGTTGAAGTTTCCCGCCTCGAGGCGTGGCACACCCAGCATCAGAAAAAACTTGAGGAAATCAGTAGCTGCTTTCCGGTACCCGTCCGTACTTTATTAAAGAGCGGTTCTCCAGCGGAACTGATTCTAAAGACTTTGCGAGCAAAGGCTGCTTCGGAACTCGTCGTTATGGGCACCCAAGGGCGGACGGGAATTGAACGCATGATTATAGGAAGCGTCGCTGAAGAAGTGATCCGTCACTCCCGGAGGCCCGTGATGGTGATCGGCCCCGTCGCACAAACAAACGTTCAAGATTTGGGCGCGCGAAAACAGATAGATATGCTCGTTGCGACCGATCTTAGTAAAAATAGCCGCGCAGCCGAGCTATATGCGCTTTCTCTCGCCAAGCGTATCGGTGCAAGAGTTTTTTTGTTTCACTGCCTGGGAGACATTTACAGAGCCATTATTCGCGCAAGCAGTACAGTCTCCGGATGGATACCGCTCAATCTTGATGAAATCCTATCACAACTTCGTGATAGTTCCCACCAGTCGATGAATCAAAAGATCCGTTACTTTGAAAGTCGTGGAGTTCGGTGTGATTACAAAATCGAAGAAAAGGACGACACGACCTCCTGTGCGGTTTATCGGGAGGGTGGCCATGGCTATTCGCTGGTAGTAATGGGGACACATGGTAGGAACATGATGATGGAAGCCTTTCTCGGCAGTACAGCACGGGAAACGATCTTGAACTCGCCGATCCCGGTGATAATAGTTCACTCCGGAAGATAAATTTTCGATTGTGAACGAGATTCAGGGACCATGATAACAGCATAATGAAAAACCCGCATCAAAAGCATAAATCGGACTTCACAGAGGACTTCGCTATTCAGGCGATGAACCTTACTCGAAGGTATGGTCAGCAAACTGCAGTTGATCATCTCAATCTCCAGGTTAAGTATGGACAAATATTCGGACTCCTCGGCCCGAACGGTGCGGGGAAAAGCACCACGATCAAAATGCTTACAACCATCCTTGATCCGTCCTTTGGAGCGGCAACCGTGGCGGGCCACGATGTTGTCAACGAGCCCGCTCAAGTAAGGAGACGAATTGGATACGTTCCTCAAATGCTTTCCGCAGATGGCGCGTTAACAGGAAGTGAGAATTTAATGCTCTCCGCCAAACTCTATCGTATGCCGAGATCAGAGAGATCTGCACGTATCGAGGAAGCTTTGAAATTCATGGGACTAGAAAATTCGGCAAAAAAACTGGTCAAGACGTATTCGGGCGGGATGATAAGAAGACTGGAACTTGCCCAGGCGATGCTCCACCGTCCCGCCGTTCTCTTCCTTGATGAGCCGACCATTGGCCTCGACCCAATGGCGAAGCGAATTGTGTGGGATCGGTTGCTGGATTTGAAACGGGATTACAACATGACGATTCTCATCACAACGCACGATATGGAAGAGGCGGACCAGCTCTGCGATGAGCTTGCTATTTTGCATGAAGGAAAAGTCGCCATCGTCGGCCGGCCTGATGAATTGAAATCGGCGATTAGCCCTACGGCCACACTGGATGATGTTTTTGCTCATTGCTGTGGTGTCCTCATTACCGAAGGGGGAAACTATCGTGATGTTCGGCAAACGCGAAGCACGGCCACCCGACTCGGCTGACTCCTTTTCTCTCGTTGATTTCGTAGGACAGAGCATCGCGATCGGAGAATCCGAGCTAAAAAAACTTCTCCGCGATCCCACTGAACTTTTTTCCCGCGCAGTTCAGCCTATCCTCTGGTTAGTGGTCTTTGGCCAGGTCTTCAGTCGCGTCCGGGGTATTCCCACCGGCAGCATCAGTTACTTGGCCTTCATGTGTCCCGGCATATTAGCGCAGAGCGTATTATTCAGCGCAATTTTTTACGGAATCGCCGTCATTTGGGAGCGGGATTTGGGCATCGTTCATAAGCTCTTGGTAAGCCCGTCCTATCGAGGTGCTCTGGTATTTGGAAAAGCGATCTCCGCCGCATTCCGAGGATTGGTCCAGGCGCTTATCATCTATATTATTGCGTACCTCATGCGGATTGAGACCAACTCGAGTCCGCAAGCAATCCTGGGCGTCCTTTTTGCAGTTGTGCTCGGATCATCGATCTTTTCGACTTTTTCTCTTATTATTGCCTGTATCGTGAAGACCCGGGAACGGTTCATGGGAATAGGTCAAGTGCTCACTATGCCCCTTTTTTTCGCAAGCAATGCGATATACCCGCTCGAGCTCATGCCTGGATGGCTACTGATATTTGCGAGGATTAACCCTTTAACCTATTTGGTCGATATATTACGAGGACTCATGATTCAGGGTGGTCACAGTGCGAATGGGTTCGTGTTTGATGTTGTCGTTCTAGGGCTGATCTATGTAGTCATGGTCACCATCGCGTCGAAGCTTTATCCCACTCTAATTCAATGACTCCCGTCCCTTTGGTAAAGCTCGACGTCATCCCCGCAATTTCAACAAAAAGTAAAAATCAGGTATCCATATTGACAAGGAAAGCACACGACATGTCATTGCCAACTTGACCTATAACGGTCAACAAGGCTTTGACGATAACATTTACATGGTGTTAGAAGAGTTTGCATGAATTGGCGAGGGAACCGCTTCTTAAATGAAATACCAGGATCAGAACATAACCACGACATCATTTCGCTATTTATTTTATGTGCTAAACTGCGCGGCAGGAAAGTACGATTTTAACCGCAAAGTGCAGCGTGCAGCAGTGTCAGGGATAATCGCGACGTAGTCTATTTCCAAAGACGTAAAATGATATGTGAAAGATATGCTTGCGATATATGTGTCATTGATTTATAATTTTCCACGTTCAGATATCTCAACGGGCGTCCGTTTCGTGGATGCTCCTCTATTCATCTGCCTGAACACCATCATATTTCTTGTGGCAAGAAATTGTGACGTGAATCACTGTCAGGAATTCTGTCATCGCATAATATTAAACATAGATCGATAAAAAATAAGCGTGCAGTTGCAGCAAACGTTACCTGATACAAGTCTGCTTCGCTTCGTAACGGAAGGCCCGAGGAGGATTTCAAAGTTATGATGACGAGACGGAGCTTTTTAAAGATTACGACGCTTACCATCATGTCTGCTTATGGCGGCAAGGTCTTTGGCCTCGATAAAAAGGAAAAAGTTCTCAATCTTTATAACATTCATACTGGTGAACGACTTGATATAAAATATTGTTCGTCCGGTAACTATGACCGCAATGCCTTGAACGAGATCAACCATCTCATGCGATGTCATTATACCAATGAGGTAAAACCTATCGATGTCAAAGTCATTGACCTTCTCTGTGATATCAAGGATACTATCGGAAAAGATAAGGAGATGCTTATCATTTCCGGATACCGCTCTCATGCATATAACGATTATCTGCGGCAGATTGGGAGAGGTGTGGCCTGTAACAGTCTTCACCTCCAGGGTCGCGCAATAGATTTCCGCATACCCCGAGTCGACTGCCGAAAGCTTACTACCATTGCAAAATCTTTTTATACAGGTGGTGTCGGTGCCTATCCCGACTTCGTCCATATCGATGACGGACGTGTGCGATACTGGTAAAGTCTTCAATCGCGATCTCATTTGGATTCGTCGTTTGAATCTGAGTCACATTTTTCAGAATACGATAGAAACTCCTCTTCGGATCCTGGTTCACGGCCGATGATCGGGATTTTGGGACCGTTTAGCACGTCGTGCAATCCTTCACCATCGTGAGGTGATGGTATGGCCCGTTCAAAAAGTTTACGAGCATCTTCCAGTTCGGGTTTTCGGGAAATTTGTAACAATCTTTCTGCATATCCTCATCGAATAGTCCGATGCAGCCTTGAAATGCAGGGTACCCGGGCAGTTCGCGGCCGTGAATCCAGCAGCAAATCCCGATTCTATCTCTCCAGTACCCGAGACCTAGCTCATAGGGTAGGGCTTGGTCGTACTCTCTACCTCATATAGCGACGATTTGGCATGTTGCCGTAACCGGTGATCACGGATACACTTACTGGGGTTATATTTTTCATGGTACTCGTTATCGGCTCAGAGAATAGCAACTGCCCGTGATATGCATAAAACAGGGATGCTCTTGTAAATTTTATCTGCTCAGAACAGCATGTTATGGCCAAACCTTATAATTTGCAAAAACTGAGCAATGTGCTCAAGAAATATGGTCACCTCGATAAGCTAATCGCTCACTACCAGAAGCATATAGATATCCACGAGGTGCCTAGAAATGAGTGGTCTGCAATGAAATCGTCGCTAGCGGTTCTACTCCTGAAAGGCATAGAATACGAACAGAGGAAACAGTAATAAAAATTATCATGCGCAGTCGACAGACGTATCAACTGTAAGAGCGTTATGTGGTGGTTAATGACACACGATTTGACTATCTGCGTATGGCTTCGTGAAGACAGGAATGCACGGAGCGAGATCTGAGCTAGTGGTATTCTTACCTGATCTGATTCAGCTGTTGCATTTGCGCAGTAGCGGTTTCCAAGGCGTTTTTTATGTTCCTGTTGTCCCGGTCAAAGAAAAGAGCCTTCTTCCAGATCACAATTGCTTCATCGAGCCTTTCCTCGCGGTATTTCTTGAGGCCGCTCTCCATGAGTGCCTTGGAGCAGGCCTTGATCTGCCTGCTAAGGTAATTATCATCGAATGACAGCGTCCCAGCGAACTCCCGTGTTGTAATGCCGCTTTCCAACAGGATGCTGTAATCAATCCCCGCTGTGGCGACATCACCACTCTTGTAGGCTGTGTCCGCGTTATTTTTGATCTGCTCACCCAGTTTGACATAACCGCGACGCAGTCCCGGGGGATGATGGTATTTATCAAAGGCGCTGGCATACAGTTCGAGGGCATGCTTGAGCTTGCCGAGTGCAAATTGTGCTTGAGCCTGGTTCGCCGTTTCGGCGATGAATTTTACATCTGATTCCGTTCCCGTTCCCTTGGAATGCAATGAGCACGCCGCCACGGCAAGAGCGACAAAACAGAACGCAAAATGTATTGATCTGAAAGAGCGCATCAATTACCTTCCGTTCGATACATGCTCGTTAGGTGCGTCCTGGGTAGCGATTACCCGGTAGAAAGCCTCGACAATGCGGGGATCAAACTGTTTGCCGGCGTACCGGTTCAGCTCGCGAAGGGCTTCTTCAGGTGCGCATGGGATTTTATAAGGCCGGGAGGTAGTCATGGCGTCATAGGAATCGGCCACGGTAATGATCGCTGCATGAAGAGGAATATCTTCTGCCCGCAGTCCGTCAGGGTACCCCTCCCCATTGAACCATTCGTGATGGTGCCTTACCGCGGGTATGTATTTCTGGAGGGATTTCGCCCGGCTGAGAATAGCCGCGCCGTGCTCGCTGTGTTCCGACATCTCGCGATGCTCCAGGGGGTTCAGCGGGCCCTCTTTCTGCAGAACGTAGTCGGGAGTCTTCAACTTTCCAACATCGTGAAAAAGACTGGCAACCTCGAGATCTTCAAGCTCGCGGCGCGGAAGGCCGAGCGCCTCCCCGATCTTTACCGACAATTGTGAAACCCTTGTTGAATGACCGAGCGTATAGGGATCACGGGCATCGATTGCTGCGGCGAGCACCTTCACCGTGGAAACATAGGCATCCTCCAGTTCCTGGGCGGACATACTGAGTTCGGCCTGCTGTCTGGTGATCATCTCGGCCATGTGGTTGAAGCTTTCCGTCAAACTGCCAAGCTCGTCATGCGCATATATCCTGAGCTTCGACTTCCTCCCTCGTTTCAGTTCGTTGACACCCAGGGACAGTTCCTTGATGGGCCGCGTTACAAGAGAAGTCAGCACGATGACGCAGCCGATACCGAGAAACAGGGCAATGCCGAGACCGATCATTATCCTTCGTCGGGTTTCGATCTGGGCACGAACCAGAACTGATGTGTTGATCCCGAGGATGACGTTGCCGATCTGCCGGTTGTGGAAGAAGACCGGCGTATATACTTCGAACAAATTGCTTGCCGGGCCGTTCACTTCATATACCAACGTATTATCCACTGCCTCCCTCAGCGTGCTCGTAGCCGGTGCCAGGTGAAACAACGTGTCCCGCCTGGCGATATCGGTATGCGCAAGGACTTTCATGCCGGTGTCAGTGACAGCCACATACTCCACGTCGGGATTTGCTTCCCGTACTTTCGAGACAATATTATCTAGGCCAAGCACATCATTGGCAAGCATGCTGTAAGGCGCCAATGCCGCCGTGCTTCTGCACAGCGATTCAGCCCTCTTGATGACCTCTTCCGTGATATTCCGGTTCATGGTCTGAAGGGTTAGTATGGAAAAAATAGAAGCCGTGAGCAGGAGTAGAACAATGATAAAGACGGAAATTTTGAATCGTAGTGAAGTGAAGAGAGGGGTCATTATGGCCATCACCGTTCCTCTATTATGAGCGCATATATCAGATTATTTTAATAGCATAGTATCGGGCGTTAGTCAATTTGCTTGTCCGTCTTTTTAAAACTAAAGTAGTATAAATTACACGTAAAACGATCGATAGTTAGTAATCAGATAAAATAACCACGAGATAAATAGCCCTGACTAAGAATAGGACAAAGCATGCTCGAGAACTAGCGGACAGGACCAAAAGCAATGGCGACAGCAGAGCAAACTGCCGTTTCCTTTTCGTAAAATCCTCCAATTTCAAATCCTGACGTTTTCCTTGACAACCCTCTCTGCAAAAGGAAACTCTTTGCCCGATTCGCCAATTCGCGGTTGTGAGAAAAAAATGGGTCTTTTCCGAGCGGTCATTATCTGAAAAACGATGCATTGTGCAAGGACGAGCGTCCCATTAATCGGAGAGGAAATCCTGAGATAAAAGGGGAAACGACTTTATGTATAAGTTATATTAAACCTTTTCCAAGCGCCAGTGTCACATCTAAATGCATGAACCGCAAGTTGTAACTATTGCGAAGCAGAAAGGGGGTGAAAAAAATGAAAAAGATAGTCGCTATTTTCATAGCAATGGCCTTTGCTTTGAGCCTTGGCATGGCGTATTCGGCAGAGAACGAAACCGCACCGGCGACCACAGGGAAGGCCCTGGCAGCCGAGAAATCTCCGGCAAAAGTCACGAAAGCGAAAAAGGCCAAGAAGGCCAAAAAGGCCAAGAAGACGGCAAATAATTCTGCAGCTCCGTCGGCAGCTGCACCTGCAACAAAGTAGTTTTTCTCCCTACCGCCAATTTATAATACCGGGCGGAACAGTTATTGTAAGATGTACGAGTAAGCTACGCAGGCGTAGTGATACGCCTGCGTTTTTTTCTAATTTTGCATGAATGCTGCTTTTGAATCCCGTTTTTATTTACCTGCCATAATATGAATATCCCGGAATTAGAACATTGACAATGGCGTGAGAACGGTGTTATCATCGCGGTCGAATTTATTTTTTCTAGAGAGCCGGATGGAAGAAGTAAATAGCAACCGTTCATCCGCGCTTTGATTTTGGAAGTTCTGCCTGACGAGGGGGCGAATCTATTGTGAGGCGGTAATTACTAATGACGTCATTAAAAGAAACAAGACCTGACATCACACAGGAGAAGAAATTTTTTCGACCATGGCAAAATCGATGGTGGATAGGAGCGATCATAGCCTGCCTCATTGTAGTCGGGGCGGTCACTTTCTTTTCAAAAGGCCGTCAAAACGCATCGCGTGCCGCACAGCAGGGGCATATGGCTGCACCGGCCATTCCAATCGCGGCTGCTGCGGTGAAGAAGGGCGATTTGAATGTTTATCTAACAGGACTTGGCACGGTCACCTCGCTCAACACCGTCACGGTGAATAGCCGCGTCGATGGAGAACTGACAAATGTTCTCTTCCGGGAAGGCCAGAGTGTAAGCAAAGGTGAACTGCTCGCCGAAATCGACCCGCGGCCGTACGAGGCGATGCTGACCCAGGCTGAGGGCGCGTTGGCCCGCGATCAGGCGCTCCTAGAAAATGCCAAACTTGATCTAACGCGGTACCAGGATCTGGTAAAAAAGGATTTAATAGCAACACAGCAGCGTGATACACAGGCTGCACTGGTTCACCAGTATGAAGGATCGGTCAAGAACGATCAGGGACAGATAGACAATGCCAAGCTGCAATTGGTCTATGCACATATAACCGCGCCGATCAGCGGACGTATTGGCTTGCGACTGGTTGACCCGGGTAACATTGTGCATGCGACCGATTCCAGCGGCGTGGTGGTGATCACCCAGATGCAGCCGATTTCGGTGATATTTTCTCTACCCGAAGATAATCTTTCGCAGGTGCTGGGTAAACTCAGGAGCGGTGCCCCTTTGACGGTCGAAGCGTACGACAGGGATCAGAAGCAGAAACTCGCCACGGGGAACCTTTTGACGGTAAACAACCAGATCGATCCGAGCACGGGCACGATTAAACTCAAGGCGTTGTTCCCGAACAGGAATGATGAACTCTTTCCAAACCAGTTCGTCAATGCGCGCCTCATCATCGAAGTCAAACATAATGCACTCATGGTATCGCCGGAGGCCATTCAACGGGGACCTCAAGGCACGTTTGTCTACGTGGTGAAAGCAGACCAGACGGCAGCATTGCGTCCAATCACCGTGGGCCTTGTCCAGGAAGGAACAGCCTTAATTACATCAGGGTTATCTGCCGGTGAACTTGTCGTTGTGGACGGAGCCGACAGATTGCGCGATGGCAGCAAGGTCGAGGTGAGTGCCCCGAACAGCGGAGAGCCCGTTCCGCAAAGGCATAATAAATGAATATTTCCCGCATCTTCATCGAGCGGCCGGTAGCAACCACGCTCCTGATGATTGCCATTCTTCTTGCCGGAGCGGTTGCCTACAAGCAACTGCCAGTCTCGGCGTTGCCGCAGGTGGATTACCCCATCATCCAGGTCAGAACGTTCTACCCCGGTGCAAGTCCCGATGTTATGGCCTCTTCGGTTACAGCGCCCCTCGAACGTCAGTTCGGCCAAATGCCGGGCCTGACTCAGATGACATCATCGAGTTCTGGCGGTAGTTCAATCATCACACTGCAATTCAGCCTTGATTTGAGCTTGGACGTAGCCGAGCAGGAGGTGCAGGCGTCCATCAATGCCGCTTTTACGTACCTGCCGAAAGACCTTCCTACACCGCCGGTCTACAACAAGGTCAATCCCGCGGACACGCCAATACTGACCTTGGCACTTACCTCGAACACGCTGACGTTGCCGCAGGTTGAAGACATGGCGGACACGCGTTTCGCCCAGAAAATTTCTCAATTGCCGGGGGTCGGTCTTGTAAGCCTCTCCGGCGGCCAGCGTCCGGCTGTCCGCGTTTACGCCAATCCCACGGCCCTGGCAGCTTATGGCCTGGCGCTTGAAGACGTGCGTACCGCAATTAGTGCTGCCAATGTCAACGAGGCGAAGGGCGGCTTCGACGGCCCGCGCCAGGCCTACATCATCGGCGCGAATGACCAGCTCTTTACGGCCAAAGATTACGGGCCGCTCATCATAGCCTATCGCAACAACGCACCCGTACATCTGTCCGACGTCGCCAATGTGATCGACGATGCCGAGAACGTGGACCAGGCTGCCTGGTTCAATACGTCTCCTGCCGTGATCGTGAACATCCAGCGCCAGCCCGGTGCAAACGTCATCGAGGTAGTCGACCGGATCAAGAAGCTTCTGCCGCAGCTTCAGAACGCTATGCCCTCCTCCATCAAAGTCACTGTCCTGACCGACCGCACTACGACCATTCGCGCATCGGTCAGGGACGTACAGTACGAGCTGCTCCTTGCTGTCGCGCTCGTTATTCTTGTCATTTACCTGTTCCTGCGCAATTTGCCGGCAACGACCATTCCGAGCGTTGCCGTACCGGTCTCCCTCGTTGGGACTTTCGGTGCGATGTATTTGATGGGCTTCAGCCTGAACAACCTTTCGCTCATGGCTTTAACGATCTCGACGGGATTTGTCGTTGACGATGCTATTGTCATGATCGAAAATATCGCCCGCTATGTCGAAGAAGGGGAAACACCGATGCAGGCAGCACTCAAGGGGGCAAAGCAGATCGGATTCACGATCCTCTCGTTAACGGTATCACTGATCGCCGTCCTCATCCCGCTGCTCTTCATGGGGGATGTGGTTGGCCGCCTTTTTCGTGAGTTTGCCATCACCCTGGGCGTCACGATCCTCATCTCGGCAATCGTATCGCTGACGCTCACCCCGATGATGTGCGCGCGGATCCTTAAGCACGTTCCTGAGGAGAAACAGGGAAGGTTCTACCACACGTCCCAGCTTTATTTCGATAGAATCATTGCCTCCTACGGAAAGACCCTGCGTTGGGTACTGCAGCACCAGACAGTAACGCTTGTCGTGGCTCTGGGTACGCTGGTCCTTACGGTGCTGCTTTATATTGTTGTTCCGAAGGGTTTTTTCCCGGTCCAGGACGCAGGTGCAATCCAGGGAATATCGGAGGCGCCACAGTCTGTCTCTTTTCCCGCTATGGCCGAACGACAGCAGGCGCTAGCCCGGGTGATTCTTAAGGACCCGGCAGTCGAAAGTCTGTCCTCCTTCATTGGCGTGGACGGTACCAACACCACTTTAAACAGCGGCCGGATTCAGATTAATCTTAAACCATTAGAAGAGCGCGACGCGAGCGCGATCGACGTCATCAGGCGCCTCCAGCCGGAGCTCGCTAAGGTCGAGGGCATCACGCTTTACATGCAACCTGTGCAGGATCTCACAGTGGACGCGAGGGTCAGCCGCACCCAGTTTCAATACACGCTCGATGATCCTAATGCCGATGAGTTGAATACACTGGCGCCTAAGGTGGTCGGCGCTATTCGCACCCGCCCGGAACTTCGGGATGTGAGCAGCGACCAGCAGGACGCGGGCTTAAGGGTCGCGCTTTCGTTCGACCGGGGCACTGCTGCCCGCCTCGGCATCACCCCGCAGAATATCGACGACACGCTCTACGACGCCTATGGCCAGCGTCAGGTGTCCACGATCTTCACCGAGTTAAACCAGTACCACGTTGTGCTCTCGGTCAAACCCGACTTTCAGCAGGACCCCAGTGGCCTGCAATCAATCTATCTTAACAGCGTGAGCGGCGGACAAGTTCCGCTCGCCGCAATCACCAATGCATCGGAAACAAGAGGGCCGCTTGTCATAAACCGGCAGGGTCAGTTCCCTGCAGTGACAGCGTCGTTCAATCTGGCGCCGAAAACGTCGCTTGGAGAGGCGGTCGATGCGATCGAGGATGTGGCAAACCAGCTGAATCTTCCCGCCAGCATTAAGGGGAGCTTCCAGGGAACGGCCCAAGCCTTCAAGGCCTCGCTCACTAATGAGCCGCTTTTGATTCTGGCCGCGCTCATTACGGTCTATATCGTGCTTGGCGTATTGTATGAAAGTTACATCCACCCCGTTACGATCCTCTCCACGCTTCCCTCTGCAGGGGTGGGCGCCGTGCTTTCGCTGATGATCTTCCGCAGTGAGCTCTCGGTGATTGCCATTATCGGCATCATCCTTTTGATCGGCATCGTGAAAAAGAACGGCATTATGATGATTGACTTTGCGCTTGATGCCGAGCGTAGGGAAGGTAAGGATCCTGAAGAGGCGATCTTCCAGGCCTGCCTCCTTCGGTTCCGGCCGATCATGATGACTACCATGGCAGCGATTTTGGGAGCTTTGCCCCTGGCGCTCGGTCGCGGGGTGGGGTCAGAGCTTCGCCGTCCTCTCGGCATCTCGATCGTGGGAGGACTCGTGATCAGCCAGATCCTCACCCTTTATACGACGCCAGTCATCTACCTCTGGTTCGACCGGCTTGCACGGAGGGTCAGAAAAAGTCCTTCCAGAAGCTAGCGGAATCCACATGAACATTTCAGCAATATTTATCAAGAGACCAGTTGCAACCACACTCCTGACCGTAGGACTCGTACTTTCCGGCGTGATTGCCTTTCGATTGCTTCCGGTCTCGCCATTGCCGCAGGTAGATTTCCCGACGATTTCAGTACAGGCGTCGCTTCCCGGTGCAGACCCCGAGACAATGTCCACCTCAGTTGCGGCACCTCTGGAACGCCAGTTCGGCCGCATCGCAGGTGTGGCGGAAATGACGTCCACGAGCAACAACGGCTCAACCAGCATAACGCTGCAGTTCGATCTGAACCGAGACATCAACGGTGCGGCGCGCGACGTGCAGGCCGCGATCAATGCCGCGCGGGGGTATCTACCCGCAAACCTCCCGGCTGACCCGACGTACCGTAAAGTTAACCCTTCGGATGCACCCATACTCATCCTGGCGCTCACCTCTGATACGAATAGCAAGGCGCAGATGTACGATTGGGCCTCTTCAATCCTAGCGCAGAAGCTCTCCCAGGTGGAAGGTGTGGGGCAGGTGTTCGTAGGAGGGAGTTCCCTTCCAGCGGTACGCATTGATTTAAGCCCCATGGCGCTCTCGAAATATGGCATCAGTTTGGAAAGCGTGCGAAACGTTCTTTCAAGCACGAATGTCAACACGCCCAAGGGACTATTGACGGTTGGCGACGAAACACGAGAGATTCAAACGAACGACCAGCTGAAGAAAGCCGAACAGTATTTGCCCTTGCTTATAGCGTATAGGTCGGGGGCCGCGGTACAGCTTGGGAATGTGGCTGATGTGCAGGATTCGGTAGAGGACCTGCGCGCTGCTGGGTTCGTGAATGGAAAGCCTTGCGTTATGCTCGTCGTGTTCCGCCAGCCCGGTGCCAACATTATCGAGACTGTGGACAGAGTGCGTGGGAGTCTACCGCAGCTGAAAGCTGCACTGCCTGGTGCCGTCAACCTGTCGATCGTGCTCGATCGGAGCCCGTCGATCCGCGGGTCGCTCCGGGACGTCGAGTGGACGCTTGTGGCATCGGGCATACTGGTGATCCTCGTAGTGTTCTGGTTCCTGCGGAATGTGCGCGCCACGGTCATTCCCGCCGTAGCGGTCGCCGTCTCGATCATCGGCACCTTCGGCGTGATGTACCTCTGCGGCTACTCGCTCGACAATCTCTCTCTTATGGCGCTCACGATCTCAACGGGATTTGTGGTTGACGACGCAATTGTCGTTCTCGAAAACATCACCCGCTACCGGGAGAAGGGGGAAACTTCCTTCCAGGCCGCGCTGTCCGGGACCAAAGAGATCGCCTTCACGGTCCTGTCCATGAGCGCCTCGCTTGTTGCCGTCTTTATCCCTGTTCTCCTCATGGGCGGCATGGTGGGCAGGCTCTTTCGCGAATTTGCGGTGACTCTCTCGGCCGCGATCATGGTCTCACTCCTTGTATCACTGACCACGACGCCTATGTTGTGCGCCACTATCCTGAGGTCTGAAAAGCAAGGGGCTCACGGCGTCCTATTTAGGGCCAGCGAACGGACGTTCAACTGGATGCACGGTCACTACGAAAGGAGCCTTCGCTGGGCCCTTCGCCATGCACGGTTCATGCTTGTTCTCCTTGTACTAACGCTCGTGACGAACGTGTTCCTTTTCATCATCGTGCCCAAAGGGTTCTTCCCGGAGCAGGATACGGGCAGGATCGCCGGAAGTATTCAGGCGGCCCAGGACATGTCGTTCCAGGCAATGGAGGGGAAACTCCTGGACATTGTTGACGTGATCAAGACGGACCCCGACGTTGACTATGTGATTGGCTTCACGGGAGGAGGTGGTGGATCTACGACAAATACGGCGCGGATGTTCATCTCGCTCAAGCCCTTTGGGGAGCGAAAGGCCAGTGCAACACAAATCATCGGACGCTTGCGCAAAAAGCTAGTCATCGTGCCGGGGGCGCCCACCTATCTCCAGCCGGTGCAGGATCTGCGCATCGGCGGGAGGATCAGCAACGCGCTCTATCAGTTTACGATCCAAGGAGGGGACCTTGCGGAGCTGAACGATTGGGGCCAACGCGTGCTGCAAAAGATGAGAACAATTCCTCAACTGGTCGACGTGAGCAGCGACCAGCAGAACAAAGGGCAGCAGGCTACGCTCATGATCGATCGTGCGACCGCCTCGCGGCTGGGAATTACCACGAAGGTCATCGACGATACGCTATACGACGCCTTCGGCCAGCGTCAGGTTTCGATCAACTATACGCTTTTGAACCAGTATCACGTAATCATGGAGGTCGAACCCCGGTTCTGGCAGCGGCCCGATACGCTCAAATACATCTACGTTCCTTCATCCAAGGGTCCGCTTGTTCCCCTGAGCGCCTTCACTCATTATGAACAGACCGCAACATCGCTTGCAGTGAACCACCAGGGGCAATTTCCGTCAATCACGACGTCGTTCAACCTGCCCGCCGGCGTGCCGCTCGGTGACGCGGTGAAGGCGATCGAAGACGAAACGCACCGTATGGGCATGCCATCGAGCATCAGGAGAACATTTTCCGGCACTGCCCAGGCATTTAAAGACTCTTTGACCAATCAACCGCTCTTGATCCTTGCCGCGCTCATAACGGTTTACATTGTGCTCGGCGTACTGTACGAGAGCTATATTCACCCGATAACGATCCTTTCGACGCTGCCTTCTGCCGGTGTGGGGGCGGTCCTCGCCATGATGATCTTCCGTATTGATCTCAGCGTTATCGCCATCATTGGTATTCTTCTTTTGATCGGCATTGTGAAAAAGAACGGCATCCTCATGGTAGACTTTGCGCTCGAGGTGGAACGCAAGGAAGGGAAGAGTTCGGAAGAGGCGATTTTTCAGGCCTCTCTCTTGCGGTTCCGGCCGATCATGATGACGACCATGGCGGCTCTTTTGGGTGCTTTGCCGCTTGCAGTGGGTCATGGCGTGGGGTCCGAACTCCGCAGGCCCCTCGGGATCGCCATTGTCGGCGGACTGATCTTCAGCCAGATGCTAACGCTCTATACGACGCCGGTGGTGTATCTTTATCTTGACCGGTTCAGGATCTGGTTTGTAGGGATCCGTAGGCAGCGCGATAGGCGAAGACACGCGTAAACCGGGAAAAGCAGTGAAACACGTACTTCGTCGTGATCACAGCCGGTTGATGTATACAGAGCACAGGAAAAGTTCAAATTGTTGAGTTGAATACAAGTATTATATTTTGGTGTACGCTGTGTGGTTACATCGGCAGGTTCTACTCCAGCGTCGTGTGGAACCGCCGGAAGCTGGCAACCACGCTCACCACGGCTAAGATGGCCAGATATGCAATGTGTGTGACGACATAGTCCGTTTCTCCCCCTTTGAGCATGATGTTGCGAAGAAGGCCCATGTAGTGCGCGAGTGGGTCGAGAAAGGAAAGCCAGCGGAGGGCAGCGGGCATGTTTTCGAGAGGGAACATCATTCCCGAGAACATGATCATCGGGAAAATGAACAGGAACCCGGCAAGGGTCGCCTGCTGCTGGTTCCTGCAGTAGGTGGAAATCAGGGTCCCCAAAGCTACAGCAGTGCAGACAAAGGCGAAGGCCGCTATGAATAACGCAATCAAAGAACCGCGCATAGGAACATGGAAGGCGAACACCGCCACACCCAGAATCAACGGCACACTCGACATTCCCAGGAGCACATAGGGAATCGTTTTGCCATAAATGACCTCGGACCGGGATATGGGCGCCGAGATCAGCATCTCGAACGTCCCCATCTCTTTTTCCCGCACAATGGCTATATTGGACAACACCATTGTCGAGATGATCATGATCATGCACATCACGCCAGGAACCAGGAATACCGATGTTTCGAGCTCAGGGTTGAAGAGCACGCGTGTGCTCACCAGGATCGGGGGATTTCGCAGTGTGAGCTTCAGATCATCCATGACTGTCCGCTGAACGATGTTCTGCAGATACGCTTCTATGGATTGAGCTTGGATTACATTCGTTGCATTCACGAGCAGTTGCAGCTTTGCATCTTCTCGGCCAAGTGCACGAGTGAACCCACCGGGAGGCGGAATGAGCACGGCATCGGCATCATTCGTTTGGATCATGGTGAAGGGATCTCGCTCTTTGCTCCTGGCAGGTATGAACCACGTCCCCGCAATGCTCCGTTCATAGATATCGCGCAAAACGGTATCCTTGGAATCAAAGACTGCAGCAAGCTTGATGTTCTTGACCTCGTTTGAAAGGGCTACGCCGAAGAGCGTAAGCTGGATCACCGGCATGACAAAGAGCATCACACGCATTCTGGGGTCCCGGAGCGTTTGGATCAATTCTTTTTTTATGAATCCCATGAGCGTTCGATTCATGGTTCAAGGTCCCTCTTGAAGCGTTGCGCGGCTAGGAAGATCATGAGTGCGCAGAAAAAAATGAGCGCCAGGAACGGTACACCGAGCTCGATCAATCCTGATCCCTTTAAGAACGTATCCCGGGCCACCTGCATGAACCAGCGCGCAGGCAGGATCATAGTAAAATATTGGAAAAATTTCGGCATGCTCTCAATCGGGAAGATAAAACCGGAGAGCAGGTTGGCGGGCAACATGCCGGACATCATAGACAACTGCATGGCAATCGTCTGTTTGCGTGTCACCACGGAGATAAGCAGCCCTTGGGCAAGATAAGTTACGATAAAGAGCAGGCAGCCGAAGCTGAAGACCAAGAGGTTTCCTACAAAGGGGACGCCGAATACAGTCCTTGCAATGATATACACGAAGACCACGGCGATAATTCCGAGGATACCGTAGGGAGCAAGCTTGCCGACGATGATTTCGAGAGGCTGAACGGGCGTAGACAGGAGAAGCTCCATGGAGCCGTTTTCCCATTCCCGAGCAACAGTGAGCGCGGTCAGTAGGATAGAGAGGATCGACATCACGACGACCGTGAGCCCAGGGATCACGAACCAGCGGCTATTTAGCTCCGGATTGAATAGAAACCTCGTCCGGATCTCATAGGGAGGAGTTGGGTCAAAGTCGCCGATCCGTTGTGAGGCCATGTTTTGAATGCTCCCCACATAGCTGAGTACAGGGCCGACGGTGGAGTTATCGGAGCCATCGACCAGGATTTGCGCTTCAGCGCCCCTGCCGCTGAAGAGGTCCTTTTCAAAACGCGGAGGAATGATGAGAGCCGCACGCGCGCGTTCTGCGGACACATCGGTGACAGCATCATGGGGCGAAGTTACGCGATGTATGAGGAAGTAATCAGAACTTCCAAAGGTATCCAGAAGCCTCCGGGAACTTTGCGTCTGGTCCGAATCGTTCACCGCTAGAGCTACATTTTTCACATTGAACTCAATGGCCACGCCGAACATGATTACCATGAAAACTGGCAGGACCAGCGCAGCGCCGAGTGTCGTAGGATCCCGGAGGATGTGATAGACTTCCTTCCGTGCCACCGCGAGGGCACGTCGCCAGACAAAGTTTTTCATATGGTCCTTCTCTCCACGGTCTGAATGAACACATCTTCGAGCGATGGCTTAATTCTACGGATCGAGAATCTCTTTTCGAAGTCACCCTTTACTGTCTCCCATTCCGGTTCACTCTTGATTACGGCGTGAAACCGGAGGCCATAGGGCTCGAAAAACAGAAACACTGCATGCCTGGCCATTGCGGAAACCTCTGCAAAGGTGAGAGTTGCCCGGGGGGTGAACTCGAGCATGGGTGTGGAAAAGGTCGCGGCTTTGAGGCCTTCCGGTGAGTTGAGCGCGATGATCCTGCCTTCCCGCATGAGCGCGATCCGGTCGCACTGTTCCGCTTCATCCATATAATGGGTCGTTACAAAGACCGTCTTGTTCTTCTCTGAAAGTCTTCGGATGAGCTTCCAGAAGCGGCCACGAGAGGCAGGCGTTACACCTGCCGTGGGCTCGTCGAGGAAGATGATCTCGGGATCGTGCAGGAGCGCTGCAGCGAGCGATACCTGCTGCTTCGTCCCACCAGACAGGTCGCGGACAATGGTGCTGAGTGGCCTGTCGAAGGAGATAAAGTCGAACAATTCTTTGCGTCTTTGTTCATAGGTTGCAGCATCCAATTTACGGAGGCTCGATATGAATTTCAGGTTCTCCTCGACCGTCATATCATTGTAGAGAGTAAATTTCTGGGACATATACCCGACCTTAGACTTGATCGCCTCCTCGTTGTGGTCGTAACTTATCCCGCCTACCCGTACTGACCCTTCGGAAGGCAGCAGGAGTGCGCATAGCACGCGAATCGTGGTCGTCTTGCCCGCGCCGTTTGCGCCCAGAAACCCAAAAATTTCCCCTCGCCGAACAGTGAATGAAATCCGATCAACGGCAACGAAATCACCGAACCGCACAGAGAGGTTGCTCACCTCCACGGCCAAGTCATTCATGGCTATTTCTCCGGAGGAAGAGCTCATCAAAGCTCGACACTCTTTCTGCTGCAAGGAGCTCTCGGGGCTCTCCTGCTGCGACCAGTTTACCACTCTCCAGAAGATGAACGCGTCCGCACCGCTCCGCTTCATCCATATATGCGGTGGTCACGAGGATCAGGATCTCCTGGTCCAGGAGGCGGTAGAGGAGCTCCCAGAATTCCCGGCGGCTGATTGGGTCTACACCGGTTGTGGGCTCGTCAAGGAGCATGACGTGCGGCGACCGCAAAAGCGCACACATGAGGCCCAGCTTCTTGTACATCCCGCCTGAAAGCTGGCTTGCCGGCCGCTCAATGAATTCTTTTAACCGTGTGATGCGAAGGAGCTCATCGCGCCTCTGTTCATAGAGATCATGCGGAATTCCATAGAGCTCCTTGAAAAAGTCCAAATGTTCGCCGATGGAAAGGTCAGGATAGAGGCTTTGCGTCTGTGGCATGTAAGCGATACTCGGACGGATGCTTTCGAAGTCAATTTGTTCACCACCCCGGTAATAAGCAACAGTGCCTTCCGTGGCCTTAAGCAGGCCGAGCATGAGGCGCAAAAGCGTGGTTTTCCCCGCGCCCTCGGGGCCGATCACGCCATGCATGAGGCCGGAGGAGAAATCAAGGTTTACCCCGTCAAGGACAGGATTTTTACCGAAGACCTTCCGGATTGACTGGACGGAGATTGAAACGGGTAATATCGACATGTCGGCGGCTTCCAGAGAATCAGTGAAGCGTTAATAGATAATTTTTCTTGCAGGATTATACCCATCCATTGTCGAACGCGGGCAGAAGCAGGGGATGCAGAGTTTTAAGTTTGATGGCGATTTTCAACGCATCCGCGGGCTTTCCCTGGTACCAGTATTCTGTTCTTTTCATCGTAACGAGAACGTGGCTTGCGACGGTCTAGTCTGGGGGCAATTTCACCTCAATAGTCATGCCGGGTTTTAAAATTTCCTGCTCGTTCGCGCCGAGAAAACTTACTTTTACACCGAACACGAGGCGCTCGCGCTCGGCCCGGGTCTGGACATTCTTCGGTGTGAACTCGGCCTCATCGTTGATCTTGAATATCTTCCCATCGAATTCGCGATTGTTTAACTCCGGGAGATATCCCTTCAGAATCATGCCGGGTTTAAGCCGTGAAACTTCAGGCTGGGGAACGTAAATATAGGCCCAAATGTCACGGATGTTCGCCAGGGTCAAGAGCTTCGTCCCGGGGTCCACCCATTCCCCCGGCTCATGATACCGGCTCAAGACCGTGCCTGAAATCGGCGAATGTACGGTGCACCAACTCAATCGTACATCCGCATCATCCTTCCTGTTCTTGACTTGATCCATGGTGTCCTGAGACGCGGTCTGCGCTTGAAACAAACCAACGGTCCGACGGTAGTTCTCATTCGCCAGCACCGACGCAACCTTCACGTCTTCACAGTCTAAAACAACCAATACCTGGTCGCTCCTCACGTGGTCGCCTTCCTGAACGTTCACTGCGCTGATGGCAGAAGCTATGCGGGCAGACAAATCCACCTTGGTCGCTTCAAGGGTCCCGGCGTAGAGAAACTCGCCCCGGAAGAATAACAGCCTCACCGCGATTGCTGCAACGATCGCGATCGCCACAATAAAAATTATTTTAAGCTTCTTTTTCTTATCGATCTTCACGCGGGTCCCTCTCGTATTTTTTATTTCGCCGGTTGCTTCACGATAATCCCATCTATGAAGATTCGAAGCGTCTGCTGAATCCAAGTACTGCGATACGTTTCGTCCAAAAGCGAATGACCGATGAACTCCTTCACAATCCTGTCGTTTCTCGTCTGATGGATGATATTACTCATTAAGAATGCCGCTGCAGAATAGGGGTGCACATCAGCAGCCATGATTCCCTTGTTCTTGGCTAGGTCAAAAAACTCTATCAATTTCTCAGCATGTTTCAAAAGAGTGTTAAAATACATCTTCTTGCTTTTCGAATTCGACATTTCAACATCCCGTTGTATCAGGCGGATAATATCTTTCTGTCTGATCATCGTTTCGAGCGTCTGTCTCAGAAAAATCTCCAGGCGAACCTTGAAGTCGTCGATATTCTGAGGCGGCTGAAGTGTCTTTCTCGCGAAGTCTAGTCGCTCCGTCGCAAACTGGTCAATGATTTTATGGTAAAGGTTCTCCTTCGAGCCAAAATGATAATGGATGGCAGCAATATTCACTCCTGCCTCTTCACAAATATTCTTGGTGGACGTGCCATCATACCCCTGATTAGCGAAAAGACGGGTGGCAGTGGAGAGGATTCGGCTTGTAGTGTTCTCGCGCAAAGACCTTTCCCTCATGATATTTGCCGTGGTTTGAGAACGCCGCTCATAGGGAGACCGACTTTTACCTGCTTTCATGTTTTTAACATAACATAGATATTGACCATATGCAAGTCTTTGATTGACTTTTTCAATCATTCACTTTATACTTGGCATAGAGTAGAAATACGTTGGTTTTCAGGACATGGGGCACAGGCATGAATAAAATCGGACATTTTAAGAGGATAACCACAGCCCTGAGCCTTAGTTTACTATGCTACGGATGCCTCGTTGGCCCCAATTATCATACCCCTTCAGCCCCGCGTACGACTACCTACACCTCAACCCAATATCCGTCCAAGACAGCATCAGCACCTGTGGCCGGCGGCGAGGCACAGCAGCTGGCGTTAGGTCAAGAAATCCCGGCGGAGTGGTGGACGCTGTTTCATTCTGCTTCGCTGGACCAACTGGTTAGGCAGGCCCTCTCGGGCAGCCCGACGCTCGCCGCGGCGAAGGCAACGCTCAGGGAGTCGCAAGAGACGCTAAATGCCCTCGTTGGCTCAGTGTTCTATCCAAAAATCGACGCAAGCGCATCAGTTACGCAACAGAAGATTTCGGGCGCGGAGTTCGGCCTGTCGAATGAGAAGTTCCCTCCCTTCACGCTCTATAACGCCTCGGTGAATGTCTCCTATGCCCTCGATCTTTTCGGCGGTGCACGGCGCGAGCTGGAGACTTTGGAGTCCCAGGTCGACTTTCAGCGCTTTCAACTCGAAGGGGCCTATCTCACGATCACTTCAAACGTCGTTACGACGGCGTTGAAAGAAGCTTCCTTACGCGCGCAGATCGCGGCATTGAACGAGATCATGGCCGCACTGGAGACACAGTTCGACCTGGTCGAGATTCAATTCAAGCTTGGCGGGGCTGCGCGTACCGACGTGCTTGCACAGCTGACGCAGCTCGCCCAGACAAGGGCGACCCTGCCGCCTCTCGAGAAGGAACTCGAGCAGACCCGTCATCTTCTGGCAGTGCTAGCCGGACGGCTGCCGAGCGAATCGGATGTGCTCCCCACGTTCACTCTCGAACAACTGCATCTGCCCGCGGAATTGCCAGTGAGTCTGCCGTCATCGCTGGTGCGCCAGCGTCCAGATATCCGCGCGTCGGAGGCTTTGCTGCACGCGGCAAGCGCCCAAATCGGCGTCGCTACCGCAAATCAGTATCCGCAAATCAATTTGACAGGAAGTTTAGGGTATTTAGCTACTTCAAGTAGCACGCTTTTCCAGAGGGAGAGTAGCGTGTATAGCCTCGGCGCAGGATTGCTGCAGCCCGTTTTTCACGGCGGCCAGCTCTCCGCCGAACGTCGTGCCGCCGTGGCAGCCTACGATCAGGCACTGGCACAGTACCAGACAGTTGTCCTCCAGGCATTCCAGAACGTCGCTGACGTGCTGCGCGCGCTCGATGCCGACGCGCGTACGCTCAAGGCGCAAGCAGCCGCCGCCGCGGCCGCGCGCGACACGCTGGACCTCACCCAAACAGAGTTTCAACTAGGGGGTGTGAGCTATTTGTCGCTTTTGAATGCAGAACGCCAGTACCAGCAAACGAAGATCGGGCTGATTCAGGCACAGGCAGCGCGCTATGCTGATACAGCAGCACTCTTCCAGTCGCTCGGCGGTGGGTGGTGGAACCGAGACCCGCAAGCTGGTATCGCTGCCGGGGAGAATAAAAAATAATCCCTTCAGGAGCTTCGCTTACAAATTGCTGAACGGTTGGTAAGTTCATAACCCCTTAGGACAAACAACTAAACGCATTCAATGACAAAGTAGTACTTTCATAATCGTTTTTCAGAAGGAAGTAATACGGGCGCGATGAAAACACTCCGTTAGTTGATGACGAGCCTGACATCTGAAAATCCTGTCGGAAAAAGTGGAAACGTCTTCGTATACGACCATAACCGAACCCCTTGAGAGTCCGCCCTTTCCCTTAGCGGGAAGACAAACAGAGTTATCTCCCGATCACCGATTTACTGATGCCGGGGATGAGCGGCTCCGACATGACAATGACATGCCAGCAAACCTTTCATCAATGCCGACCATAATGCTGAGCGGCTACCGCGGAGCCGAGTCTTCTCTGAAGTCGACGATCTGCTAAGCGTTTGTGCATGTCCATGCGTCGATGCAGGTGAGAGAGTTGCGGCACACCGTAAAACCGCCCTTGAACGGTCCAAGGCAAAAGTTCCCCGACGAAAGCAGGAAGCCGTGTGATTAGTTACCCCTCACAGCATGAAATGCAGAGGTAGAAAGTAAAGCACTGCGCTGCTGACGCCGTGCAATTACAACCCGCGGAATTTGATGGCCTCGTCTATGGGCCTGCGGGGACTTCGGAATGTGTTCAGCGGATGTTTCGAATCCGCATAGCCTAGAGCCACGCCGATGATAATCAACAGGTCGTCGGGGATATCCAATTCCGCACGGATAAGCTCAGGATGCGCGACGAGCGTAACCGCAGGGGCCGAGGCGACATTAAATTCCTGTGCTGCTAACATTATGCTCTGAGCCACTAAACCGAGGTCAAAGATTGACCAGGGAGTAAGCCTGCGGTCCATGCACAAGTACACGACCACCGGTGCATCAAAAAAACGGTAATTGATATGAGCAACATCCACGAGTGTCGGTGTATCCAGACAAGCCCTTTCCACGGCAGCAATGCGCTCGGCTTTCACTGCTTCCATGCGCTTCTGCAGGTCGGGCGGCCATTCCCGAGGGGCCTCCAAATCCGGATTCCTCGGAACACAATTCTTCAGGTGCTCCAGGTAAGCCTTGCGAAGCCTATTCAATACGTCTCCACCCGCCACATATATTTCCCATGGCTGGGTGTTGGCCCAGGAAGGTGCATGAAGAGCGGCTTCAAGAATCTTCCGAAGCGTATCCCTGCTGACCGGTGCTGTCATAAATGAACGTACCGTAAACCGTGAATGCAGTGCATCAATAACGTTCATCAATCCTTCCTCCTCACCTAGACAGACCGATACTCACTACGCAGAGGCGATCATTTACTGCTTTCCGGCCCCTGAGGCGGCAAGGCATCCATGATGGTTGCCTGCAGTTCTAGGACTTCCTTGGGTTTCTTCGGATCATTACTGACGACCTCAACCGTTTCAACAATATGACCCTTTTCCCCGGCTGTGGAAACTTTTGCCGTGTGACGCCTTTCTCACCCTGTTTGAGATGGCTCGAACTAACCATCACTGCAGCACACCCTCAGGATGTATTAATACTCTGTATATCCAAGATCTCGGTTCCAGCGTTGACGTATTCGAAATTGAATTCGAGGTGGCCCCCTTGCTGGACAAATCCGAAGTCATGTTTCACCGTCTGAAATTCACTAGAAGGCTGCGACCAGGCAAGGGTTGGTATTAATACAATAAATAGAGCAATGATTTTTTTCATAAACACATTATAGCATAACAAAACTCGCTTCCCTTCCATGAGTTGCACAATGGATAGAATTTGCTACAATTAAGCTGAATGCCTTTAGGAGGAATTACTATGGACAAGAGAATGGCAATCGTGCTTGCTGCAGTTTGTTTCACAGTGTGGGCGGGAAGTTATGTCGCCGCAAATGATATAACTCCGGAACAAATGGTCCAAGAAGCAAAGCACACATAAGGGACGTGTCCATCGCTGAAGTAAAAAAAAAGATTGGTGCAAAGGAAAATGTCATCATCCTCGATGTCACCGATATGCATGAATTTGATGGGGGACACATTCCCGGGGCAATAAACATCTCACGTGGGACGTTGGAGTTTAAAGTGGCAATGATCATTCCGGACAAGAACGCCAAGATAATCGTCTATTGCGGGCTTGACCTCAGAGGGCGGTTAGCGACCAAGACGTTGAACGATCTAGGATATAAAAATGCGATCAACATGGTTGGCGGTCTTAAGGCATGGAAAGAGGCGGCCTATCCACTTGCTAAATAGATTTATCCGCAATGCATGGTGATTCACCGATTGAATGCCAAACGGAGCTGCCATGCGCGATATCGCCAAGTGGGCGATTGAGGGAGGGAGGGAAATGCCGCACCGTTTAATCCTTGCCGCAGACGACATCGAAAATCAAACCGACTCCGGCAAACGACGTTCGCGAGTTATTGTACACGCCGCCACTGCTCTTGCGCAGCAGCTGAATACGAGCGTTGCCCTTCTCTTTGTGGAAGATAGCAAAACGTATCCGCCCGGCACGCTCGATGCAAAGGGCATTCGCGAGTGGCACGACCGGCACGAAAAACGGCTGGAGGAGGTGAGCAAACAAATTACGACCCCTTCTTGCTGTTTTCTGAAAAGCGGACCGCCGGCTGAGCAGATCTTAAAGACCCTGCAGAGTAGGTCAGCCCCGGAACTCGTGATCGTAGGGACGCAAGGCAGGAAGGGACTGAAGCGTCTGCTTGTCGGAAGTGTAGCGGAAGAAGTGATCCGTCAATCCAAACGGCCAGTAATGGTGATCGGACCAATAGCCCAGGAAAAAAATCATCCTCTCACGGGTCAGAAGCAGTTGAAAATTTTAGTTGCAACCGACCTCGGCAAAAACAGCCGTGCTGCCGAGCGCTATGCATTGTCCCTTGCAAAGCGTATCGGTGCGAAAGTAGTTCTGTTTAACTGTCTCGCAGACAGCATGAGGACTATTCTGGAAACCAGCGCATATGCAGGGACGGCCCCGTTCAATTTTAACGAAATTATCACCCAGATCAAGGAAGAGGCAGTTGCAACCCTCAAACAGAAGACCCGGTTCTTTCAAAAGCACGGCATACCCTGTGATTATAAAGTTGAAGACAATGCCATCATTTCTGCGTGCGCAGTCTATCAGGAGGCTGAAGACAACTATTCGATCATCGTGATGGGGACGCACGGAAGAAATGCCTTGCTCAATGCTTTCTTCGGGAGTACGGCAAGAGAAACGATTTTGAATGCTTCGATTCCGGTGATCACGGTCCATTCGGGACGTTGAACAACGATTTCGATACGGAGGTTTCGAGGAAAGATTACCTTCTGATGATGCTGTTCGACACTTCTGCCAGATCTTCTCCCTTTCAGAGATTCTTGAAAGATGACGCCATCGAGGATTCCTAACGCTCAAGCGGCTTTCAACTCGGGATGGATTCCCGAAGCTGTTGCAAGGTGTGTGCATTGCCAATGCCACGTCGAAACATCAAGTCCATCATGACGATATAAGATGGCTGCCCCGAATATAAAGCTGATTGGTATGAGCTGGCTATTTCCCTCCCGGACGCTGCGAAATAGACTTCAAGTTCAAGGGCCTCGAATAATTCTCCTTCACCATCAAGGTTGACCGGAATGATGTCCAGAATCAGCACTCCTCCTGCATGTCCTGCATTTGCCTTGGCAGTCGATTCGAAGTCATTATCTTTGTGTTGTAAAGCAATAGCCGGAAAATAAATGAATATAGAGCTATGTCTTCCTTCAACGCAAGATCGATCATGCTCTTGCGGTCCCTCATGATGGGATAAAACGTTGCAAGGCCGCCTCACAATCCTTGTTCTTGAATTTTGAAGTAGGCTTGACTTGGTGGTTATTCAGTCCGATGTTCACAAGTAACAACCTTTCTGGCCTGCGGTTGATAGATGGCAAAGCTTCACGCAGATCATGGGCTGATTTTGTGTCGTACCTCATCGGTGCCAGCGTTTAATATCTCCCAGATGTTTCCAAACCCGGCTATGGGGCTGTTTTGACAATTTTCAAAGGGCATGATACTCTCAACGCCTGATTTTTTATGCAAGTGAACGTACACACCTAGCCACGATGAAGAAGGTGGAGGCTGCTGTCATTCCAAGAGGTAAGTGTTATGATGAAACGTCAATTAGCGTGGGCAAGAGCTACCTCTGCTGTTCGCGATTTTTTTATGTAGAGGTACATCACAATGCCGAGCGTATCGTTGCAAAGAAAGACCAGAGAAACTGGGACAAACGTATGAACACGCCAACGGAACTCCACGAAACACGGCCTGCGACATCTCGCGAAGTCCGGACCGTGGTCGCGGGCTTAATGATGGCGCTTACGCTTGCGGCACTGGACCAAAATATCGTGGGCGTTGCGCTGCCGAGGATCGTGAGCGATCTCGGCGGTCTTTCCCGCCTGTCATGGGTTGTCACGGCTTTTTTGCTTTCTTCAACGGCAACGACGCCGCTCTACGGCAAGCTATCCGACATATACGGCCGCAAGCCGCTCCTTATCGCAGCTATTCTCATTTTTTCTCGTAGGCTCCTGTCTGTGTGGAATGTCCGGCTCGATGATGCAGCTTGTGGTTTTTCGAGGCATCCAGGGTATCGGCGCGGGAGGACTCATGACGCTAGTGATTACGATTATAGCCGACCTGGTAGTCCCGCGCGAACGCGGTCGTTACCAGCGGATGTTCAGTGCGGCTTTTGCTTTCTCAAGCATCGCAGGCCCGCTTCTGGGAGGCTTCATCACCGATGCCTTGTCTCGACGCTGGATCTTCTACGTGAACGTCCCGATCGGCGCCCCGGCTCTGGCCCTCATCCTGTTCGGGTTGCGTAGGCCGCACCACAAGGTCCCGCACTCGATTGATTATGCAGGAATTGCCTATCTCACCGTCGGCACCGTGGCCCTCCTCCTCGTGCTGACACTAGGAGGCATACAATTTCCATGGTCGTCGCCCTTCGTTATCGGGTTGTCCGCGGCCGCGGTCGTACTGACCTTATTGCTGATGTACACAGAACGGCGTTCGCCGGAACCCATTCTCTCTCCGCACATCCATCATAACAAGGTATTCGTGATAGCAACGAGCACGATGGATCTCACTTTTATGGGGCTCTTCGACGCGGCTGTGTTTCTTCCGCTATTTTTTCAACTTGTCCTTGGCCACGCATCAGCGCGTGAGGGACTGATGATGGCACCCATGACGGGCGGTGTCGTCATATCGTCATTCCTGGGCGGCCAACTCGTTGTAGCGACAGGGCGGTACAAGATTTTTCCCGTTGTCGGTCTCGCCGCGGCTACCTCGCATTTCTTGCGGTTATGTGGGCTGCGCCTGCAGGGGCGGGTCTTGCGGCAATCGAAGTATCTCTCATTGTCCTCGGCAAGGGCTTCGGCCTCGTGATGCCGAATCTTATGGTGGCTATCCAAAATGCGGTCAATCCCCGCGAGCTGGGCGTAGCGACTGCTACCTCGGCGCTCTTTCGGTCCCTTGGCGGCATGTTCGGCGTGGCCATGTCTGGTGCAATCATGACCGCCCAGCTCCAGAACTTGCACTACACATTAGAAGCAAGCGAAAACATGGGCATGCACAGCTTGATCGACCAGGGCATCCAGCAAATCGCGCAACTCCCGCTTGCCCAGAGAGAGGTGGTCGCTTCCGTATACCGGCATGCGATCAGCACCACTTTTTTGGTAGGGTCATTAATCTCCGCAATGGCCTTTACCGTCGTTCTTTTTCTTCCCGAACATCCGCTGAAATCATTTTCCAACTCCGATCAGAAAAAGGCCGATGGTTCTGCCGCGCGCTGATTCGAAGCTGTTGATGTGCGTTACCGTTAGCAGTCAATGCTTGTACGTTACGGACTGCCGCTTTATCCCTTAATTTTTTTGATCACTGCCTTCAGGATGTCGGCCCTCGTTAAAATGCCGATAAGCGTATTTCTTTCATCAACAACGGTCAGTCTTCTGATTCTCTGTTCCTCCATCATCCTTACCGCCTCAGCAACGTTTGTATCAGGCTTTATGGTCAGCGCGGGGGATGTCATAATGTCACCGACTAAATCCCCCAGCCTCCGTACAGGAAGCCGCTCTCCCAGCATGTATTTTAAGAGGTCTTTAAATGTATGTTCCCTGCTCACACCAACCATGGAGAGAATATCTGCCTGACTGATGATTCCGATAACTCTATTGTCCTTGTCAACGACGGGGAGCCCGCTGATATTATGCTCCGTTAAAATGTCGGCGACGCGAATGATGCTCTCGTATTTTGTGATCGAGAGGACATTCTTGGACATTACGTCCCGGACAAGCATATCGAGGCCAATTTTGGACCGGATATGACCATGGGAAGCATTCCTGGTTTCAGCGCTCATAACGGTTCTCCTTTCACAACCACTGTAACTTCAAGGCTACAACCGTGTGGCTAGAAGGTTGTCACCTGCCTGATGCGCGCGCGACGCATGATGCGGAAGCTGGCAACGTCATTAACTATAGCACAAAAAAGTAATTCCATAAAGAGAAAGCGAGGAGCAGGTCTCTTGCTGTTCGGCAAAATGCGGCAGCGCGCTCCTAAGGCATCTGGCGGTCGCCAGAGAAAGATATGAATATCCTGAGCGCAATAGGATTTCGAGTATCTGTTATAATTTACATGAGCCCTTCCAATATTTATACTATGAAGAAATTACTATTCTATTGGATCGCCGTAATGCTCCTGCTTTGTCTTTCAACAGAGGCCCAGGAGTGGCGGGAGGTAGTTCCCGGCGACAGCATAATGTTGCCAAGCGACCTTTACGTTCAGAGAGGATATCGCATCCAATGGTGGTATTTCACCGGCCATTTGTACGATACGCAGAAGAGAGCGTTTGGGTTTGAACTCACTTTTTTTGTCGCAGGTGTCCAAAAGAGGCCGTATCGATCTAAATTTGGAGTAAATACTATATACCTTGCCAACTTCGCAATCTCCGATATCGAAGGAAAGAAGTTTTATCATTTCAGCAATGCCGATTCCGGGACATACGGTTTTGCGGGCGCCGACAGCAGACGGCTTCACGTATGGGTGGGCAAGGACACGCTGGAAGGGGACCTGACGCGGATGCTTATCAAGGCCCATGCTCAGGATGCAGACCTCGATCTGGTCCTGATCCCCAAAAAACCAATTATCCTGAATGGCAACAAGGGTTACTCACGGAAATCAGAGGAGTCTCCCCGTATCGCATCGCTCTACTTCTCATGCACTGATCTCGAAACGACGGGGACCGTGAAATTGGGTCCGACTCTTTTTACTGTACACGGTAAGAGTTGGTTCGACCGAGAGATTTCATCTCATGGCTTAGCAAAAGACGAAACAGGCTGGGATTGGTTCGCCATCCAGCTCGATGACGGCCGCGAGATCATGATCTATGCATTAAGAAAAAAAGACGGGTCTATTGACCGATATTCCTCCGGAACAGTCGTAAATACGGATGGCAACCTCAAGCACCTCGTGAGAGATGATTACCGGATTGAGGTTCTCAGCTCGTACACATCTAGAAAGACAGGTATCCGGTACCCTTCGAAGTGGGAAATAACAGTCCCCTCGGAAAACTTACAACTCCTTGTCACGCCGTCGTTGGAGGATCAGGAGTTCACCAGAGATCAGGCAATGGGAGGTCCCTACTGGGAAGGTACATGCACGGTCGAAGGCAGCGCACGGGGTGAGGCGTATGCGGAAATGACAGGGTATGAATGATCGGTGAAATCCTATGATCAGGCTTGAGAACGTTGAAAAGCATTACGGGAAAAGGATAGTGTTTCGCGGGATCAACCTCGCAGTGGAGACAGGGGAATTCATTGCGATCATGGGCAGTTCAGGTTCAGGGAAGTCCACGCTCCTGAACCTGATCGGTGGCATGGATGTGCCCGACCAAGGCAGAATCATCGTGGACCAGGATATTGTCTCCTCATATACCGAAGAACAGCTCACAGTGTATCGAAGACAAAAGGTCGGCTTCATCTTTCAGTTCTTCAACCTCCTGCCGAATATAACGGTCTCGGAGAATATCGAAATGCCGCTTCTTCTGAACAATGAACGGCGTCAGGAGGCCAGAGTAACGGACTATATCCGGATGGTCGGTCTAGCTGGAAGAGAAAGCGATTACCCTTCTGCCCTGTCGGGAGGGGAACAGCAGCGGGTCGCCATAGCGCGGGCGCTCATTCATGAGCCCAGGATCGTACTTGCCGACGAGCCCACAGGCAATCTGGACAGCAGGACCGGGGCGTCTATCGTCGAACTGATAAAAGACAGGGCAATACAAGATAACAAGACCGTTGTCCTGGTCACCCACAATGAGGCCGTCGCGCATTACGCGACCCGGATAATCCGGATCCACGATGGAGCGTTACTTCCATGAGATTTGCAACACTCGTAAAACGGATCATATTCAGAAACATAAAGACAGAACGGTTTCTTACGACCCTCACAGTCGTCGGCGTAGCGCTCAGCATCGGGCTGTTTATGGGGGTTTCCGTTGCGACACAACGGGCAATCGGATCTTTCGAAGCAAATATTGCAGGAATCAATCCTGCGTTCAACTATGAGATCGCAGATTCTTCGGGGACCGATTTCTCTGAAAGAACATACCGGTCAGTCCGGGCAATCACAGAGGACTGCCTGCCGGTCTTGTCTGCGAGCGCGGTAATTCCCGCCTGGAATGAGGCCATCGATATTCAAGGGATTTATACGGTAAAAGCTCTCGCCATGCCAGGAGTGTCTCTCCAAAAGATAAACGAGAGAGAGGCTTTCTTCAAAAACCTGAACGGCATGCTTATTACGAAGCAATTTAGCGACGCACACAATCTCAAAAAAGGAGACACATTCAACGCCTTCGTCTATGATAAAGAGTACCGGCTCCTGGTTGTGGGCACCATCGACAATCCCCTGCTCCCGCAAAATAGGGTCTTTATGGACCTCGGGAACTTTCAGGAGTACTTTAATAAAACCGGCCAGCTCACCAGAATCGAGGTGAGCGCCGATGAAAAAGCTGGAGCAGCGATAAGCCGGGTCCTTCCGCCGGGGCTTGCCATCGAGAAGAAAGAAAAAGTCCTTGAGGATCAGAATGCACTCGTTAAAAGTTTTCGATATAATTTGCGGTTCGTCACATTCCTTGCTGTGCTGGTCGGCGTTTTTCTTTTATATAATACCATCTTCATTTCCGTGGTTAAGCGTCGGGCCGAAATCGGCATCCTGCGCGGACTCGGCATGGATCGAAAGACCGTCGTTGCCCTTTTTTCGATCCAGGGCATAGTCTTAGGATTGGCAGGCTCGTTACTCGGCATCGCCTTTGGCCAGCTCTTCGCGTGGTTTTCCGTAATCGCAGTTGAGAAAACAATAACCCAATTCTATGGAAGCGTTGTGCTGCCGGATTCCGTCATTACGTGGCACGATATCCTGCGGACCCTGCTCCTCGGCCTGAGCGTTTCCTTTTTTGCCTCGATCGTGCCCGCTTTCCAATCTGCGAATGTGAGACCGAACGAAAGCTCGCGAGAAGGAACGTTTGAGAGGCCCTCTAGAGGTCGCCTGAGGATTCTCCCAGTCGCCGGCATTATTGCCATCCTGTGCGGGGCAGCAATAACCTATGCGGACTACCGGCATGCGTTGTTTAATTTTCCCTGGCTATCCTATGGAGGGGTCGTCCTGTTCATACTGGGCTGTACCCTGATTGCGCCGGCTTACCTTGGGGCAAGCTTAATGGCAGCACCGAAGCCGGTCTCCAGACTGTTTTCCGCAGGCGCACGGATCGCCGTAGGAGACATGAAGGGAAGCCGCTACCGGTTTTCGCTCGCACTCATGAGTGTTGCCGTAAGCGCAGCCCTGATCGTGGCCATCGTTTCATCAGTTTATTCCCTCAAAACTTCCTTTATCGACTGGCTCAACACCTACATTGCGGCCGACGTGTACATCAAGCCCGCTTCCTGCGCATCGAACTTCTGTTTTTATCCCCTTGCCGATAAAGTCGCAAGGACCGTCGAGCACATGCCTGGGGTAGAAAAGGTAGGCAGATACCGTGCCCTCCAGCTCGAACTACTCGGTCAAAAGGTAGTGGGCGGGTTCGGGAATTCAGAACTGCTTGCCAAATACAGGCCAAACATCAGCATCAAAGAGAAGGAGCGTTTGCAGAGACTTGCACAATACCGCGAGATATCGATCTCGGATTACCTCACGGTGAAGTACGGGTTGAAGCCAGGCGATGTCGTTTATCTCCAGACGCCAAAGGGAAACATCGCCTTTACCGTCATCAGTACTTCTATCAGTTATTCGACGATGTCCGGTTTCGTGTACCTCGATAGGCGTTGGCTCAAGGAATTTTGGGGATTCGATGATGCGACACAATTGAGCGTGTACCTCGCGAAAGGACAGTCTGCTGGAAATTTCGTTCAGCGGCTCAAACAGACGATCGGCAGTTCCTACGCCCTCGACATAACGGACAATGCCGATTTTCGCCATGCCATTTTGAGAATATTCGACAGGAGCTTTGCACTCACGTATACGATTGAGCTGATCGCGATCGTCATCTCGCTGATCGGCGTGGTGAACGCGCTCCTCATCCTTGTTTTTGAACGGAAGCGGGAGATATCTGTTTTGCGGTATCTCGGCGCCGCGTGGAGGCAGGTCAGCCAGGTCATGGTTATATCGGCTGGCATTGTGGCTGTCGCCGGAATCACACTGGGCTTCCTCATGGGGTCCGCCATCAGCATCGTGATAACACATGTAATTAACAGGATCTCGTTCGGATGGGAAGTGAGCGTCCGGATGCCGTTTCTCACTGTTTTCCTGCTCATGCTGCTGCTGTTTGTGGCCACGCTGATAGCCAGTCTTGTCCCCTCCTATCTTATCCGGAAAATAGACGCGAAAGCCTTTATCAGTTCTGAGTGAACCCATACCGCATATGGGGGGTCGCCTTTCAGGCTGTTATGGCCGCAGTGATCCCTGTGGTAACGATAACAGCAAGAATTATGGGCAACGAACACGCGAAAAACTAGAATACGTGAAGTCGGCGGGTCTTGCCTTTCAGCTGAGCTTTGCTGAACGAGTATTGACAGATGGTTGAAAAAGAATTAACAAACAGGAGCGCACGCTTGTGGAAATTCCTGCATACCCCCGACATCAGCCGTTCAAATGCTAGCTATGCCGTGCAGACAAGGTCACGTGAAGAAAGGGTAAAAAATGTTTAATGTTTTCAAAGCAAAAGCCGAAGGAGTAAGCAGCGAAGTCCATTGCTTTAACACCAAAGTTGAAGCTATGAATTTTATCGTCCAAATTCTGAAGAAGGAAAATGTGCGTAACGCCCCACGACAGTACGCGGTGTGGGCAGACTGTCCTTTTCTGCACGGTTTCGATAAGAACGTAATTGCTGAGAACGTGCCCGGCCTGAAATTCGAGGTCACGCGAAAACTGGCAGCAGACGCGAAAGTCGGCATCAGCCAGGCTGACTGGGGGCTGGCGAACACAGGAACATTGGTGCAGGATTCAACTGCTGTCGAGCAGAGGCTGGTTTCGATCCTGCCGGAAATTCATATCGCGGTGCTGACGCGCGGAAGGCTCCTGCCCGACCTTCCGGCCCTCTTTCCGAAACTCGATCCCCGAAAGGCTGCCTACATTGCCTTTATCACCGGACCGAGCAGGACCGCGGACATCGAGCGGGTATTGACTATTGGCGTGCATGGGCCTGGACGATTGATCATTGTGTGTGTGGACGAGCAATAATATTTTTGTCATGGCAAGCAGCAAGAAGGACAATTTTTGCCAAGACATGAAGATCGCACGGAGCGACAATGCCGCGAGATATTATAGATCTCATGGTAGGACTTACAGCTTATCTTGGGTATTTGTGACTTTGCGAGAAAGTGTTTGCGGGGTTCCGACTTGTCCGTGTTAAGCAAAGGAATAAGGAGTAAGCAATGACCAAACATTTTAAGCAAAGCATTAATAGTGCCTTGCAAAACGACAATCTTGCCAGCGCTCTCGGAAGGTTTTCCGAGGCCTATGTCACTGGCCGCGCAAAGGCGTATGAGGGCATTGACTTCGAGGCACTGCGGAACGAGATCGCCCGGATCAAGGGCGACGCAGCAGGACACTTCGACGAACTTGCCGAAGTCTTCATGAAACAGGCGGAAGCTAGGGGTGCAAAGGTCTTCCGGACCGGCAATCCGGAAAAGGTGAAGGAATATATCTTGGACCTGGCGAAGTCAAAAGGCGTCCGGAGCATCGTGAAGTCCAAGTCCATGGCGACGGAAGAGATCCACCTCAACTCCCATCTCGTAAAAGCCGGGATACACGTGAACGAGACCGACCTCGGCGAATGGATCATCCAGCTCTCGGGACAGCGGCCGTCGCACATGGTTATGCCCGCGATTCACATGACGAAAGAGCAAGTGGCGGAGGTTTTCAGCAAAGAAGTCCACGAACGGCTCTCAAGCGATATCCCCCGCCTCGTGAAGGTCGCGCGTAACGAGTTGCGGAGCCGGTTCCTTGAAGCAGACATGGGGATCTCCGGAGCGAATATGGCGATAGCGGAGACCGGGACCATCGTGATCATCACGAACGAGGGCAATGGCCGTTTGGTCACAAGCCTCCCGAAGGTACACGTAGCTGTTATCGGGCTTGAAAAACTGATCCCCTCGTTCAGCGACATCGTTCCGATTCTCACGGCCCTCCCCAAGAGCGCAACAGGCCAACTCCTGACCAGCTACGTCTCGATGATCACGGGCGCTGTACCGAATACGGACGGCTCTCCCAAGGAGCTCCACATCATTCTCATGGACAACCGCAGGACCGCAATGGCAAAGGACCCCCAGTTTAAGGAAGCACTGCAGTGCATACGATGCGCATCCTGCCTCAACGTCTGCCCCGTGTTCCGCATCGTGGGCGGACACGTATTTGGCGACGTGTATACCGGTGGGATCGGTACTATCCTTACGGCATGGTTTACTGAATTAAAAAAATCAGAGGAGATCCAAGGCCTCTGTATTCAATGCGGGAGGTGCAAGGAGGTCTGTCCGGCGAAGATCGACATTCCTGAACTGATCGTGGAACTACGCCGCAGGCTCGTCAGGGAGCAGGGACAGTCGCTGTCGCAGAAGGCGGTCTTCTCTGTAGTGAATGACCGAAGGCTCTTTCACTCGATGCTGCGCATCGCGTCGCTTGCACAAAAGCCCTTTGCCAAAGACGGTTTTATCCGGCATCTGCCCATGTTCCTGTCAGACTGGGTCGACTTCCGCAGCCTGCCGGCGATAGCCGAGGTCCCCTTCAGGGATAGGATCAGGGAAATCAAGCAGCCAAAAGTAAGCGAGAAGGCTACGTTCTTCGCTGGATGTGTGATAGACTTTGCTTATCCCCCGATCGGGGAAGCGGTCATTAGCGTTTTGAACAAGGCCGGCATTAGGATTGTGTTTCCCGAGGAGCAGACTTGCTGTGGTGCGCCTGCACGCTACAGCGGGGCGTTCGGCGTAGCTGCCCAAAATGCGATCGATAACATTAAGGCCCTGCTCGAGGTAAGTACGAACTACGTGGTCTCGGCGTGTCCAACATGCACGGTGGCTCTCAAACATGAGTTTCTGGCGACCTTGAAGAGCGAGAATAAGGCCGAATGGCTTGGCCGGGCGGAGGACATTGCGGCCAAGACTGTCGATTTTTCGACGTTCGTCAGCAGGCTTGTCAGCGAGGGTCGGCTAACGCTCAAGGAAAAAGCGGAACTGCAGATGGTGACTTACCATGACTCCTGCCATTTTAAAAGGACCTTGAACGTTTTTCAGGAGCCCCGTGAGCTCCTCTCGAAATCCGGATTCGGTCTCATCGAAATGTTCGAATCAGACATGTGCTGCGGCATGGGCGGTTCCTATGCGCTTAAGCAGCCTGAGATATCCGCACACATCCTAGAGCGAAAGCTTAAGAACATTAAGGACACATCAGCGTCACTTGTTGCCATGGACTGTCCAGGATGCATCATGCAAATCAAAGGCGGTTTTGACAAAGAAGGGACGTTAATCCGCACAAAGCATACCGCAGAACTGCTGGCAGAGAGCCTGGAGCAGTTTGACTGTCCGAACCGCGGTGTGAAAGATGCTGGAACCATCACTTGAACGCATGTTCCGGGTCAGCAGGTAAATGCAGCCACGGAGCCGCCAACAACCATAGCTGTTCTCCTCATCGGAGAAAACACAGATGCCGTACTGGTACCGAGAATCCTGTTTTCATTTCCACGTTTACTGCCCGGCATCACTTATGCTGACGGGCTCGGTAGCGGGCTGCGGTACTCTAAGACTTTACAACACTTTTAATTTTTTTTCAGCGCACCCGTAGGAACACCCAAATCTCGTTTGACCATGATGGGCAAAGGTAAATGACGTACCTGACCCGAATAGGGGTGTCCATGAAAAATTTATCGGCTAACCAGGAACTACATCATGAAATCTTCGGTTCCATCCTCGACCGGTCCGAGATGACGCCATTTCTGCTTTTACCCGCGCGAGATTATGCCTCCTCCCTCAAGCAGGCCACACGGATGATGGCAAACCGCGGCTTTGACACGCTCGACAGTGACGAGCTGCAGGAAAGCGAACGCGAAAGGGCGGCGCACTACATCAAGCGCGCCTTTGCCTATTTTTTCGATGGACTTTTCCCCTTTGCAACGAAACAGCTTGAGATGCTCGCCGGCCTACCATCACCAAACGCAGATCTTTACCGGACATGCCTGAAGGCCATCGGGACAACGGTATCGGTCCTGCAGGATAAGCAATTCAGGCGCATCGTCGACGAAGACCCCCGGCACCTTTTTCTGCTTGCTTCATCCCGAAAGTATCCCTTCGTTTTTTCAGGGTACGATAAGAAAAATCTTGACGTGCCGGTGGCCTGGCAGAAGGCGGCATGTTCCCTCCTCAAGATGGGCTACCTGATCAAGTCCATCGAAGAGGACAGCCAGGACATCAATGATTACGTCCAGCTCGGATTTTTTCTCGAAACGCAGGGCCAGAGCCTCAACGATCTCTACCATTACGATTGGGAGCACCCGGCACATATCCCTGATACAGAACCCGCTCAACGGGCCTTTGTCAAGATATCAGCTTTTTTTCACCGCCTGCGGGAATCCGTTGCCTTCGATCAATCAAAAGGCTGCCTCGTCTTCAATAGCGGT
>DASPQB010000026.1:0-3453 GCA_035625205.1 Nitrospirota bacterium | reverse complement strand
GGATCTGGTGACTCGATAATATCCGTAATCAGGGGAAAACCACTAGTTAGTCACCCAACATAATGCTTTGTATCATCAGTGCTTGCTCTACGACAGCATTGCCTCAAGATGGTCAGCGAGGCAATGCATTGTAATCCATCCTTTGGTCTTTCGGAATTTAACCCACGGAAGGACCGAGAAGGACAGATTGATGACTGGAGCATCGGTCGCGAGCAAGGTGTTATTGAATTTTAATCAATGTTCCGGCGGAAGTTCTAGCAGTGAGCAAATCTTCAACTATCTAAAAGCTTCATTTATCTTGGAGTCCGACAAGGCACTCACATGAACGCTGGTGAGTCCCGCATGAAACCAAGGGACTCTCCTTGACATCCAATGCACTTATGATGATTCGGATGTTATTCTCTTGCTTGATCTGGAAGAACAAAATGGCAATATACTGGTACCACGTCGTCTCTGACCTGAAGTAACGGCCCCTCCATCACATGGCTTTACAGCGTTAGCGACATGATATTTCAGCGCACGTTTTAGAAGTCCTTCGAAGATCGCTTCCGAGTTGCACATAGCTTATTCCTCCTTGCGGGAGGAGAGTTCAGGAATACACTATGATCCAACAATCGAGGCGTTCAGGCCATAACTTGTTAGTTTCAATCGGCATCAACGAGCAAGTATGACGACCACCTGCAGGAGCGTAAATACAAAAATGAGATAGATGGAATTAAATTTATATATTGTATCGCTTTGCACATTGGATATATTGCCAGAGTCATCTTTGAACCACACATATACCCTTTTTTTGCCAGCATGCTCGCTTAGGGAATAGTCCACAACACGCGAAAACTCCTGGGAAGAAGGAATTTTTACCCACCCCGCCTCAGATGCATCAGGTTTAACTGGATTTTCAGATGCAAAATAGCCTGTAACACCCTTTTCGCTCGTTGCAGATATCGACAATTTAACGAGGCTCTCATGCGTAAAATAGCCACCACCGCGATTAATGAAATTCGGAGGTGTAGTGTTTATCGGTAGCATGCTAATCACCCACGTGTACTGTGCAGGTGTCGTATCCTCATTTCCTAGGTTATCGATGGCCTTGACGCGAAACGTGTGGCTATCCTCGCTGAGCCCTGAATAGGTCAGGGGGGAGGTACACGCCGAAAAACTGCTGTTATCGAGAGAACACCGGAATGTTGCTCCGCTCTTCTTTGCCACAAAGCTGAAACTTGCGCTTTTCGAGTTTGACGGGTTTGAGGGTTGGCTCGTGATGGTTGTTCCGAATGGCGTAGTGTCGATGGTCCAGGTATAATGTGGAGGGGTTGGGTCGATGTTCCCGATCGCGTCCGTTGCTACGACTGCAAAGGTATGAGAACCTGCTACGAGGCCTGTATAATCCAGCGGGCTGACGCAGAGCGCAAAGGGAGCAGCGTCGAGCCGGCACCGAAACGTTGATCCTGCCTTAGAAGAAGAAAAGCTGAAAGCGGCTGATGTCGAGTTCGTCCACGCAAGCGGTTGACTCGTGATGGTCGTATGAGGCGGAGTAGTGTCGATTGTCCAGGAGAAGCTTGGGGGATTCGTCTCGGAATGGTTTCCTGCATCTGTCGCCTTAACAGTAAATATGTGTGTCCCTGGAAGAAGTCCCTTATATGAGGTTGTGCCAGAACAGGCAGTATATGCACCACCGTCGAGTTGACATTGAAATGTTGAGCCCGGTTTTGACGAAGAATAGCCGAAAATCGCCGAAAGCGAATTCGTCAGTTGCGGTGGGTGCGCGGTGATCGTCGTATGAGGCAGTGAGGTATCAAGTACGATTGAGTCGCTTTTCACTCGGGACAGCCTTCCTCGTGCGTCCTTGAACCAGACAGATACCTTTTTTACTCCGTCACCTTTGCTCAACGTATATCGAATATTTGCAGAATAGGAAACCGGGGACGGTAGGGATACCCAACCAGACATATGTGCTGCAGGTTTCTTCGGCTGTTCAGAAATATAATAGGCTGCAACGCCAGTTTTTTTAAATGCGGAAATCGCAAGAGTTACCGTGGGTAAACTCGTGATTTTCTGGCCGCTATTGATGAAATTATCAGATGTGGTATTGGTCGGGGGATTTGCATCGACCTCAATGCTCCAGGGTGGGGACCAATCGCTGCTGTTGTTAAAGGCATCTTTTGCCATCACCCTCCAGTAAAAAACACGGGATGCAAGGTCGCGATCTGTTTCATATGATGGGGATGAGGTAGCCGTGTCTATGGTTGTTTGAGTAAACTGTGGATTTTCCGAAATCTGTATCCGGTACGACGCCGTGCCTGATGTTCCGGCCCAGGTGAAGCGGACGTGTCCGCTCGCAAGCAATGCGGCATCAGAGGGTGCTGAGAGGGTCGGAGTAAAAGGCAGTGCTGGAATGTTTCCGATCGCGGTCGTCTTAGCATAGGTGATCGTGATACCGTCTTGTTCTCCCCGATAGAGCACCGAGCCGGATGAATTTTTGCCTGTCACCACGAGTCTGATTTTAGAACTTGCGGGAATGTTATTGAGCGTGCCGATTGGGTTTGAACAATTCCAGGGGACAGCTGATGCCAGTTTTGCACCAGATGAACGGTATAACGTTGCTTCAACAGTGCTAATGCCGCTGGCCGCACAGGTAATCGGTGCACCCGGTACCACTGGTTGTGGTACCGATGTCGCCGCTTTAGATGGTAACGGACTGACCGGAAGGCCTTGCCATTGTATATCGAACGATAGTGACCCCACGTTTTCATTTTCCTTTTCAGTGCAACCAGCGAATGCAAGAAGCGCCGATACCGTTGTCGACCGCTCGCCCCCTGTCCCCCGTGCTCTGAATATCTGTAATTTTTCCTCTGATGCCCCGCTAGCCACACAACCCGCTATGTTGCCTCCTTCGACATTCAGCAGGGCACGGACACATTGGCACCATTGCGATCGGGGTATTTCTACCACGACTCTTGATTGTCCTGCTGGTTCCTTCGTCGTGGGTGCAACAGCTTTCTCGGAGCTTTGGCTACCAGTATTCGTGAGTTGGCTCAGAGTTATTCTTCCATCAGCCAATCCTGATTTCCCGCCCTCCTGAGCTCGAACAAGCGCAGGGAGTATCAACGAAATCATTATAAGTATAGGTAGTATTATTCTCATCATTCAAACTGGTGAAAATAAAAACTCAAATAACCGCAGCCTTTTTTGATACAGAGTGGGAAACCAAGGCTATAGAGAAAATGACGTCGTAGCAGCCGCTTCTTCTTAATTGTATTCGCTATCAACGGGATAAATTCACCGATTGATAACGTTAACATATCGAAATCCTCGGGAGCATTCAGGTTGTCAACCAGACTCGCATTGAGCAGAGCATAGTATTCGATAAGAGAAACGATGTCCAGTTCAATCGCAGATCCGGAGCTGAGACAGTACATGTTCCAATCATGCAAATAAAATTTGATTCAATTT
>DASPQB010000025.1:0-15394 GCA_035625205.1 Nitrospirota bacterium | reverse complement strand
TGCTCACCCGTTCGGCCTTGATCACAAAATTCGGCGCCCTCGTAAAGGTCGTGCCCGTACTCAGCGTGCCGATGATTGCCCCGGCATTGTCGAGATCGAAATAGGAGAGCCGGGGCTTCAAAATGTATTCCGCGTTCGTGAACGGCACCACATCATCGCCGGCATTAAAGTCGAGGACGATCCGAAGCGGCGCCGCGTTCGTGATCCTGAATGATCCGATGAGCGCGATCCCATCGTCCGCGTCAGGAATGCAGAGCGGGAATGTAGAATTCCCGATGACGACCTCGTCGAAATAGGTGTGTCCCGTCGGCGGGGTCGCCGTCCCGGTCGGGAAAGTGGATACGAGGAACAGCCTTATCTGCTGATAGTTGCCCACCGGTAGCTGAATGCCGCTCCAGGGGTCCTGCAACATGTTGCCGTTGCTCAGGGCGATAAGGTCGAAGGTCGCGGGCGTCTCTAGAGGATACTTGAGCCATCCCGGATCATGCGGGCCCGCCGCATTGCTGGTATGGAACCAGACGCTCTTCACAGTGATCCATACATGGTCATAATCGCCGGGCGCGTCCACAAATGAAAGTTCGGCCAACCCGGTTGTTCCGCCACTTGAGGAAGAACTGCTGCTTGATGATGAACCGCTGCTTGAACTGCTGCCGCATGCACTAAGTATCAATGACAGTGCAACTATACAGCATATCCCGAAAAACCAATTCCACTTTCCGCTCATAATGAGCCCTCCTTGCTTATTCTCCCCAATTAATGATATCTGAGGAGTGCGATAACTATATCCAGCAATTCTTTCTCGTTAACCTCCATTTGATGAATCCCTTTGGGAGATGGACGAGACTTTTTCAAATCAATTTACTTCATTTGTTCCATTAAGCCAGCTCATGATAAATGATGAAGCATGAAATAGTCAAGGTACTATTCACCATCAGTAAGCGTCGGGATTGTAAGGAATTTGTTCACATGATAGGCAGAATAAGCGCCCAATGCCCAAAGGGGAATCGACCAAAACCTGCCTTAAATTCAAGCAACAGTTATTTGGGAATCATCGATGAAATAGGAAAACAAGTATTCAAAAAGAAGCTACCGAATGATACTGAGGTAATTCTAGCTTCTCTGGCACCGTATAGGAACGATAGAGTTGGCATTGTCGTTGAGTCCACCTATAACTGAACTGGCTGTTTGGGAAACTCAGCTTTAAAAATCCGCGACAAGCCTATGAGGAGCATCAAGTGAAAGCAGTTGAATAAGTTTTCTCTTGTGTCCAGGGCACCGCGTGCGCTACAACATCTGTTCATTTAAAATTTGAAAAGAGAATGTCGGTTAAGTCCGTTCAGAAGCCGTGCAGATAACGGCAAATTAATTTAAGAAAACAAAGAGATTAGTGAGTTCGATTCTCATGCTCTCCCGCCTATATTTTCTATTTTATCAGTAACATCTGCACAACTTAAGGGCTAAAAAAAGGCATTACCTAGGCAGTAACCGGGCACTTCCATCCTATATCATCTCTTGACTCTTCCCACACTCTCCACGCAAGAAGGGCGTATGACAAATGACGATATTTGATAGCAACGGAATTGAAGCGTAAATAGAAATTCGCGATTCGTGAAACTTGGAAGGGAAAGAAAAGATGTATTCTACAATCCTTCCAGTCTAAAACATAGGCATGAATCAAAGAGAGCATCGCACTACGATTTACAATCGATTTACTATGGGTTCCCCCTGCTTATCCAGGCAAGCACACATAGGTCAAATTTTATAGGGAGATGAATCTGTACATACGCGCCGAGGACCTACTTATGGTTCTTTTTCCTATAATTTTGGGAAATCATCCACTCGGATCACTTCAGCACGGGCAGCCAAAGCCAGACGTAAAATATCAGCCTCGGTTCTACTTACTACCCCTGCGCTAGCCCCCTCTTCGAGGAGCTGTGCCTCGGGCTGCTCCTTAAGTTTGCCGACTCGAACAGCATCCCTCAGTTTTTTTTCCACTGGCTCAGCAGCTATGACTTTGTGCAGCGCGTCTTCCAGTCGGCCCAGTGGCTCCGTCAAACTCGTGGGCAGAAACACACCAAAGGTCAAACGATCCCTTGCAGACGATGGTTCTAGAAGGATGCCAGTAACCTCGTGACCGAGTCGATCGCGGGGTCCTGTAAGGGGCCGACCGAGGGGGAAAATGATTAGCCTGAGAAGCCAAGCTGCGGGGCGATTCGGTAAATTACGCAGCAGGCCGGCAAAACTCTCCTGGATGGAGTTAATGCTCTCTTCACAAGCCCATTTGAGCAACGGCAACTCGTCCTGCGGCCGGTGTCGATCCTCATACAATTTGAGCACCGCAGATAGTAGATAGAGATTGCTGAGAATGTCTGCCAAACGGCCCGACAGCTTCTCCTTGCGCTTTAAATTCCCCCCCAAAAGCAACAGCGCGGCATCGGCAAGCAGGGCAAATGCTGCGCTCAGGCGGCTAGCTTTCTGGAAATACCGGCGGGTCAGCCCCCCAGGAGCTTTGACCAGCCAGCCACCGGTCATTCCCAGGAAAAGAGTTCGCGCAACATTGCTGATAATGAATCCGATGTGACCGAATAGTGCCCGGTCGAAGAGCACCAATCCCTGCCGCCGATCTGGATCAGCAGCTGCCCGCACCTCTTGTTGAATATAGGGATGGCAGCGAATGGCGCCCTGGCCGAATATGATCATGGAACGGGTCAAGATATTGGATCCTTCTACCGTAATCCCGATCGGCACCGACTGATAAATCCGGCCAAGGAAATTACGCGGGCCGAGGCTGATGCCCCCTCCTCCCTGAATATCCATACCGTCATTGACCACTCTACGCATCCGCTCGGTTAGATGGTATTTGACGATGGCGGTGATTACCGCTGGCTTCTTACCTTGGTCGATAGCGCCGCAGGTCATGATCCGGGCCGCATCCATCTGGTAAGTGCTGACTCCGATCCTGGCCAGAGGCTCTTCAATCCCCTCGAAGTAGCCGATCGGAAGCTTGAACTGCCGGCGAATCCGCGCGTAAGCACCCATGGTACGGGAGGTCAGTTTGCCGGCGCAGGTGCTGAGAGCAGGCAGAGAGATGCCCCGGCCGGCAGCGAGGGTCTCCATGAGCATGCGCCATCCATGGCCGGCCCTGGCAGCGCCACCGATTATAAAATCGATAGGAATGAATACATCTTTGCCCCACGAAGGACCGTTCTGGAAGGGAATTTCGAGAGGGTCGTGACGAGTGCCGATGGTGATGCCGGGAAGTTTTGTGGGGACCAGAGCACAGGTGATACCGATGTCTTCCTTATCGCCTAAAAAGTGGATGGGGTCATGGAGCCTGAATGCCAAGCCCATAATGGTCGCTACCGGTCCGAGGGTAATGTAACGTTTTTCCCAGTTGAGTCGAATGCCGAGAGTCTCTTTCCCCTCGAATCTTCCCCGACAGACGATGCCGGTATCGGGAACTGACGCAGCATCGCTTCCCGCCTCGGGCCCGGTCAAGGCGAAGCAGGGGACTTCTTTACCCTTGGCTAGCCGCGGCAGATAGTAATCCTTTTGCTGTTGCGTGCCATAGTTTAGCAGCAGTTCGGCGGGGCCGAGGGAGTTGGGGACCATCACGGTCACCCCAGCAGTGATACTGCGACTGGAGATCTTCATGATCACCTGCGAATGGGCCAAAGCCGAGAACTGCAGACCGCCATACACCTTTGGGATGATCATGCCAAAAAAACCCTTATCCTTGATGAACTGCCACACTTCCAAGGGCAGATCATGGAGCTCTTTGTATATCTTCCAGTCATCGAGCATCCGGCAAAGCTCTTCCACCGGCCCATCGAGGAATGCCTGCTCCTCCGGCGTCAATACAGGAGCAGGTTCGGCCAGAAGTTTTTGCCAGTTTGGACGTCCACTGAAGAGTTCCCCCTCCCACCATATGGTGCCGGCCTCAAGCGCTTCCCGCCCTGTCTGGGACATGGAGGGAAGCAATTTTCGGAACAGGCCGAACAGCGGCCCGCTCACGAACACACGTCGGATCGGTACGACATTCAAGAGTGTCGCCACCAGTACGAAGATCAACCAGACAGCCGCACTTCCGCCGCATGCAGCGGTCCAATATCCCAGAAACGCCGCCGCCATAATGGTCCAGACCCAGAGCTTGACCTGGAAATAAGCCAATAACCAGACGAGCGATAGCAATAGAACAAACAACATTGGGCCTTCTCTCTTAACCGAGAATTCTATTATTTAACATTATAATATGTAGTTGACATCCTCCCCGGCATGAAGGAGCCGAGGATTCCCGAATCAGGCCCTGCTGCTGAGGGCCACTGCTGATCCTGTTTTCGGATGCGGCAGAGATGTTTGCCACCTCCCCGATTCATGGGCTTTTGCTCCTGGCCTGGTATCTCTCCAGGCGAACCGGTTGACCGAAGGCTGTGCCAAACGACCACTACTCCCGGAGACACCACGCTGCTCCGGGAGATACCTGATAGGATGATGATTGCACCGTTTACCTCGGCATGGATTATGGCACCGCACTGCGTGCAAACATAGAGGCCACGATGCACTCGGCCAGCCTTGTCCCTGGTATGGCACACACAGCAGGTCTGTCTCGTGTAGTGCTCCTTTTCCTCTACAACGCGGATGCCTTTGAGCCTGGCCTTGTACGCAAGCATCTTGACGATCCTGTCGAACGGCCATTTATGGAGCTGTTGGTTCCCCCTGGTTCCCCAGTCTTTGCCTTCTCTGATGTCCTTAAGATCCCCACGATGATCGTGGTGACGCCGCGAGCTTCTGCATCGCGGACAAGGGATTTGGTAAAGCTGTTGAGCAGGGGGGAGCGCTGACCTGAACGTTTTTGCTTCAACGCACGTGATTTCCGGGATGTGCTCTTGGTCGTCTTTGCTTTTTGCATTTCAAAGTACCGCTCAAGAGCGGCCAACTCACCGCCTAGCCAAAGGGAGATGGTTCCATCCTTGCAGGCGGTAGCGGCCAGGTCCTTCATACCAAGGTCTGCGGCCATTGTTTCCCCCTCTCCGGAAAGTAGGGGGAGCGGAATGGTATTGGCCAGGTGTACAAACCACGTGCCATTCTCATGAACCAGACGGCCTATCTGGACGTTATCCTCGGTAAGACGGCTGCCGTGAGGAAGGCAGAGCTTCAGAAAGAGAAATTGTTTGCCGTAGCTATCCTTCGGCATGCTGAGGCAAACCGTGGAGGTACGGGCATTCCACGTTACAGCGCTTTGTTTGAATGTCACCGTTGACAGAACGGTTTTTCGTCTGTAACCGGGCGGATGAGCTTTTCGATCTCCCTTCTTCCGGAGAGCAAACCATGATTGATAGGACTTCCGAAGCTCTTCAAGAATTAGCTGTGCGCTTTGAGAGTGCAACCGCCTATACCAGAGAGGATGATCTTGTTTAAGGGCTCCATCGAGTTCCGGATCGGTGGGGATTTTCCCTGTATTCGACCAGACTTCCCTGGTATGCCACACGGCGGTGTTCCAGAGCTTTGTTGCGGAAACGCCAAGAAGCCCGAGCACGAGAGCTGTGCTGTCGTCTGTTACCAGGGCTTTCCCGACGACGGTCATTGTTTGTACAGTGGGCTCTTTGGCAGGACCGGTCATGGTGGAAATTATATCAGGCAGGTGAACATTAGTCAATCCATCATGGAAAGAGCAGTTCTTCGGGTGCTTCGCAACCAGCGCCTTATATGCCCGGCATGAATGCCGGGGTTTTACGGCGCCATTAGATAAGACCGAATTCACAACGTTATGTGGTTTGCAAGAACGGTGGTTAGCTGAAAAGCATAATAAAACTGGTTCTAATAAGCAGGAGTTCATAATTCAACCGCATGATTCCGAAGCTGGCAATTCGGATGGAACTCACTGGAGAGCAATTTGCTCATTTCCTTAGAAACCGAATACCTCCATGACTGACTTGCTTGACCCGCACGAAACCCAGCTCTTTAGGTGGAATTCCTTCTAGAATGAGTGGAACTTTCGTCATATAGCCGCCTTGCAGTGACTGTTTTAACGTGACTTCTTTTGATTTTGCGTGCTCATTGAGTGGCACACCCTTGTCATCCACCTTGCCCCAATCGACCGTGGCGTTTAAACGATTAATAGCGACAGAGGATGGGTTGCCAATCTCTAGCGTTACTTTCGACCCATGGGCATACGGTTTGATGCTGACAAGACGCACAATCAAAAATCCAAGATCGAAGCGAGTGACGGAGTAGCCATTGGAGCCAGGAGTAAGATAAGCAAACCAGTCCTTTTCTTGGACGAGTTCGTCGGAGGCTTGTTTGTCCTTCACTTCATGAATGTCTTTCTTGAGTGCCTCTATGCTAGATTGAAGTGCAGAAAGCTGGGCTTGAGTATCATTCAGTTTCTTCTCTAGCGATGCGACTTGTTGCCCGCTGTCGCATGATGCCAATACGCACAGCGCACAGAGACCCAACACATTCATCTTCATTGGACTACCCTCCCCAATCGTTTAACAACAAGCTAATCTGTATGCCTCAGCATTGATTGATCGATTACCATCTGAATATCTCCGCCAGAGATTGAAGACGTTTTCGGCAGTTTATCCCTTCTTGCAAATATGTATAATGACTCGACCACTCCCCTTTCCAAGAGTTAAGCCGGAGGCCCGCCTGTGGCGAGCGTCGGTTATGCCTGAAGCAATTGTCCCATACTACCGTTGATTGAGCTGCCCCCGGTTATTGCACCAGGTTGAGAGTCGGGTTTTTGGGGTGAATTGCCTCTGGGGCCGATGGCCGGTAACCCAGAGAGCTGTGTGGTCGGATATGATTATACTCCCTCCGCCACATCTCAATCAAGACCTTTGCCTCTAGTAATGTCGTAAAGATTTCTCTGTTCAAAAGTTCATTCCGAAACTTCCCATTGAAAGACTCGATGTAGCCATTCTCCCAAGGCCTGCCTGGCTCGATGAACAGGGTATTGACTCCGACGTCGGCCAGCCATTCGCGGACGGCCTTTGCGGTAAATCAGAGCCATTGTCAGAGCGAAGATAGTCTGGTACACCTCGCATGATGAACAGACTGTACAGCTGATTCAATACATCTTGGGCTGTGATCTGATGATTAACGGTGATGCTGAGGCATTCGCGGGTCCACTCATCAATGATGTTCAGTGTGCGAAACGCCCGGCCATTCGACAATCTATCGACCAGGAAATCATAGCTCCGTACATGATCTTTCCGTTAGGGAAGAAGCCGGATGCAGGAACCATCATTGAGCCAGAGCCGTCCTCGCTTCGGCTGCTTCTTCGGCACGGTGAGACCTTCCTGACGCCAAATCCGCTCTATTCTCTTGTGATTGACCCTCCATCCCTCGTTCTTCAACAGCCCGGTGACCATGCGATAACCATACCTGCCATACTTGCTCGCCAGTTCGATGACCCGTGCTGTTCATTGCGATTCTTCGTCGGTTATGATTGGCTGATACCGCTGGGTGGACCGTGGTTGTCCCAATGCCCGGCATACACGACATTCTGACAGATGAAATATTTCCTGCATGCGTTCCACTGCCCGGCGTTTCTTGGCCGGGCTCAGAAGTTTCCCCGGGATACCTCTTTCAGGATTGCATTGTCCAGAGACAGGTCAGCGACCAGCTTCCGGAGCTGGGCATTCTCTTTTTCCACTCCTTGAGCCGTTTTGCGCGGAGACCTGCATCCCGCCGTAGAGCTTTCTCCACCGGTAAAACGTAACGCCTGTGATGCCGATCTTTTTACAGACGTCGGCTACCAATGCTCCTTTGCTCATGAGGACCTCGGCCTCCCTGAGCTTCCCGATGATCTGCTCGGCAGTGAACATTTTCCGTACACCCATGATTGCCCTCCTTTTGGCTTTATGCTACCATAAGTCTGACAGAGCGCCTTCATATGGGCGACTCTTAGGGTGGTAAAGATTTCGGGGCCTAGGTCAATAGCAAACTATGCAGTATGCGTAGCAATAGTCCATCGTAAACAAACTTAGGTTATGACTCTAACAAAGAGGAGTAGAGCTCTGACGGAGGAGCTGCAGGTTGAGCCTGACTCGGCTCTTATTATTGTCCTGGTTCCGTTGAACCAAGTACCTTTCTAATGCAGAGTCATAAGAAGAAGGGCAAACCTATTCACACTGGTTACTCGGGTTTCGCTTGTACCTCATTCTACAACAAGCGTTATTCGTCTCTTATCCCACAATTTCAACACACCGTAGTACCGCCCGGCAACATAAAAAGCAGCCATTTAACAAGCATGATCTTCTGGTTAAGATTTAGCCAAAATCTACCCGTGACTGAGCACATCTGCGAGCGGCGATATTTTCCTGTACACATAAGACCCTAGTCGCGTCTTTTTTGTAATTTTATGCTGCTATCCATGCCAAACTGAAAACCTGTACTTGCGCTATAATAAATCATAACTACAACTAAGGACATGATATCGCGCATGACCTATCCATTACTAAATCTTTCGATAATTGTAGCCAATATGCCCAAAGGACCTAGCCGCTAAATTCGCCACGAACACAACTAGGAAGAGGATCACAAAGAACCGTAAGGACATGGAGTCGTTTACGTCAAAGGACAACGAGACTGTCAGCTCGTCTTTGGCGGAGGCTAGGATTCGCCAGACAGAATTGCATCTAAGGAGCAGATTGAGAGGTGATCATATATTGTGAACAATCGCTGTGATTATGGTTAATAGTGTGGGAAGTAGGTTAGCGGTTACATGATGGGTGGGGGTTCATCCATATTTTGCGTGTGATCATAATCCCAGTTGTGTGATCAAAAACAGACAGGCTGCAGATCTTATTAGGCTACAGGAGGTTATCAATGCGTCCCCCTGACAATAAGAGGTGGACATACAATGAAAACAACATGTTCTGCAGCAAAGTCTGTAGGTGAATAAATATGCACGCAATAACAAAAAGTGCGCTCCTAGGCGCGCTTGTCATGATCTTCATGAGTATGATGATCGGATGAGCCTCTGGGAAACAGCACCTCCCGGCAGAAATCAGTATTCCTTCTATCACAAACCGTTAGTGGATGCATCTCGGGCCCTGGAGGAAGCCCGTATGGCAGGCAAAGACAAGGAATGTCCGGCAGAATATAACGCTGCAAAAGATATGGTGGACAGGGCCTATGAGGTCTACGAGGCGTCTCATACGCTAGAAGCAATCAATATAGCGCAAGAAGCAATCGTTAAAATTAAAGCTCTTTGTCCTCCGAAACCAGTAGCTGAGGAACAACCGAAACCGATGCCTGAAGAGAAGGCACCTATGGTGGAAAAAGCGCCCGTCGCAGAAGCCCCGGTCGCAAGAGCCCCGGAAAAGACCAGTATTGCTTTGAAAATAGAATTTGATACCGGGAAAGCTAACATTAAACCCCAGTATGACGGAGCACTAAAAAAAATGGCCGACTTCATGACTGCTCATCCAGAGACCACGGCATTTATTGAAGGGCATTCGGACAACGTAGGGAGCGAGAAATACAACCTCCGACTCTCTACGCAACGCGCGGAAAGCGTCAGGACCTATTTGATCCAGTAGCTCGGAATTGCCCCCGAACGCTTGATCGCCAAGGGATTTGGTTCATCACAACCTGTGGCAGATAATGCAACTACCGAAGGAAGACAGAAAAATCGACGCATCAATGCCGTTATAGAGACCATGACACAGTAGGTAGCACGCGCTTCAACAATGGACGGGAAGAATCGTTCTTCTCGGATCATTTTTAAGCAACAGGCATCCGTGGTCGACATGTGTTGAGACATCACTGATCAGGACATCGATTCAATCGCGAACCTATCTCACAGCCATATCCGACACGGAGGCGTGGCAAGTGAAATTATGATTAAAGGCAAACAAGTCATCCCGAACGAATAGTACAGAATTATGCTTGAACCCCAATAGCCCCTGGTGCACAAGTATTGTACGCTCAAATTGGAGAAGAACTATCAATTTACAAATGTTGCATGGTTTAGGAAAGTATCAAATGCTTTATATCTCAAATATTTTCTTCAGCGCTATCTAAACAGCGGTAGCTAAATCATCTGCAGAACTTGCATGTGAGCAGAGCTTACCGTAGTCTCTCAATGCACGCCTATGGTCGTGATAGTTAGTAGATTCATATTCGTCGTATGCGCATATCTGGGCGAAAGAGTGCCATCCACTCCAATCGAGTACTACGATATCTAATTGCTATTTTCATTCGTCACGCGTACGTACTTGCCCAAGAGGTCAACAATGAGGGAAGATGGACCAGACCCAGCATCCACCGTGGACGGAACAGGTGCGAGCACGTCTTCAAAGCAATAGTGCCCTTAAAAAACGGGGTTGCCGCCCCTGTTCGCGACAGATAAGTTGGTATTCCACGCCGTGACTGTGGACATTACCGGACTATGACTTCCCTTGCAAGCGGCCAGCCTCACCGTCAAAAAAAAGAACTGCCACCTATGACCTCACTATTTTAATTTTTTATGACAAGTGCCGTTAAGCTTCACCAGGCAATAAACTCGATTGTAAGCTTCAAAATTGCGATATAGGCACGAGAATATAGCATTCCGATCCTAAATAAGGTAATTCACGAGCCAGAAAAGGCATTGAGATTCTTACGGTATATTACCGTGTGCACAATGAAATTTCCATGAGCCGCAAGAGCCGCGGGTCACGCTTCCACCTGAGAAAAAGTATCGCAGCCGCTCCCTTATTTAAAAATGGGGCACGGCAATATGCAGTTCTTGATACGCCTGCCGTTTCCGGGATCGGAGTACGCCGATGGGGTTATCAGAAAGAAGGGTTCTCTCTTTATTGCTGTTCATGGCTCTTCTGTTTTCAGTGGGATGCAGCTCTCTCTTTTTTTACCCCCAAAAACAGGAGAAGTTTAATCCCTTGACGTGGCTGTTTTCTCCTGAGGACATTTACTTCAAAACCCCCGACGGGATAACCTTGCACGGCTTGTTATTTGAGGCAAATCCGCAGGCCCTGGGAACGATACTCATCCTTCACGGCAACGGGGAAAATTTGAGCACGCATGTAAACAGTGTTTTATGGCTGGTCAAGGAAGGTTTCAACATATTCATCTTCGACTACCGAGGCTACGGGACTTCTGAGGGAAAGCCAAACCTCAAAGGCGTTCACATCGACGCGGAGGAGGCTCTCAAAACCGTTCTGAACCTGCCGAAGACAAAGGATAAACGGGTGGTTGTTCTCGGCCAGAGCATCGGCGGGGCTATCGCCGTATATACCGTTGCAAGTTTTCCGCATAAAGAACGAATTGCAGCACTTGTTATCGACAGCGCATTTTCAAGCTATCGCCTTATTGCTCGTGAAAAACTCGGCACTTTTTTTCTTACCTGGCCATTCCAGTATCCGCTGTCGTTTCTCTTTAATGACGAGTACAGCCCCGTGAAGTGGATCGATAAGGTCGCACCCGTTCCGGTTTTGATCATTCACGGCGTAAACGATCCAGTGGTTCCTATCCATCACGGTTTCCTGCTCTATGAAGCTGCGCTTATGCCCAAGGATTTTTGGAAAACATCCATGCCGGGACACATCATGGCCTTCGCGGACGAAGAAGTGAGGATAGAATTCGTGCACTATCTTTCTGAGTACTTAAACAAGCCTTGAAGGGTCTGTCTGCCATTATTTCAGATCTGCAATGCTTGACAAATACTAAAAAGTAGGGTTAAATAATTTTAAATCAAGAGTCCATAAAACTTAACGAGGAGGTCGTTCATGAAAATAACTTCTCTAGCATTGGTAATTTCCTTGCTGCTTGTTTTTGTCGTGGGCACAGCTTTTGGGGCGGATGCGAGCGGCGAGGCGCGTAAAAACACGGGTTGTGGTCTTGGCACGTTAATTTTCCAGGATAAAGCCGACAATTCCACCGTGCTGCAGTCTCTACAGGCTACGACCAACGATATATTAGGCAACCAGACCTTCGGCATCACCTCAGGGACGTCGGAATGTAAGCAGCCGTCTAAGTTTGCCAAGAACGACCGGTTGATTGAATTTATGGTTGCCAATATGGACAACTTGGCAAAGGAAATCGCTATGGGTAGAGGCGAAACGCTTGAAGCATTCGCTGAGCTTCTGCGGGTTCCGGCAAATAAGCGGCCTGAATTTTACCAGAAACTGCAGGCAAACTTTGCTCAGATATTCACCTCCGAAAACGTGCAGCTCGCCAAGGTAGTAGATAATGTGGTTACGGTGTCGTCGTATTAATGTACCGGCCATACGTTTTATCAGATGAGAAGGTATACGGTACGTTTCGTATCGTATACCTTTTTTTTACGGCTCTGGCCTTCCATACTGTTTTATGTACCTCCGCTGCACATGCCGCTGACCGCAACGACTATCTTGACTCGCTACTGAAGGCCTCACAAGTGAAACACCTTTCAGAAGACCATTACTGGAATATCCTTCTCCATTACAAGCCGCACAGTTCCGGCAGAAGAAGTCTCGTCGATGATCCGAGGTTTTTCCTTGCTGCCGCCGGAAAGGTTGACCCCCGTGCCGAGATGGAGGCGACGATTATAAGTTTTTTCGAACAGGTGCAGGAAGGCGTCGAGCCTCCGCGGTGCACATTCCCTGCGCGCTATGCTTGGCTCAAGGAGCAGCTCTCCGTGGACGAATCGAAGCTCCCGGCTGCACAGTGTACAAAGTTCGAGGAAGCACTCGCGCTTATCAATCCTAAATCAGCCGTTCTCGTTTTTCCCGCCGCCCACGGCAACGGCCCCGCTTCCATGTTCGGACATACGCTCATCAGAATTGACGGAAATGCCCAGAACGATCTGCTTTCCTATGCGGTGAATTATGCGGCGGTGACGACCGATCGGAATGGGTTCATCTATGCCTATAAAGGCATTTTCGGTTATTACCGAGGCTATTACTCCATCCTCCCCTATTATCAGAAGGTAGGCGAATATAATGAAATCGAACACCGCGACATCTGGGAGTATGAGCTCAACCTCTCGGAAGAAGAGGTGCGCAGGATGGTCATGCATATTTGGGAACTCAAGGACATCTATTCCGACTACTACTTCTTTGACGAAAATTGCTCCTTTGATCTTCTGTTCTTGCTCGAGGCCGCACGACCTTCCGTGCACCTAACCGATGCATTCTGGGGTAAAGCTAAATTTTGGGTTATCCCCTCTGATACCGTCCGGCTCGTCAGGGAACAGGGTCTGGTCAGCGTAGTCAAATATCGCCAGTCCCAAGCCAAGCGTATTCATGCCATTGCTTCGCGCATGGCGAGCACAGATTGGAATTTGGCTCAGGAGGTCGTCGATCAAAAAATATATCCCCGGACTATCACGGAGATGGACATCGATCCAAAAGAAAAGGTGAGAATTCTCGATCTTACGGCGGAACTCCTCCAGTATCAATTTGCGCGGAAACAACTCGGAAAAGACGAGTACGTGCACAGGTTTCTGCCGACCTTGCAGGCAAGAAGCACGCTGGGGATGCAGGATGAGGACACTGCGGTCACTACCGTGCCGGTTTCTCCCGATGCAGGACATCTTCCGGGGAGATTCGGCATCGGGGGGGGATATCGAACGGATTCTTTTTTCACAGAGCTGAGCTGGCGGCCTGCCTATCATGATCTGCTCGACCAGGGCGACGGCTACATCGAAGGCGCACAGATTAATTTCATGGACGTTCGGGGCCGGTACTATTTTAGAGATGACGCCTTGGTACTGCAGAGACTGCGGTTCATTGACATCATTTCGCTGTCGCCCCGCGATGCATTTTTCAAACCCGTTTCATGGAAAGTAAATACGGGTCTGGACCGAGAGATCATGTCCGGTGGCCAGGAACAACTCGTCTACCGCCTGAACCCCGGAGGCGGTTTCGCGTATAAGACCGATCTTCTGGGGATAGTTTACGTTTTTCTTGAAACGGACCTCATCGCGAGCGACGAGCTGCATGACAAGTATGCCGCCGGTATCGGGGCATCAGCCGGCTGCCTAAAGAACATGACCGACCGGTGGAAAATCAACCTCTCCGCGGCATGGATATCCTATGAACTGGGTGATGTACATCGCAGTATGAAGGCGTCTCTTGCGCAGAATTACATGATTACCACGAATACCGGCATCACCTTTTCACTGTCCCAAGAGAAAACCTTCGATTACAATCGGTCGGAAGCGTCGCTCATGGTTAACCTCTACCTGTAGTCGGCGGCCGAGTCTGTGAATCAAAGTTCAGCAAGTGCGATACTCGCTACACCATTAAGAGCAGGCGAGAAATAGATAGTTCAATCGGGTGTAATAATTAAGTGGGCTATGAGCCGGGAAGACACTCTGCCGAGAACTAGTTTTTTGCTCAGGAATTCAAGGCTAACGGTGAAGTCCTTGCTCGTACTTTTACCGTCCCTGAGAAGTTCAAACGTGTTGATTTGCTTAAAGTTCATCAATCACAAGGGGCTAGAAGTCCATGATTAAATCACTTCATCATCGGTCAGCGCTTCCTCATGACAAAGTTTGATACGGTTCGTCGCTTATATACAGAGACAATCCCCGATTATTTTCGCAAGGATGGCGAGATTCACATGCCATCTCCGCAAGTCAGGGATAGCCGGGGAACGGAATCCCTTAACAAAAGATTCGGCACGCAGTGAATCCTGAAGAGGGAGGAAAGCTGCAGATTACACTCGGTGAGCAGGTCTCTCGAGAGGGTGACATGGTTATCCAGACTCGCAATATTTATGATTTGGTATATTCAACGGAGACATCGGCAGAATCGGAAAGATTGACTTGGAAAACCATTCCTGCGAGATTCAATTAGGAAAACAGACGCTTACCCAGGAATGGGAAGATCTATCGGAACTATCCCTCGCCCATGCCGTTACCATCCAGAAATTACATGGTCGTGAGTTCGACGCTCTTATCATTCCCGTTGACGCACTGTATGTCAAGATGCTGTCCAGGAATAGTATTCATACGAGCTTCACAAGGGCAAAGCACCTATGTGTCTTTTCAGGAAGCAGGAAGGCACTCTCAATGTCGGTAAAGCAGATTGATAATCGGAAAAGGCAAACGGCATTGGGTCATCTTGCTATGCATTGAGTGTATTTCTGAGGGAATTATTCAGCTAAAGTTTAGAGGGTACTTCGCATCTGTTTAAGTTATTGTTGATGCCTAAGTGTATCATTTACCGTTCTTTTTATAACATTTAAGCGGCTTTTTGTAATTTCCGCGTCGATGCGGGTGTTTCCGGTGCTTTTGGCGGCCCGAATTTTCGGGAATTCCTGTTCCACCAATCCCTAATCGGGAAGTGGCTAAAAATCCGGACGAGCCCAGACCGTCCACGTCCTGCGGTGACCGGATGTTTCTCCCGCCACGGGGTGGTATCGGCGAGTTTCTTCACCTCATCGCCACCCTTGATGG
>DASPQB010000024.1:0-18506 GCA_035625205.1 Nitrospirota bacterium | reverse complement strand
CACCGATGTTGTTGAGCCTGCTACAGCCCCAAGAGTGAAGGTTCCCCCGCCTCCAATAACCTGCTGTGCCATCGCAGGCACTGCGCCGATAATACAGAGAAGCGAAACGATACATAGAAAACCAATGATTTTCTTCATCAGCAATTCCTCCTCATACACAAAATTGATTAGTTAGGATATACCTGGGCATCCGCATAAAACGCTTCGAGAGCCGTCTTCAAGTTTCTTAGGTCCGCCTCAGCAGCTGAGTTATATGCTTTGACACGGTAAGCGCTGAACTGCGGGATGGCGATAGCCGCGAGAATTGCGATGATGGCCACCACGATGAGAAGTTCGATAAGCGTAAAACCCTTTTGGTTCTTTTTCATAGTTATTCCTCCTATTAAATTGTTCGAGTTTACAATAAAACACTTTTTTAAAGGCGGTTCTGGGATGTCTCACCTCCTTTCATGGGCCTTAAAATTTTACCAGTCCGTTGTATATCACGCACAATATATGCTATATGATAAATATTATATATCAATTAGTTGTGGTGCCACTTTATCATGCTATGATTATTAATGTCAAGTAAAACTTTAATATTACTGTAAGGGGCTGGTTAATTAAATTTCCAGTTGAAAATGCGTAGGGATTTCATTTTGTCAAATATAAACATATAAATTTATTACGACCTCAGTATGCTAGGAATGGGAAGAAAGCAATGAACGGAATGACGATGACCTGAACTTGACAAGAGATTGCTATTAATTTTATTCGTTCCGACTTAACAATTCAAAGCATCGGTGCGGGCATTTAGTTTAAAAAAATGTATTGATAATGCAATGATCATAATTTTGGGTAGAAAACCATAACCAATTTGAGAGGATGCTGGAGGTCTGATGAGCATATCAATTGAGAAAAACCTGGCGGTCTGAGCATTGACGGCCTTGAGCTGAAAATGGCAAATACGGTTGCACGTCCGTCCAGCCTTGTTGCTACAGCTGGTCAAAGGTGAAACGGAGCGGAAATTCTTTTTCCTTTATTGCAAAATTAACTGATCCTGAGACGAAGGACACCTTTGATTGGAGCTATATGGTGAAAAAGGGCGATTACACTGTGGAGGTCAGGGTTGTAGACGCGCGAGACAAGGTCAGGTTTTCTGGCTATTATCCGCCAAGCCTTGAGGAGTGGGTGCAGAGGGGTTGGGAGGTGGCCTCGAGAACAGGAATGCGAGAAGACTTCGGCCTCTGGCGATGCGCCGCGTGCAGATGGCTGTACAAGGAGCAAAAAGAAAAAACGAAATTCAAAGATCTTCCCGACGACTGGAAATGCCCGGTCTGCAAGGTTAGCAAAGAATCGTTCGAACAAATAGGATAAAGGTTTGACCGCAATTGACACGTAAAGATTTAGGAAAAAGTGGCATCATCGAAGGCGGCTTCAGGAACCAAATCGCACTTCACGTTACGACCGATCCGATTGAGCGCGGCACCTATGCAGAACACCTAAATTCATTGCATTCCTCGCGGTGATCACGATGCTATGAACCGAGCGGTCTCCCGCTCAAAACCCAGGTCTTGCAGGTGAGATGCGCGTAAAAGAGGGTACTGGAAATGAATTCTCACTTCTCGTGATAATTTACACGGCCGATGCCCCGAAAGGGACCCCATCAATTACCCAGATCTTTCCCGGGCGCCCGGCCATAAGCCTGACAGGCCCGCATTCCTTCCTCAGTAACTACGATTTTCTCCCTGAGATCAAAAGGGCCAAGACTCGTCATTTTCATGTTGAATACAAACTCCATCGTGTCAAAGATCAGCCTTGAGGCTTCACCGGTGTGAGTGCTCGATCCAAATGAGCCACCGACTTTACCCGCAAGGTTCCCCTTCTGGGCAAGAAAAAGGAACGTCTTAAAGTTATCCGTCATGTCTTTGTGATAGGTGGGGCATCCAAATATGAAGCCATCATATCCTTCAAAAGATTTTTCATTCGTGATATCAGAAATCTTTTTCACTTCTGCGGCATTTCCGCTAAAGCGTACTCCTTCCGCGATGCCTTCAGCCATCTTTTCCGTCATGCCTGTCCTGCTATAATACGCAACCAATACTCGTTTCCTACGCCGCCTCCTGCAGTGAATTGGGTTGCCAAAATATTCATTTAGATATTGTATCATGAATTTTAATCAAAGTTATTTTTATTGTATAGAGTAAAAAGGAGGTCTCCTGAGGGTGTGCACTGATAACGTTCAGAGGAAATACAGAATTTCAAAAAGTTGGAGCTGGTGTCTTGTTCAGGAAGGCCGCGACACAAGACGTTGCGATCAGAATCGGTCATTTCATTCAGGAATATAACTGATCATTCGCTGCCACCAAGAGTGGTACAGCGATCAATGCATAGGAGTTTGAGATTGAGTGAGGGAAGGCATCACCGTTTCTGATGGATGGGCTGCCTCGACAGAATCCACGAAAGAGGACCTGCGGTTTACGCCGATGTGGCGTACCCCGATGATTCGATCATTGTTGGGTGTCGCCTACCTGCCTTCTCCGGCTTTACGTGTGGTGTAGACCACATGTGTCGCCAGCGAGAGGATGACCAAGTATGCGGAGAGCACGACGCACATGACCCATTCCCAAAAGGGGAAGCTTAAATACGCGGCCGGAAGGTTTGCCCCATGGAGTTCAGGAAGCATATAATACACATAGGCCTGAGTTAAGCCGGCCAACAGGATCGGTAACACTGCGGTGCTAGCCACGATGGCTGCGTAGAGCCGTGCACGACCGGTGGTTCCGCGCATTCGCCTTAGAAAGATCCGCTCGATAGTCTGGAACATCAAACGGACCATACCGAAGCATAAAGCGGCAAACGCCAATACCGCGAAGATTTCATGCCCCTTATGTACCCGAAGCAGCCACTCGGGCAGCACGGCGGAACACATCATGAACACGTTTCCAAACTCCAGCGTCTTTATTCCGCTTGGCTGGTCTTCCGCACTCTCATGAGGCCAACGCCGGGCCAATATCACCGCCCAGCACAATCCACAAAGGCCACAGAGCATGATGCCTCCCGTCGCCCACAGGTGGCCTGCTGGGTTGCGGCCGGGTGTGAGCAGATGGGATACTGTCGTATATCGCCAGTCGTATCCCTCAGGGTACCTCCTCGACGCCATCAACATGCCGACCCAGAATGCGAGCACTCCGAGAGGTGCCGTTGTGCAAGAGGCCCATCCTAAGAAAGACTTGTCCGGTATTTCTTTTTTGACTTCGAAATCAGGAGACATGATCCGGCATTTTCCATGTTGACTGCCTTCCATGGCAGACTGCGGTCATAGTGCGGGCCACCCTCACTATCAGCGGTGACACGTTCTGTCCAGAAGGAACGAACTGCCCCGCCCTCTCTTCTGGAGGCCGATATGTTGAACACGGTGGGATGCGTCAACACATCCCCCATATCCTATTCCACTGTATCATGTTTTTGGTCGAAACGCTACCGCTTCGACCAATACCGCGTTCATTGAACTTTTTTTGGGGCCCTGCCAATCGAGGGTTGGTTCGTCACTTGGGCCCGTCTGGCCCTGCCGATTCATCGCCTCGGTATTGACCATAGGGAGAAAAATTAATGCGGATTTTGACAGTAGCTTGGAGCAAAATCAGGTTGTAACCCTGTGCGTTCAGATAACTTGGAACAACATCAACGTCAGGAAGACAACTTTGATCAATAACTTTAGCGGGAAATGCAAATTTCATATAGAATTAATGTAAACTTGATTCGGCGAACACGACGAGCGCGGATTTTGATCTACATCGTCAAGAGCGATTTTGGAGGCTGTTTGAGAACCAGATCAAGAACAATAATGCGTCGGCAACGCGCCAGGCATATGGGGGGCTCCACTGTGACGGCAGTTCAGAGCACGATGCGAAGCTGCTTACTGCGAGTGTCATCGTTGCAGCAATATCCAAGGTCCTGTGTCGCTGCCGACCGCACAACCATGCACGGCTTGTTCAGGATCTTTGAGAAGTCGTGTTCCTGGGCTGCGCTATGCGAACGTAAGCAGGATCATTCACGAACGGATGGAATGCTCATAGTGATCTTTGCCTCCGGGTTCTCTTAGCTCAGTGACAGATGGTACGTGAGCACCAGTTAGGAAAAGAATATGAAAAAAATCTCAATGCTTTTACTTGCTGGAGCGGCCGTCTCCGTGCTTTCAAGTACAAATTTGATTGCAGAGGACAAGCTAGTCGTGATCCTGGGAACGGCTACACCGGGTGGCGGATTCCCGGTCTATGGGGCAGCATTTGCCGAGACGATTAATCGATTCGACCCCTCGCTCGAGGTAAAGCCGCGAAATACTAAAGGCAGCATTGAAAATGTCCCTCTGCTTGAGGCCGAAAAACTTGATATTGCGCTGGTCCAAGGTGAAGTGGTTCACGATGTTTTTTCAAGCACAAACAGGGCATCGGTAAAACTGAAAATAATCACCGCGATGTATTCTACACCGGGAATGTTCGTAGTACGCGCCGACAGTCCTTATCACAGTATCACAGATCTCATAGGCAAACCCGTCGTTTTCGGCGTGCGCGTCTCCGGCCTTGTGATCCTAGCGCGCTATGTACTCGATGCTATCGGTCTCGACCAGGACCGCGATTTTAAGGCCATCTATCTCACAGCGGCCGGTGATGGCCCGGCGATGGTGAATGACGGGCGTGCCGCGGCATTGTGGGGAGGAGGACCCGGTTGGCCGGGGTTTGCAGCGGTCGCAAAATCACCCTCAGGAGCGCGCTTTGTCGCGCCGACTACCGATGAAATCAAAAGCATTCTTGCAAAATGCTCTTTTTTGCGTCGGTTAACCGTCCCCGCCGGCAGCTATCCCGGGCAAAGTTCTCCCATCTCTTCCGTTGGTTCATGGAGCTTTGTGCTGGCGCGGTCGACTCTTTCGGATGACGTGGCCTATCGCCTTGCGCGTGCACTGCACCGTGGTGAGTCGACGCTGGGAGCCCGCTTGGTACAGGCGCGCGAGACAACGGCAGAAAATACCATCGCGGCCGCTCCCCATATGAGCCTGATACATCCCGGCGTACTGCGCTTTTTTCGCGAAATCAAGCTGCTGCGCTAAGTAAGAAAATTATGATCGAATTTCACATCAAGAGAAAGGGCAAAAAACCACGAGAAGAGTATTGTAAGGACATGTAAAATTCAAAACGTATTCTGAACATCCAAACGAACTTATGGTTACGCTCAAGAATTCATGTTATAGCCTGTACATGAACAGATCGGAGAGGCATAGAGGTTCATCGTCGCCTCGATCCAATTCGTGAGAATCGCTTTGAGCAATAAAGGTCTTATGGGACTCTCTCTGCCGTACCTGCGAAGGCAGTTTGAGTCGCGAACGTGATCATGCCACCTCTTCCTTGTCCTCACACACTATGTCCTTCCGTTTCTTCCCCTCTCCCTTTTTACCGTTCAGCATCCGATATTTGGTGCCCCATTTGTGCATGGCGTCAAGGATAGGGCTTAAGCTTTTGCCGATCTCGGTAAGGGAGTACTCGACGCGCGGCGGGACTTCCGCATACACCTTTCGCTGGATCATGTTGTCTTCCTCCATTTGCCTCAGCTGCTGGGTAAGCATCTTTTGGCTGATGCCGGGTACGCCCCGCGAAAGCTCTCCAAAGCGCTTTGTCCCGGTGAAGAGCTCCCGAAGGATCAACACCTTCCACTTATTTCCGAGGAGCGCCAACGTGGTCTCCACCGGACATCCGACTTGTTCCTTGCTCATACCGTACCTCCTTGCGGTGCCCTCCCTGAACTATACTTACTTTTTAGTAAGTACATTACAAAATAGTGCCTACTTGCAATTAGAAAGTAACTGATATACGATACCACTACCGTATGAAGGAATCAAGCATGATAATTAGGTCAATCGCCGAACGTATGCAGCGGTTCCCGAAGGCTTGGCCCACTACAGTAAAAAAGGAGATCAAACATGAACAGAAGCGTATCGAGAGGGCACGGGAAGCAGCGGCCTCTTCGGGGAGCGTCAGCGGACGGGGCGCTTCAGGGCCGTTTTGTGACGGAACCATTAGGGTCTTGGTAAAAAACCGGTCTAATTCGCTGTAGCGGAGAGGGAGAAGATGTGGCTCCTTCGGTGCGGACGCACCAAGACACCGCAGTAGTACAAAAGAGAGCATGGGAACAAGGTGTGAAGAGATATCGACAGTAAACACGGTTGATACATATTCAATGGAGAACGATATGAAAAACGCGAGAACGATCCGCACGGTTATCACGAGCAGGCCCACACGGGAAGGGGCCGGCGTCCACCTCAAGCGGGTGTTCGGTAACAACGAAGTACCGTTGTTCGATCCCTTCCTGATGCTTGACGACTTCCGTTCAAGCACTCCCGACCATTATCGTGCAGGCTTCCCTTGGCACCCGCACCGCGGGATTGAAACGATCACCTATGTCTTAACTGGTGATGTAGAGCACGGAGACAGCATGGGGAACAAGGGGGTCATCTCATCGGGGGATACGCAGTGGATGACCGCGGGAAGCGGCATCATTCATCAGGAGATGCCGCGGGGAGATCATGAAGGGAGGATGGAGGGGTTCCAGCTCTGGGCGAACCTGCCGAGGTCCCACAAGATGATGGAACCACGCTATCGTGATATCAGGAGCGCCCAGGTCCCGGAAGTCGGGCTCGAGAACGGCACGAAGATCAAGGTTATCTGCGGGAGGGTAGCGGAACACGAAGGCCCAGTCATCGGTATTATCAGCGACCCCGAGTATCTTGATGTGACGGTTCCCGCAAAGGCTGAGTTCAAGCACCCGACCAAGATTGGCCATACGGTGTTCGCCTACGTCATCGAGGGGCAGGGGCATTTCGATGAAACGAAAAAGCACATGATCGGGAACGGCACGGTCTGCCTCTATGCAGACGGCGACCATATCGCAGTCACGACCGCTCATTACCCTGTCCGGTTCCTCCTTCTCTCGGGCAAACCCATAGGCGAGCCGGTAGCTTGGTATGGTCCGATCGTGATGAACAGCGAAGAAGAGCTGCAACTGGCATTCGAAGAGTACCAGAACGGAACGTTTATAAAACATAAAAAGTCGTGAGGTATTTAGCTTCCTGTCATGTGCGGTAAAAATATAAAATAAAAGGAGAGAAAATGAAGAATGTGACTCGCAGTGTGTGCATGCTAGCAGTACTGTTCGTGGGATGTGTCAGTCCGGCATTCTCGGCCGACCAGAAGGACGGCAACTACTCGCCGGAAATGCAGGCAAAGATTGAAGAGACGAAAAACGAGCTGAAAAAGTTCACCGATGAGAAAGCGACGGTCGATAAAAACATCAAGACCTTCGATGAACTGGATTTCGTGGTGTTTACCAATCAGGAATGGACACGGCTGCACGAAAGCCATTCAAAGGACGTCAAGGTCAACTGGCCTGATGGGCATTACACGACCGGCATCGAAAGACACATTGAAGACCTCAAGGCGCTGTTCGTATATGCGCCCGATACCAGCATCAAAGTCCATCCGGTAAAATTCGGGTCAGGGGAATGGACCTCCGTGATAGGTGTCATGACCGGGACCTTTACTAAGCCTATGCCGATCGGCGAAGGCAAGTTCATTCAGCCCACGGGTAAGAAGTTTTCCATAACCATGTGCACCGTGGGGCATTGGAAAGACGGCGTTATGGTCGAGGAATGGTTGTTCTGGGACAATACGACCTACATGAAGCAGATTGGCCTGTAGGATCGACGATGAATATTTTTCATCGTGAGTGACAAGGAGGTGCAGATATGTCGAAAAAAATAGCGATCATTGGCAAAGGCAATGTCGGGAGCGCGCTTGCGGAAGGCTTGAGGCGGGCTGGACATGAAGTTCGCTTCGGTTCCAAGGATCCCGAGGAATCATCCCACACTGTATCGGCATGGGCTGACGTAGTGATTCTGGCCGTTCCCTGGAACGCCCATGCAGAGATAGTCAAGACCGCAGGGAACGCACTCGAGGGGAAGACCATCGTCGACGTTAGTAACATTCTGACTCCCTCTTATGAGCTTGCTCTCGGATTCACGACTTCCGGGTCGGAAGAACTGCAAAAAATGATTCCAAGGGCCAATGTGGTTAAGGCGTTCAATACGATATTCGCCCAGAACATGAACACCGGCAAGCTGCTGGGCGAACGGCTCACCGTCCTGGTTGCCGGCGACGATTCCGGCAGCAAGGACACCGTGCGCAAGCTGGCCGAAGATATAGGCTTCGACTCCGTAGACGCAGGGCCGCTGAAGTCAGCTCGTTACCTTGAACCGCTTGGCATGCTCAACATTATGCTTGGCTATGGATTAAAAATGGGTACGGATATCGGATTCAGGCTTGTGAAGAAGGCCGGTGCCTGATATCCTGTGCGCACGAAAGGGGCCAGATCCTCATTCGGTTTGAAGATCGTGCGAATGATTGTCTGGCCCCCCTGTTTATTTGGTCCGATCGATTCGGTGAGCTTCTGAATAACAGTTATATTAACATTGACTAATGAAAACTGGAAAGCGAGTTATGATATGAAAAATCCACTGCCTGCCGTGTTTTTTGGCCATGGCAACCCGATGAACGCCTTAGAGGTCAATGACTATTCAAGGGGCTGGGCCCGCTTCGGGAGGGATATACCGAGGCCCAAGGCGGTCCTTTCAATTTCCGCTCACTGGTACGTGCCGGGAACCTTGGTGAGCGGTGCTGCCGCTCCCAGAACGATCCACGATTTTGGTGGTTTTCCCAAGGAGCTTTACAGGTCTCGTACCCTGTTCCGGGTGCTCCAGAGCTCGCGAAACGCGTCCAGGACCTCCTTGGGCCGGCCACGGTCTTACTTGATACGCAGTGGGGTCTTGATCACGGGACATGGTCCGTGCTCTGCCATGTCTATCCCGAGGCGGATGTGCCCGTAATACAATTGAGCATCGATGAAATGCAGCCTCCGGATTATCATTACGAGATCGGAAAACGCCTGGCACCGTTGCGCGATGAAGGTGTGCTCATCATAGGAAGCGGCAGCGTGGTGCATAATCCGAATGCCTACGCATGGGGTCGCCCCGATGCCAAACCCTATGACTGGGCCGAACGATTCGAGAGCAAAGTACGTGCGCTGCTCCTCGATGCCAAGGACGATCATCTCATCAAGTACGGGGATCTGGGCCGTGACGCACTGCTGTCCGCTCCCACACCGGATCACTACCTGCCTCTCCTCTATGTGGTCGCACTTCGAAGAAAAGGCGAGCAAGTCAGTTTCCCGGTCGAGGGAATTGACGGGGTTTCGGTTTCCATGCTCTCCGTACAAATCGGTTGAGAATGACCGGCTTAAGGTCATGCTTCCTGAACTAATATGATCGACAAATGGTGAGGTCCCTCGTTTTGCACGGGGAAGAGAATAAACTCATCAGGACAACGAATTTGGCATGCTGATCAATCCGCAGTGAAGCTGCACTTATTCTTGCGAACCGCGGTTTGAGCGATGCACTTCCAAAAATGTCCCCCTGTAGTTCGATATGAGAAGTAAAGTTCACAGCGACCTGCAACCGGCTGGTCGCTCCCTCCATGGTCCGAGCGCTCCGCAGAGCACCTACAGAGCTCCAGCCCCCCTGGATTATGTCGATCAGTGCGGCCCAATGCGAAGGTTCGCGGTAGCAATAAAAACCTCACGTAAAAAAACAAGAAATGCCACGACGAGGAACAGCATGGCCGTGATAAACAGCAGCGCGATGGGAATTGCGAAGCCGATTTGATAAAAGTTTCCGAGAAAAAGGATAGCGATAACGGCGCACACTAATAATGCCGTTGTCGTGCAGAGGGTAATAGCCAGATTGATGTGCTTTGATCGCCGTGACAATGTTGCAAGTTCGGTGTGTGGTCCGCGACTATCTCGGCTGGTGTGTGCTCCGGTTTATCTTCCTAAACGCGGGCGCGATCGATAATTCGACCAAGCCGGTTCGTCAACACAGTTAGCATCGCCGCGATCGCTGAGAGAAGAAACACCGGAGCGACGGCAAGCTGGATAACATGCGCAATAACCCCTATATCGTTGATCTCATGCATAGAAGCCTCTTCACCGATGTCCACGGTTATGGAACCACGATGCCTTATGGAAAGCCAGCAGCTGCGGGTTCTCCCTGGTCTTTTTCCGAAAAAAGACGAGCGTACGAAAACTAATTCCCGATAGATCAACAGGAGGAAGAAAAGAAGCGAATGCCTACCGTAAAGACCTGTCTTTCCGAAACTGCCTTGACGGTGCCCTTTCGGGGGGTGGACCCCTGGAAGTTTCAGCTGCCTCGCCAGGGGATCCGGGCTATTCAGTAATATAGCGTGATAGCCCTGCGGTACCCGTAAGAGGCAGTTCCAGAATAATCTCATACCTGCCGCCCTCGAGTTCCCGCTCGCTTACTACCGTGTATCCCTTCAGGAAACCCTGGATCCTCGTAGCGACAGCTCTGTTTTGCATGATGGTACTGACCTTGCGGTCGTTGTCGATTTTGATCTCCTCGACGGTACGGAGCAGGTTTCTCTGCGCATCGGCAAGGGCTGCGCGCTGCGCCATTGCACGTGCTGCACTGGCGTTCGCGGCGTTCGGCGGCGTCAATCCGATACCGGTAGCGCGGATCTTTCCTGCGGCCCAGTCCACGCCGTTGATGGCTACGATAGGAAAAAGAACGTCGGTCTGCCGCACTGTTTCATTCTCTGGGATGACGACCGGAGCAACATCATCGGCGTGGCCGGGTGCTGATGCCCGTATTTCGTACGTGCCCGCGGGCAGTTCCTTGAATTCGTACTTGCCCTCACGGTCGGCGTGCACGGATGCGCGTTCTTTACCCTCATAGATGAGCTTGATCTCGCCGTCTGGCTGCGGGGGGACGATCCGGCCTACCAGGGCTGCCTTGCCCGAGGGTGGCGCGAGTTGAAAAGGCGGAAGCGTGATCGTCTCTCCGGGCTTCACGATAACGCCGTCCAGACGGACCGGGAGGGGAGATGCGGATGTGGACACGGTGATCGTATAGGTCCCGGCCGCGAGCCCCAGTCTGAATTTCCCGTCTTGCCCATTGGCGCGCACCGTCGCGATGGTTTTGCCTTCTAGATTAGCCGATACCTGCGCTGACGCGTCTGGGGGGACAATCGTCCCTTCAACGGCCCCTTCCTGTTTTGCGTGACAGGCAACCAACGAAAGAAGGAGCGGAATGAAAATCAGTTTGCCAAGTATTCGCACAGTTACCCCCTGGTCCGTTTAAAGTATAACATACGCAAGGGCCGGTCCGTCACGTTCAACAAAGATTTTGGCGCTTTCCTACGCGGTGCCCTTCCCACGGGCGAATACCGTAAATGAGAAAACCCTGTAGGGTGATTCCGCATTCTGTCTGTGTCGACGAAGAGAGTAGAGCGGGAAATATTTGGTATACTGTAACCTATGGAGAACACATCTCTTGTACTTTCTTGAGAGCAGGGTGCCGTGTGGATCCAGGGCGGGTCAGGAATCTTAACCTAAAGCAGCCGCGGAACGGAGCCGTCATCTATTGGATGAGCCGAGACCAGCGGGTACGCGACAACTGGGCACTGCTCTACGCGCTGGAACTGGCCAGGACGGCCCATGTCGCGGTGGCCGTCGTGTTCTGTCTCGTATCCGAGTTTCTGAATGCCGCCATGCGGCAGTATGGTTTCATGCTCCGGGGACTTGAGGAAGTCGAGAATGACCTTGCAATAAGGAACATACCCTTCTTTCTGCTCATTGGAGCTCCGGAGAAGACGCTTCCGGGGTTTTTGAGGACAAACGACGCCGGCATGCTGGTGACGGACTTTGATCCCCTGAGAATCAAGCAAGCATGGAGGCATGCGGTGGCCAGAAAGATCCCGATTCCTTTTGTAGAGGTGGATGCCCACAACATTGTGCCCTGCTGGGCTGCGTCTTCGAAACAGGAGTATGGCGCCCACACCATTCGGCCGAAGATTAAAAGAATGCTGCCTCAATTTCTGACGGAGGTGCCGGCGCTCAAGCGGCATCCCTTCACGTGGCAAGGAAAGACCCGACCCATTGACTGGGCCGCGGCAAGAAAAAGCCTGAACGTGAACGCGGCAGTGCCGGAGGTCTCGTGGGTGGTGCCGGGCGAACAGGCGGCGCAGCAGGCTCTTCGCCGCTTCATTCAGTACAAGCTTCCGCGCTACGTTGAGGATAGAAACGATCCCGCCGGAGATGGACAGTCGAACCTGTCACCCTATCTTCACTTCGGACAGCTGTCGGCGCAGAGGACTGCACTCGCCGTGATGCGGTCGAACGCGGGAAAAAGGAGCAAGGACGTCTTTCTGGAGGAGCTTATCATCAGGCGCGAGCTATCGGACAATTTCTGTCTCTACAACTCCGCCTACGACACCACCGATTCTTTCCCTGCATGGTCAAAAGACAGCCTGGAGAAGCATCGGAAGGACCGCCGTGAGCATCTCTATACGCTGGAGGAATTCGAGGAGGCCCGTACGGACGACGAACTCTGGAATGCAGCCCAGAGGGAGATGGAGACGCAGGGGAAGATGCATGGCTACCTGCGCATGTACTGGGCAAAAAAGATCCTGGAATGGGCTGAATCGCCGGAGCAGGCGATGGAGATCGCGATCTATCTCAACGACAAGTATGAGCTGGACGGGAGGGATCCCAACGGATACGCTGGCATTGCCTGGAGCATCGGTGGAGTTCACGACAGGGCATGGGGCGAACGGCGGGTATTCGGAAAGATCAGATACATGAGCTACAAGGGGTGCAAGTCGAAGTTCGATGTTAAGGCCTACATCGATCACGTCATGAATCATGAGAAGAAGGCACAGGTTACCTAATCCGCACGCTGTACTGCCTAAACATGATTCCTGAGCATCAGCTCCAAGGGATGGGGGTTCAGGTAGTACTGCCGTTTTAAATATTCCACATCATATTTCCGCACAAAGTGTTTGATGAGGGTGACGGGGACGATGAGGGGGACAAGTTCGCGGTGGTAATGCTCGATTACCTCCTGCAGTTCCTGTTTCTCGTCCTGCGAGAGCAGCGTCTTGAAGTAGCCCGCCATGTGCTGCAGTACGTTGGTGTTCTTCTTGACGGTGACGAGCAGTCTTAATCCATCCATGAGCGTCGCGAAGTACTGCTGGTGCAGTTCTTGTCGGTTGGCCTTCTTTGCCCCCGCAACGATTGTTCCGAGAACCCCATAGTGCTTCTGGCTATGGGACATCAGGAGCAGCTTATGATCCGTGTGGAAAGCAACAAGCTCTCCGGGGGAGCCTTTCCCTTTTTTAAATTCCTGCCACCGTTTGAACACGAATATCCGTTCGATGAAATTCTCTCGAATCGCCGGGTCGTGGAGCCTGCCTTCATCTTCCACGGGAAGGTGCGGGAACCGGCCCATGAACGCATGGGCAAAGATCCCTGAGCCGATGGCGTACGGCATGCCAAGTTCCGTGTAGATCTTGACGCCGCGCATGCCCGAGCTGGGGGACCGGCTTTTGAACACGAACCCGCAAAGTTCTTCGCGCTCCAGCGCCGCGACCTTTTTGCTCGCCCACTTCTTCATCCTGCCGGTGTGGTCCACACCCGTCCTGACCGTGACCAGGCGCGGTGCATCGGGGTCACCCACCAGGTGCATGGCCTCGCGAGGTACCGGCAGGCCGCTCTCAACCTCGGGACAGACAGGCACCCATTCCACGTATTTGCCAAGCGTGTCGGTCAGAAAATGGTCAAGCTTGTGTCCGCCATCGTAGCGGACCTTTTCGCCGAGGAGGCAAGAGCTTATGCCGAGTTTGATCTTTTCCATGGAGTAGATCCTTTTCGCTGCTAGGACAGGGTTAAGAACACGATCAAGAATGAGACGTCCTTTCCCATGCGTCTTCCGCACAGAGGTCGGATTTATTCAAGAAAGAGGAGTTACTGAATGCCAACGAAATTGTACCACGAACAGCAAGGATCAGGAGCGGCTGTTTGCCTGCCAATCCGGGTCCTGCGGACCGGCCGCGCCTGTCTATGGTACGTAAATCAGCCGCTCGGTCTCAAAACCCAGATTCTTGGCAAGTTGGACGAGTGACGCCACTACAGGACCTGATAGCTTGGGCTGCCTCGACAGGAGCCACAGGTAGGATCTGCTGTCCCCGCAGATGAGCGCGTACGCATAATCACGCTCATCGATTGCGACAATGTTGTATCCACTGTAGAATGGTCCAAAGAACGAGACCTTCAGACTGCCCAGATCGGGTCCGGAGACGAAATGAGCCTTCCCCGTTGCCTCCTTCCAGCGGTTGAGTTTGGGATCAAACCCCCGGTTCACAATCTTCAGGGTGCCATCCTCGTTCAGGCTGTAGGCTGCGGTGACATTGGTCAGACCTCGTTCAAATGAGTGATCAAGTCTTGCGATCTCGTACCAGGTGCCAAGATAGCGCTGTACGTCAAAACCCTTTACGGCGTTGACACCTTTGGGAATCTGAGCGCAGCCGAACAAGCCGATGAGGAGCATGCAGAACGTTCGATTCATAGCTATTCCTTCTGCCCGGTAAGGCGGTCGCGAAGATCGGTTGAACGGGGAGCGAACCGGCCAGCCCGATATTGCCTTCGGGAAAAACGTCAGTAACGTCAAAGAAACTTTCCCATGATACTAAAAAGCCCCGTGAGAGGTTTCACAGAACGGCTGTGAAAACTTCAAACGGAGTAAATTTAAGTTGATAGCCCAGATGCGGCCCCATTATAAAAGCGCATTTTATACGTTCTAAGTTGATGAAATTGTTGAGTAAAAACAGGGTCATTTTCACCGCTTCTTATTACTACTCCGAAGGCAGCTTGGACACTCTTTGCACTTTTGGCACTTTTTTTAGATCCTCGATAGGTTTCTACAATTCTACGGACTTCAATGATATTACGGAAACACGGCACCCTGCGTTCGGCCATGTTTCGTAGCGGCATCATATTCCTCCTGAACTCCGGTCATTTTTTCCATCCGCTCGTGCGATAACGCCTGCACTTCACGGTCGAGTTCAGCGCAGGTTCGGGCAGCAGGAAGTTCCTTTACGGCATGCGTAATTTCGGTTGCCGCTTCTACCGCCCTGTCGCGATGCCCTTTCTCGTGCATGAGGAGTTTCTCCATATAAGTGTCCCATTTTTCCACGAGCGGCGGGGGAGCATCACCTGTCTTCACCCATTTCGGCAAGTGGAAGATGACATCGACGGTCACTTTGAAGGAATCGGTCGTGCACGTTTGAGGAGTGCGGTCATAGTCGTAATCCCATTTAATTTTCCAGTTCGTTAAGGAATCGTACTTTTTCCCATCGGTCCAACAGATGCATTTATGTTGTAAGGCGCACAGAACGTCTTTCTCGCAACTCCCCGAGACCTCGTAGTATTCATATTTTTCCTTCACGACGGGAGACACAACGTTGTTTTCTATCTGGCTGGTCAAGTCCCTGCCACTTTTTGCCGTATCTATATTCTTCTCTCGTGCTGGCGAAGTCACTGCAATGACCATAAGCACGAGAACAACAATAGTACCCTTGATCATGTCATTACACCTTCAGGAAACCTCGAACAGCGCGAGTTCGCTGTTCACAATGTCCTTTCAACTTTCTAAACGAATGACCCGGTGTTTCATATTTGTCCCCACCAAGATCATTTTTCAACATCTCCAACCTCTGCGCCTTAACGTGCAGGGTCAGGCAATCTTGGATCAGAAGAAATTTTATGATTGCCAAAACCCTCTTCAGAATTAAACAATACAACATAACTCCTGATTAAAGTGTAGCACATTATTATCTGCGTTTTCATAGGGGAAGCTATTTTCATGTCAGCCAGGGGAAAATAATTTTTTCAATGTTGTACAACCCTGTGGTGGGCACGCCGGGAAGGGTGATTGCAGGCGCGCGCTCCATGTCCCTGAGGCCATATTAAGGTTAGAGTTGTTCATGGAACAAATCTAACACGAGTATCGATTATGAGCGTTTTGACTAAGAAACTCCATCGGTCATATCTTCGAAGCTAAATAAAGTGATAAAACCTACGGCTACGATCATTCTTCAATATGGAGGAATCAGAGATCCGGAATGTTGAATTATTTTCGACGAATTACATTATCTGTAATGAAGTGAACGGTTGCAGATATTTGAAATTGACAATATTGCACATATGTGATTGAATTAATACAATCATCGATGGAGCCAAACTTTTTTTTGAGAAGGAGATGGGAAGCTCCGGATCTTAAAAGATTAAGACAGCCGAGCTCGTATGATCAAAAAACTCATTCATTAAGCCGGAAGGGTTTATAGTAGTTGATTTCGTAACATGCGGTATTATGGCACCAGGCATTCGAATAAGAAGTGGGAGATTGACCTGCGTGAACAGTTTACGAAATTATATCAACATATGTGGAAGAACATGTCCCTGTAAAACACGGTGGTGGTTGCCGTGTCGAAGACTGTATTGTATTTTTTCTTATCAATATCCAATCGGACAATCAGATACTCCTCTTAAGGGGCTTGGCGATTCCAAGCCCTTTTTTATTTCCATAATTGTATCTGTTATCTTTACTGTCGAACTCCTTAGAATATCTTGTGGTAGGAGGCGTTCATCAGAGCTGACATATTCTGGATGAAACGAGAGATTTCGATTGCATCAGACCGCAAAACTATTGCTGAGGGAGGGCTAAATGAAGAACGTGCATATACATGTGCTCGCAATCGAAGACAATCCGGACGATGCGGAGCTGATAAGGCGGATGCTGGAAAAGGTGAGAGAGCCCTCTTTTACCCTCGTCCAGGCGTCACGGCTGTTCGAAGGGCTCCAGCTCCTGCGCGAGGGCCCATTTGACATCGTGCTCCTGGACCTGAGGCTTCCTGACAGTGAAAGTATGGACTCGGTCCTTGTTATCAGGAGGCAATCCCCCACTATTCCGATCATCGTATTCACCGGGCTTGCCGACGACGAGGTAGCCCTGAAAGCCCTGCACCTGGATGTTCAGGACTACCTCACGAAGGGACAGATCGAAAGCGATCTCCTGGTGCGCTCCATTCGGTATGCCATCGAGCGGAAACGGTCCTTCGAAGCGCTCCGGAACAGCGAAGCGCGCTTCCGCCGTCTGAGCGAGAGCGGCATCATCGGCATAGTATACTTCGATGCCGAGAAGCGAATCACCGACGGAAACGACAAATTCCTGGAGATGATCGGCGCCAATCGCGAGGATCTCGCTGCGGGCCGGGTGCGGCACTGGGGTCGTCTGGTCCCGCCGGAGTGGAAGACGAGAATGAGAGAAGCGTCCGAGGAGTTCAGGATGACCGGTCGCATCACTCCCTACGAAACGGAATATCTCAGGCGGGACGGCTCGAGACACTGGGGTCTTTTTGGTGCAGCGAAACTCGAAGGGCAGCCGAACCAAATCGCCTTCATCGTGGACATCACCGAACGCAAAAGGCTCGAAGAGGAAATTACGCACATGGCCCACCATGATGTCCTGACGGGCCTGCCGAACAGGCGGCTGTTCATGGAACTGATCCGCTTCAAGACCGCTGAAGCCCGCCGCAATCGAACGAAAGCGGGGCTCCTGTTTCTCGACCTCGACCGCTTCAAGGAAGTCAACGATACGCTGGGGCATGAGGCAGGTGATCAGCTCCTGAAGATGGTTGCAGAGCGCCTCAGGGCAGCGATCAGAGACTCGGACGCCGTAGCCAGGATCGGGGGGGACGAGTTCAGCATACTTCTTGCGGGCATCACCCGGCCGGAGGACATCACCGATATTGCAAGGAAAATCCTGGACGCTTTCCGTGAGAAAAGCGTCATCGCCAGCCACGAGTTCACCATAACGGCCAGCATGGGCATCAGCGTCTATCCCGACGACAGCGATTCTATAGAATCGTTGTTCCGGTACGCGGACATTGCCCTCTATCACGCGAAAACCCGGGGCAGGAACACGTTCGAATTTTATGATCCGGACATCAGTCGACGTTCAGCCGAGCGGCTCAAATTTGAAAATGCCCTTCGCCAAACCGTGGCTGGCCGGGAACTGACAGTTCACTATCAGCCGCAGATCGACATCGGGACGGGGAGGATCGTCTCGGCCGAGGCGCTCGTGCGCTGGAAGCACCCGGAACTGGGCCTGCTTGACGCGAAACGGTTCATCCCGACTGCCGAGTCCATCGGTATCATCACGGACATCGATGAGTGGGTCTTGCGGACCGCGTGCATGCAGCTTAAGACGTGGCTGGACGCCGGGTATGCACCCCTTTCTATTGCGGCAAACCTCTCATCCCGGGTATTTCAGAACCCTAGCTTTGCGGATAGGATAACGAGGATCATTGATGAAACGGGGGTGCCGCCGCGTTTCATTGATATAGAGATTACGGAAAGCGTAGCAGTGGTTGATATCGAGGGGACGATCAACCGCCTGCATGCGCTGGTTGATAAGGGGGTCCGCGTCACCATTGATGATTTCGGCACGGGTTATGCGTCTTTAAACAATCTGAAGAGGCTGCCGTTTCAAAGGCTCAAAATCGACCAAA
>DASPQB010000023.1:0-51296 GCA_035625205.1 Nitrospirota bacterium | reverse complement strand
CGTTCTTGAGGTGTGGATATTGTATTCGAGCCGCTGGAGCAGCATGCTCGTATAGTACAGATGCGCGCTGTCGCCGTCAACGACGACAAGGAGGCGTTTTTCCCGGTCGCCGGAGTTCAAAGCCATGTTCTGGTCGACGATCTCAGCCATCGCTAACTCCTCCCGATACCATAATCTCCGCGTGAAGCCCTGCGTTTCCCGGCTATCGCTGCTACTCCTTCCTTGACTGCCCGCCCCTGTTCTTATATCGGTAACGTGATTTTATACCGGATGGCGAACATCCGCAAGATGAAAGTTATGCCGATGCAGGCGCAGACTGCCGCAATATCGTTGCCGCCGGCATGGATGACAATCAAATAGGCCCATGCGCCCGTGAAGGCGCAGGTTGCGTACAGTTCGGTGCGCTGGAAAACGTAGGGAATCTCGTTGCAGATGATGTCCCGCATCACGCCGCCAAAGACGCCGGTGATTACGCCAAGCAGGGATGAAACGAAGGGAGCGCAGCCAAGTTGGTCGGCGAGCGACGCGCCCGAGGCACTAAACGAACCGAGCCCCAGAGCGTCCAGGACGAGAACAAAGTATACGACGTTCTTTTTTTTAAACAGCTGCTCTATCTTCATCGTCGAAACAACGGACAGAAGAAGCAGAAGAGCGGCATACTCATAGTGCTGTATCCAGAACAGCGGGTGACGGTCGAGGGTTAAGTCGCGCAAGGTACCGCCGCCGAAGGCCGTTATCATCCCCACGGAGTAGACACCAACGATGTCCATACCCTTTTTACGAGCCTCGTATATTCCCGTGAGGGCAAAGGCAATGATGCCGAGGACCTCGATCGTTTTCATGAGTGTATTCATCAGATCACATCTTCTCTCTGGGTGAATTCTTCCGGGCTTACTTTAAAGTCAAGGATCTGCCACTGGCCGTTGTGCCGAATAAGCGAGATCTGCATTTCTACCGATCCAGCCTCAAAATCGGCGCTCGCGGTATAGTCAGCGGTAATTTCATAGCCGCTCAAGGAAATGGTTATATTCGAATCTCCAGCTGACCCCTTATACTCTTGGAACTTTCCCAGTTGCTTGAGCGAGGCGAAGTATTCCTCAACGTCATCGTAATCCACTGACTCTTCGAGTTCGGGGCTCGCTCGTTTTTGGAGTTCGGCGACGTCCCAGTCGGAAGCAATCGCAGGAATAGCGGCATCCACAAAAGCCTTGCTCTCCTTGTCCAGCTTCTTTCCGAGGATCGCTACGGACCCGATCGTGGCAGCAATGACCACGATGAGCGCCAGGAAAACGTAGCCCAGAACCATGATCGTTTTTTTCATGGATAGTCCTGCTCCTGCTGGTTAGTCCAAGAGTTTCTTCTTTCTTAAGAATAACACCAATTCGTTAGATCTGCATTGTATACCAAGGTGGTATGATCGAGAGGGCGGCAGGTCCTATGCGGAACGATGTCGATATCTACAATTCTGATAGGGAACTCGCAGAAGGCTTCGTGAAATCTATTGCACCATACTACCAAGCTCATCTAACAACTTCTCTGCGCTAACCGGTTCATGCAAAGCTACAGCTCCTGCCTCTTTCCATCTACGCCGAAGCCTCTTAACATCATCGCCCCTTGCCTCTTTCTTTTTCAGAAGCTGATCTAAGATCTTCAGCCTAGCTTGGGCAGTCTGCAGGTCTTTTCGTAATCGGTGGTATTTCACGGGATCGGCTTTCGGGATCGAGAAATTACCTGCCGTCTTCCAGATGTCGCCCAACAGGAGCCATGCAGCAAAAAAGGCCGGCTTGCTATCAGGCATGGGCACGATCTTCGAGGTGGCTTTGATGTCCCGTATCTGAATTCCGTTCTTGTCGGCCACCACCTTCTGGCTCCCGGTGAATGGCTCAGATCCCTGAGTATCGACGTATTTCCACGTCACCCGTGCGATTTGCGTCTCAGAGTCATGGCAGCTTCCGCAAGGGCGTGACTTGCCGTAGGGATGCGCAACCTCTTCTACCTGGAGCCATGCAAGATAATTATTGTTCCCCTCAGGCACGCTGAACGTTCCGAGGAGTGCATATGCGTCGTGGGTCTCTCCATCTGGCCATCGGAAAGTTAGCCCCGTTTTGGGTTCAATGGCTTCTTTGATGCCTCCTGCGCTGTTTGGCCAGATCTTCGTCGGCATCCACCGGCCGCTCTGATCTTTGAGCAGGATAGGCGGCTCTTGTAGGCCGTAGTACAGCGAATACTTTTTGAATGGATTCGCCTTCGAAAGAATCTCACCCGGGCCCCAGGAGGTCATCTCATATCCGCCGAGGATCTTCACGTGGCATGCAGCACAAACAAGGTTCTTGTGAATGCTCCCAGCCATCGCTTGTTCGATTTCTATGTGGCAGTCCTGGCACGTTGCCTTTCGTTCGATATGTCCCATGCCGCCTGGTCCCGTTTCGTGACAGCCGACGCACTCAATTTTTTTTGCAACATGGACATCTTCAGGCATGCCGGCAGGCTCCGAAAAATCCTTGCCGAGATAACTGTCTCCCCGCCTTCGTTCCATGGTCCCGGCATGACACACGAAGGTGCTTCGGCCCCCGTTCGTGCAATTTGACGATGGAGGGATTCGGCTGAACGCATGGACGCCCTGCTCTCGCGTAGGCGCATAGTGACAATCGAGACAGCCAGCGTGGCAGATGTTGCATGCCTTTTGCTTGGCCACTGCCTGGTCGCGGGAGAACGGAATATTGATCTGTTCAAGGATCCTGTTCGTATTCTCGAAGGAGAACTTATCACCTTCTGCCCAGCCGACCGGCAGGGTATCCGCAAACGAAGGCCCTCAATTATTCGGGCCGTGGATATCGTTCCAGACCTGCATAGACCGTTGCCTGAAGTTCGCTCCCATAATGCTCGTCGAAAACTGTTTCACTTCCTCGGGATGGCAGGAAGATTTGCCGCAGGTCTTTTGAGCTATGCGGGGATCGTATCCAAGGGTGAGCGTGTTCCGGTCCTGATACAGGATTGTGCCTACATCGTAATCGAGCGATCCGTCGGCAAGGCGTGGAAGCATGTTCCGCAAGCGGTCTTCGCCGGAAGGAAGGAGTTGATTGACATGATTCTTGCGCGGCATGATATTCAGGTTATTGTCGAGCACTATGAGCTTGAGCATGCCCTTGTGCGCCCTGTCAGGATTAGTGGAAAGGCCGTTGCCAAGGTGGCAGTCGCGGCATTCGGTGTTCGGATGATGGGATTCCTTCTGCACCTGCTCCCTCGTCATCGTAAACAGAGGATAGCCGAGCTTTGTCATGCGATCTTTGTCCGCATGGCAAGCAACACACATGTCGCTGGATTGATAGCCGGAATAGAAATAGATGAATAGCAGAACGGCGGCGAGTTGGACAAAAAGGATGCTCATCCCCCGCTTGCTACTGAAAAATTTCCACAGTTTTCCAATTGCCATAGAATTATAGTTCTTGCATCCACAAAAATCAGTGACGGTACTGTTTTGTTTCTCTTGAACCGTTCCCGGAACGTTACTCCACTGCCGAGCTGAGGTCACAACCAAGGTCGTATCAATTGGCCTTGAGTTGCCTGTTCGTGATCCCGTACGGCTCGCGATAATTGCGCTTCAAAGATATTGGATGTTGTTCGGAAGCGTTGCTGTCCCTGATGAGCGAACGCTTGTTGCGGCCGTACATTGCACCCATCTCATCGATATTGCAATAACGTATACCCTTCTCTTGAAGTATGAAAAATCCGCTAAAAAAAGCATGGGCGGTGAAAGAGAGCACGTCCTTTCCACCGCCTTTTTGGTTCGCATCTTTACTACTTGCCATGGCCATCGCCCCAGTCGCTTTCTTCGCCTTCCCCCGCTGCGGTCCTGAGACCGTAGCGCCTGGCACAGAAGGATATTAATACCTGTCTCGGATCCCGCCTCACAGCTTCTCCGAGTCCGGACCGTACTACACGAACAAGCTGCCGTCCCTCGGATCGAAAGGCAGATTCGGCGTACTCCGATCAAAGCGCATAGGCCGGTCACGGTGCTCAACGACAATGACGGCAACGCCACCGTGGTCGGCAAGCAGCTTCATAATCTCTGGACTGTGTCCCTTCAGACGGGGGTCAAACTCCATAACCTGTTTCGAGACTGACCAGCCCTTCGATATAGTGAATGCCGAAAAGTGATCAATCTGTGCATCACGATTCTTCTTCGGGTCCTTGCCGGGCAAACGCGCGTAAAGAGCAGAACCCTCATCACAACGACGATTGAAGCCTTCAGCCGCCAGACTAAAATAGTTCTGTCAAAATAACCGCTCCATCGCCTCGTCCACGGTCCTCACACCCATAAGTTCAATCTTCTTCAGGGCAGTAGTCTTTTCCAGCTTTTCCACATTCAGCTGTGGAAGTACACAGCGAGTAAACCCCAGCTTTGCTGCGTCCTTGATTCTCGACTCCGCCTGGCTGATTGCCCGCACTTCCCCTGCGAGGCCGACCTCACCCATGACCACGGTCTGGGCATGGATCGGCTTCTCACGGAAGCTCGATGCCACTGCAGCAATCACACCTAAGTCGATAGCGGGCTCATCGATCTTAAGTCCCCCCACGATATTCACGAACACGTCCATCCCCATAAGGTGCATCCCGACGCGCTTTTCGAGCACTGCGAGAAGGAGGGAGACACGATTGAAGTCCACACCGATGCAGGTCCGCCTGGGCATGGTAAGTTTCGATGGCGCCACGAGCGCCTGCACTTCAGCAAGGATCGGCCGCGAGCCTTCCAGTGACGATACCACAACCGAACCCGTTGCATCGGCAGGCCGCTCGGCGAGGAACAACTCAGAAGGGTTAGCCACTTCGGCAAGGCCGCTCTCCTTCATTTCGAACACGCCGATTTCGTTTGTAGAGCCGAATCGGTTCTTGACTGCTCGCAATACGCGGAACGAATGCCCCTTATCTCCTTCGAAATAGAGCACCGTGTCAACGATATGTTCCAGCACGCGCGGCCCGGCAATCGCACCGTCTTTGGTCACGTGGCCGATAAGGAAGGTGGGTACGCCGGTCCGCTTTGCATGAATCATGAGCCTGCCCGAAACCTCTCGCACCTGGCCCACGCTTCCCGGCGCTGACGGGAGCTCGGGCGTAAACACCGTCTGAACCGAGTCGACGACCAGAACCTGTGGTTGGAGCCCATCGGAAGCATGGAGGATCTCTTCGAGCTGCGTCTCGGCAAGGACATAAAGGTTGTCGGTCCTGACGCCAAGACGGAGCGCGCGCATTTTGATTTGGGACGGCGATTCTTCGCCGGACACGTAAAGCGATTTGCCTCGAAGCTCCGAAATCTGTCTAAGCATCTGGAGTACCAATGTAGACTTACCGATTCCGGGGTCTCCGCCAATCAACACCACGGAACCGGCAACGATCCCCCCACCTAGCACGCGGTCGAGTTCGCCGATCCTGGTCATAAACCGGTCCTCGTCCCGAGCCTGGATTTCTCCCAGCATGACCGGCTCTGATACACCCCCTCGCTTCGAGCTCCCGACTGCCTTGGGCCGTTCCATCTGCTCTTCGACCATGGTGTTCCAAGCCCCGCAGTCTGGGCATTTCCCCATCCAACGGGGCGACTGGCTGCCGCAGGCCTGGCAGACAAAGACGGTCTTGCTTTTCGATGATTTCATGATGAAGTATTCTATTGGTTCATGGCGGGATTGTCAACGCTATTTGCAGTGGTTGTCCCTAATGAAACGCCCTCCCCCATCAATAAATTCTGTAATTACTGCGTTGCAAGGCTTTCGGTCAATGCTCAACACGCCAGGCACTCCGCTGATACAGGACAACATCATACGGTATGATGTCTTCGGCTGATTTACGATCCAGTTCGGCAAAACCAGAAGGAATGTCCGGAAAGAATGCATCGCCCTCGATCTTCCGATGGATAATAGTCAGATAAATTTTGTCCACCATCTCGATGGTCTCGCGAAAAACGTCTTCCCCGCCACAGATAAACGCCTCGTCCGTCCCAGCGCATGCTGAAAAGGCGGAGGTCAGGTCGTGGACAACAATGCAGCCGGGAGCGGAATAGCCCCGCTGGCGTGTAAGTACGATGTTTGTCCTGAGAGAGAGCGGCCGGCCAATGCTTTCAAAGGTCTTTCTCCCCAGGATGACCGGATGCCCACGCGTGATCCTGTGAAACCTCCTCCGGTCCGAGGGCAGGTCCCATGGCATTTTATTATTCAGGCCGATCACGCGGTTCTCGGCCATAGCGGCGATAATGGAAAAAATCATGGTTTTCAGTGTTGAGGTTAGTGATGCCTGCGATCTCTAGCCCGCTTTGAGCATGTGATCATATCTTACCCGATTACTGAACTCCCCGCCACTAAATCGTCTCCACAATTGAAGGGCGGAACAGGGTTCCTGACGCACTCCCGCTGCCGACGTGTGGGGGTTGCCCGCGCTCTCTTCCTGACGGATGCGAACTGCCGGCAATTGCCCTCAGGTCATCTCAGCTTCCCTTCTCAGGCGTTACTTTAGCCAAGTCCCGGTTCCGTTGTTGCATATTCATTAACCGCATGAGACACTCCTTTTTTGCCTATCAGGAATCTCGCCAGCTACGGTCATCCTCATTCCGTCTTATGAAGGGTAATCGAGCGGTAATAGGTGCACTCTTTTCTTTTCTTTACTTTACTTTACTTTACTTTTCTTTACTTTACTTTACTTCCCTTTCCTTCCCTTTCCCTGGCAGCGAGGGTGCGTTTGCAGGCTGTTGATTTACGTTTGCACTGTCCTTCTCGATAAACCTTGTACACACAAAACAAAATACCGCTGCCAGCAGAATCACGCCGGGGGTAACCATGAGTGCAGCCTTCAGTCCGTGCAAGTCCGAGATCGACCCGAGCACCGATGGAGAAACTGCATCCCCCAGTGCGTGGATAAAAAAAATGTTCACGGCAAAGGCCATGGCACGTATGCCGGGTCTCGTTACGTTTACGATCACGGTGTTGAGCGGTCCCGTATTCAGGAACAAAAAAAATTCGGCAAAGAACATTGCCGCGCTACATCCGAAGAGCGAATTCGTGAACAGTGCCAATGCCGTCACCGGCGCACCGAGGAGGAATCCCCAGCCTGAGACCATCAAATACCCTTTATTGTGCTTCTTCTGAAAAAGATCGCCGAGCCAGCCACCGGCTAATGTTCCACTTATCCCTGCAAGGACGGTGATACCGCCGAATATTGTATTCGCTTTTGCTATATCCAGGCCGTATTCCCGATAGAGGAACGTGGGCACCCATTGGGCAAGTCCTCCTAGCGCGAACGTCATAGCCGCCATGGCCAGCGTGTTCATCACGAACGATCGGTTCGAGATAAGCGAACGGTAGCTGTTTCCCGAACCTGCGGCAGGGTTTCGTGAAGCTTCCTCGCTTCCTCCCCGGACAGGCTCTCGCAGAAGCCAGAGAGGGATCGTAAGCAACAAACCGGGAACACCTGCCAGGAGAAAAGCCGCATGCCATCCGAAAGCTTGTCCGAGGACGCCGCCGAGGAGATAGCCGAGGGCGCTGCCTACCGGAATTGCAAGAAAGAAATAGGATAAGACCCGGCCGCGGGTTTCCTGAGGGTAATAATCGGTAAGGAGTCCAGGTGATACGGTGCCGAAGCTTGCTTCACCGATGCCCACGGTCGTGCGGGCTATAAACAGTGCTGGGTAGGCTGTAACAAAAAAGGCTCCCCCCGTGGCACAGCTCCAGACAGCAAGACCACCCGCAGCAAGCTTTACCCGGCTCATCCGGTCGCCGAGCCAGCCGAGAAAAGGCGCCGATACCATGTAGCAGATCATGAAAGCGCTACCGAGAAAGCCAAGAGCAGTGTCGGAAAGATGAAAATCTTCTTTGACGAGGGGAAAGACTGCGTAGAGGACCTGGCGGTCAATATAGTTCAGGAGATTGACTGAGAGGAGAAGCAAGAGGGCATAGCGGCTAGAACTGGGAAGAATTTGATATTTTTCGGTATCGTTGTGTCGCATGAATTAGGTGCTGCTGATACGCGTCGTCGGAAAGTAGCGCTTGAGAAGGTTGTTCTGCAAACTGCTGAGAACTTTTTTTACGGTACGTTTTTCAGCGGCGCTTATCCTCCTTGTTCGAAATCACATCTTTCCCTCGAGGTACTTTTTTCTTTTTCTCTCAGGGAAGCGTTCGATCGCATACCGCAGCATGGTTCGCGGCATTATTCTGTAATGCTGCTTCAAAAACTTCTCTTCGGTTTGCGGATCTCGCTTTCCGACTTCACGCAGCATCCAACCGACGGCCTTGTGGATCAGGTCATGTTCATCACTCAGGAGCAGTTGGGAGATATTCAGTGTATCTGCAAAATCTTTCTGCCTGATGAACGTGAACGTGGCCAGGATGGCCATGCGCTTCTTCCAGAGGTCTCTCGATGTTGCGAGACGGTACAGCGGTTTTCTGCCTTTGTCTATAAGATGATGTCCAACGATGTTCGGAGCCGAAAGATCAACTAGGTCCCAGTTGTTAATATAGCGGGTGTTCTTGAGGTAAAGGGAGTAGATCTTTTTTTTTACTGCATCATCGCCACGATCATACGCGCCGACAAGCAGGAAAAGCGCGAGCACCCGTTCTTCATGAATCGACGACCGGAGAAGTCTCACCATATCGGCGACGGATGTGTTTCGGCATTCCTGAGAAATTTTTCTAAGTGCAGGAACGGTAATGCCGAGAAAGACATCGCCCTCGCCGTACTGTCCCGGCCCGGTTTTGAAAAAACCCTTGAGAACATTGGCCTTATCCTTGTTGGCAAGTTTGCGGACTTTTTTTTGGATTTCCTCAAAAATCATGTGATCCTATGAATATCCCGGGTGAATATTCTGCATTCGAATCGTTGCAGGGGAAATGCACCTCACGTGCTGCTTCCTGCCCGCCTAAGCTTTGCCGGCGAAAACTTCGATAGCGACCGCGGGTGCTGCATGGTGCTGTCCTGGCCCACGCGGCCCACGAGCGTTGAAAAGAAGAGCGGCACTTCTGATGTAAAGGAAAGTTCCTGTCCACTGTAGGGATGCTTGAAGGATATCGACCAGGCGTGAAGCGCCATGCGCGGTTGAGGATCGTCTTCTTTTCCATACTTGGTATCGCCGACGATCGGATGCCCGATGCTGGCAAGGTGAACCCGTATCTGATTCTTCCGGCCCGTCAAGAGGACCACTTTCAGCAAAGAATAACGCTTCGTTAGCCGAAGTACGGTATAGGCAGTTTGTGATAACTTGCCTTTGGCACTGTCCGACGTGGTATAAACGTTGTACCTTTTGTCCTCTGCCAGGTATGAAGTAATCGTTCCCGAACTTTTTTCACACCGGCCGTGCACAACGGCGAGGTACTTCTTTTCGGTCTGTTTCCATCGGTCCTGTAAAAGGAGTTTCGCTTCCTCGCTCTTAGCAAAGAGAAGAATCCCGGACGTATCCCTGTCCAGTCTGTGGACGACATAAAGGTGTTTGCTGCATCTGCCGCATCCCTTGCGGATGTAATCCGTCAGGATAGCACGTGCGGTTCGCGATTTTTCCCTCTCGGTCGCAACGGCCAGAAGTCCCGACGGTTTGTCCACCACGAGAATGTCCTTGTCCTCGTACAGGACCACTATTCCTTTCGGTAAGAATTTTATGCTCGAAGCTAATGGTTTCCGCATCGCAAGCATTCTCTGATCAAGTATCGGATGTACGGGGGAAGTCACAAGCTGTGCGGCTGCCCCTCAGAAAGGACCACTCGCAGCAATGTTCAGCGATGAGCCAGCTTTCCCACGGTCACAATCAATGGTACTACCGTACGCCGATTTACGCATATTCCGCATGATCCTCGCCAAAAACATAATGGATGATCTCCCATGCTGTCTCTTCGATGGATTTGTTCGTCGTATCGACGACTTTCCAGCGCCTATGTCGTTTCATGAGATCCCGGACGAACTCGACTTCGGCAAAAACTTTCTTGAAATCGCTGTAACTGGGTCTGAGACCAGATTGTTTTTGGCGCGTCAATCTCACTTTCTGGAGAGTCTCAGGATCAACACTTAGACAGACAATCTTGTATTGGTCGATTTTAAAGAGCTCTTCCGGCAGGGGAATGCCCGGGACAATGGGTACGTTGGCGACTTTGTATCCTTCCTGTGCCAGGAAGAAGGAAGTCGGGGTCTTTGATGTGCGAGAGAGACCGACGATGACGATATCCGCATCCCGCAGTCGCTCGGCATCCCTCCCGTCGTCGTGTGCAAGAGTATATTCTATTGCATCAATGCGTTTGAAATACCGTTCATCGACTTTTCTGAGCAGGCTCGGGGTTTCGAGTGGTTCCTGCTGGAGGTAGGGCCCGATATTGCTAATGAGCGGGCCTAATATGTCGAGATGGAACATGCTGTTCTTCACGCAATATTCGCTGGTATAGTCCCTCATCTCTTTTTTGACGAACGTAAATGCGATAAGTGCATTTTCAGACCTTGCCTGTACGAGGACCTTCTTCAGTCCAGCCTTCGAATCGATATCGTGAAAAAGCATTATTTTGGTGCGGGCATGTTCGAACTGCACGAGGGCTGCCCTCAATATGTGCAGGCCGCTTTGGCCAGTGGCATCGGAAATGACATAAATTTTCTTACCAGGCATTTTCATTCTTTTCATGAAGCGGTAATTGGATCACGCCGTTTTTCAGTCCCGCGCTACTGGATGGAAGAGAAGTGCGCGATGCATTGCTGCCTTCATAAGTGACCATAACAAATCAAAAACAGCCTGTCAACGAAAATAGGGAACAAGGCAATCACGCCAACGTCCAAAGCTGGGCTCCCTCACGCTGTTCTTGGCCAGCAGGAGAGTCGCTACTTGCTGCGCCGCCGCAGCTCCACAAGAACCAATCGCTGTGAATCGAAGAAACCTCAGAGAACAAGGGACATACCACAGTTCATGATCATGCGAGGCATAGATGATGCATCACTAAATGCAAAAATTTTTTTCGATGCCTCCAAAACATTATATTTCCCGTGACCGGCACTGACATTGTCAATCGAGCTGCTGGCGGAAACAACAGCGCCGGCGCCCGGACTTGCCTTGAGTAGTTTTGACCACTTCTTTTCCTCCTTCCTTCCGGGTACCGTCAAGCACATGATCACTGAGCCGAAAGCCTCTCCCGTCTCGCGCACGAGGTGACACTATCCATCGGACACTATTACGTATAGGATAATGCAGCTCCACGCCTCTTGGAATGCATCTTCGCAGCTTTCCTTTCGTGTTGCTGTTGTTCTCCGCTGGATATACAATCGCGAGCTGACGTGGACAACTTTGATTCGTGCTAGCGAGAGGGAAGAATCCACCTGTAAGATCCAGCGCTCGGCAACTGGACACATACCACGGGCGCAGTCCTTGAATCCAGACCGCGCCCGTGAAACGATACCGGCTATTTTTTGAAAATCTGTTCGAAGAACATCTTCATTTCCTTCCATGACTCATCGTCGGCCTGTTTGTTGTACGCGAGTGGCATATTAAACTTCTTGCCGTACGCAGTCGCCTCGGGATTGGTGAAGCTATGCATTGCTCCGGGATAAGCGATGAATTTATAATCTGCATTGGCGTTGGCCATTTCTTTCTTAAACGCCTCGATCTGTTCCGGGGTCGTGAACTTATCATCAGTGCCGTGGAGCACGAGGATCTTCGCCTTGATGGTACCGGGCTCCGCGGGCTTTATCGCCGCCAGCATGCCATGGAAGCTTACCACTCCCTTCAGGTCCGCACCCTGCCTCGCCATATTCAGCACTACACCGCCACCTAAACAGTAACCGATGGCCGCAATGCGGGCCGGATCAACGGTCGGCTGTTTTTTTAGAAATTCTTCCCCAGCTATGAATCGCGCCTTTGCCGTATCGAAGTTCTTCATGACTTCGGAAGAAAATTTTCCCGCATCATCGGGATGCATTGTTTGTTTTCCTCCTCCGTACATGTCAACGGCAAGAGCCGTATACCCGAGTTCTGCAAGCATTCGAGCCCTCTTCCGTACATAGTCGTTCAAACCCCACCACTCGTGAACCACAAGGACACCGGGAGCTTTACCCTGTATTTTGCTGTCATAGGCTAGGTACCCTTTCAATGTCACGCCGTTGGACATGTATTCGACATTCTTTCCAACAACCTTGGCATGCGCAGATGGTAATCCCCCTACCATGATCATTAATATCATGGCAGCAAAAAAAATCATAAAGCGTTTCATAAGTGCCTCCTTAGATGTTGTTCATAGAACTTAAGGCATAGGTGCAGGGAACGAGAATTCACCTCCCTCTTTTTATGAATCAGAGAACCTTCCGCTCGCTTAAAGGTGCGTCACCGTTATATGTTTTATTGTACCAGATGAGAGGGCAGATGGGGGGAGACTATTTGTTCCGTTCTTTTACGAAACGTTCCACTTCGCGCTTCGATTCCTTTTCCTTGATCGTTTCGCGTTTGTCAAATGTCTTCTTGCCCTTGGCCAGGCCGAGCAAGACCTTGGCCTTGCCGCGCATAAAATAGATTTTGAGCGGGATGAGTGTGTAGCCTTTCAGCGTCATCCTGCCAATGAGCTTCCGAATCTCTTCTTTGTGCATCAGGAGCTTGCGCGTCCGGAGCGGCTCATGGTTCATGATATTACCTTGAGGATAGGGGCTGATGTTCGCGTTAAGCAGGAATACCTCGTTGTTCTTCACGATGGCATAGCTGTCCGTTAAATTCGCGAGGCCAAGACGCAGCGACTTGACTTCCGTGCCCTGGAGCGACAACCCTGCCTCGAAAGTTTCCTCGATAAAGTAGTCATGGTATGCCTTGCGGTTCGAGGCTACCGTGGTGTTTTCTTTTTTCTCAGCCATGGTGCAATGATACACGATGCAGGATGTCAGTTGCAAGATGATTCGGGATCCTTATTCATACACCTACCTCAGACAACCTCGCGTAAAGCTCTATCACTCCGCATTTTCTGCACTGATCAGAATCACAAAATTTATTATTTTTGATTTTATTCGCTTTTGTGGGTTACGTTCTGCGGTCGCTTATACTTACATCAAATTCATCGGATCAACATCCACGATCACCTTGCACTTCCTGCCGTACCTATCTTCTATCGCTTTTTTCCCTTCGATAGCAAGCATTCGTATCTTGTCACGCTGCTGCGACAGGAGGAGAAGCTGAAACCTGAATTGACCGCGGACACGGGCGATGGGGGCCGGAGCCGGTCCGAGGAGCATTGCATCTTTTCCCCGCATGAGGTGACGGATGCGGTTCTGGGCTATCCCCGCAGCCTCCAACGCCTGCCTTGCCTGCGGGCTTTTGACCTCAATCTTGATGATCCTTCCTAGGGGAGGATAGTGAAGCTCCTTACGGAAAACGATCTCTTCATCATAAAATCCATCGTAGTTATGGGTCTTGCTGTGTCGGATCGAATAGTGGTTCGGATTCATCGTCTGGATGACTACCTCGCCGCCCAATTCGCCCCTTCCTGCCCTGCCTGCAGCCTGGGTAATAAGCTGAAAAGTCTTCTCAGCAGACCGGAAGTCCGGCAAATTCAAACCCACGTCCGCATCAATAACGCCCACGAGTGTTACCGCGGGAAAGTCATGGCCTTTTGCGATCATCTGCGTTCCGAGCAGTATATCCACTTCCCGTTGGTCCACCTGCCGCAATAAACGTTCGTAGGCCTTTCTTCCCTTCACGGAGTCGCTATCCATGCGTTTAAGCCTCGCATCGGGAAAAAGCACCTGCAGTTCTTCTTCGATCTTCTGGGTGCCCGAACCAATCAGCTTCAGTTCGATACTCTGGCATGTCGGGCATGTGTCCGGAGGCTTCGAAAAAAAGCCGCAGTAGTGACACTTGAGCTTCCCTTCACTCTTGTGAAAGGTGAGGGACACACTGCAGCTGGGGCACTTGACCGCCGTTCCGCAGTCCCGGCAGATGAGCACCGATGAAAACCCCCGGCGGTTCAACAGCAACAGCGACTGTTCGTTCCTTTCTAGCCGTTTCTTGATATCCTCGATGAGCCTCGGTGAATAGAGATTGTTTTTCGGAAATGTCTTGGCGTCGATGATCAGTACTTCCGGCATGGGGCGATGGTCCACGCGGTTCTCCAGCCGAAGATAGCGGTACTTTCCGGATTTCGCATTATAGAAACTCTCCAGGGACGGAGTCGCAGAGCCGAGCACAGTGACGGCATTCCCGAGCTTGGCCCGCATGACCGCCACGTCCCGCGCGTGATAGCGGAGTCCCTCGTCCTGTTTGTATGAATTTTCGTGCTCTTCGTCGACGACGATAAGACCGGTTTTGGCAAAAGGAGCGAAGACCGCGGACCGCGCACCAATGGCCACGTCCACCAGGCCCGACTGGATGCGGTGGTACTCGTCAGAGCGCTCGCGTTCAGTGAGGCCGCTGTGCAGCACGGCAACGCGGTCCCCGAAGCGACCGCGGAACCTGTTCAGGAGCTGCGGCGTGAGCGCAATCTCAGGGACGAGCACAATGGTGCCCTTTCCGGTCTTGGCCAGCCCGGCAATCACGCGAAGATAGACCTCGGTCTTGCCGCTGCCAGTCACGCCGTGAAGCAAAAAAACGGAGAAAGCTTCGTGGGAAACGGCTTGCCCAATTTGACGTACAGCATCTTCCTGCTCGGGCATAAGCTCCGGAGGCGATGTGGGCGGGATTTTTTCCTGCGGCGTAGCGGGTGCTTCCCGTTCGACAACTTCGATATGACCTGCTTGAGATAGTGATTTGATCGTTGCTGGTGAAAATCCCGGTAACGCGTCTATCGCCGTCTCGCCCTTTTCCCTCAGCATGTCGAGCAACGCAATCTGTTTTTTCCCCTTCACTCGGTCCGCGTCTGAGATAGATACCCGGGCGAGGCGAACAAATTTTTTCTTTTTCGGTTTCGCGCGGCCCATGGCTTTTGGCACGACTGCTTCAATTGTCTGGCCAAGCGGGTGCACGTAGTAGTCTGCCATCCAGCGGGCAAGAGCGAAGAGTTCAGGAGAGAGCGGGTTGTCCAATATCTCAATTACCGACTTAAGGCCCTCGGCATCAGTCGTGTCCGGGAAACCGACGACCGTGCCGGTGATGCGTCTGCTGCCGAAGGGTACGAGCACACGCGTCCCCGGCGCGAGGCCGCCATGCATCACTTCCGGGGCGCGATAGTGGAATGTTTTGTTTACGGAGATACCGACGGCTATATCAACGACGAGGTCGGTCATGGGGTGTTATCACGGGAATCACGAATCAAGGGGCAAGGATAATTTTTCTGGTTTCAGGTTCTTGTCCTCGGTCTTTTGCTGTTTTTCGGCAGGGAGGTCCTTCAGCGTCCTCGTTTCCTTGCTGTTCAGGATATCCTTCAGCTCGCTCATGAACTCGTTGATGTCCCGGAACGAGCGGTAAACCGAAGCGAATCGCACATAAGCTACCTCATCGAGTCCGTGGAGCCGTTCCATCACTTCTTCACCGATTGCCGTGCTCGGGATTTCCTTGAACCCTTTTTCCTGCAGTGCTTTCTCGATCTCGTCGACGGTCTTCTCAAGGACGTCCAGGCTGATTGGCCGCTTCTCGCAGGCCTTCTTAAGGCCGTTCAGGATCTTGATCCGGTCGAAAGGCTCTCGTCTGCCGTCCTTTTTTATGACCGAAGGCAGTACATCTTCGATGCGTTCATACGTGGTGAACCTGCCTCCGCACATGAGACATTCCCGCCTCCTGCGGATGGTATCTCCTTCCTTTCCCATCCGTGAGTCGACGACCTTGTTGTCCATATTTGAGCAATGGGGACAGCGCATAGGTTCAGTTCAGAGCTCGCCGTTCAAAGTAGAGAGCATCCGCCAGGTTCACTTCTTGTACTGCGTGATCATCAAACCGGACTCTTTCAACATCTCGGCGGCGAGGGCGTCGGGGTAGCCGTCTTCGAAGATGAGGTGCTTCACGCCTGCGTTGATGATCATCTTGGCGCAGATGCCGCAGGGCTGGTTTGTGCAATAGAGCGTTGCGCCTTCGATGTTCGTCCCGTGCTTGGCCGCCTGGATTATGGCGTTCTGCTCGGCATGGAGCCCGCGGCAGATCTCGTGCCGCTCGCCGGAGGGGATGCCGAGCTGCTCACGCAGGCACCCGCGGTCCAAGCAGTGTGCAATGCCGGACGGCGTACCATTGTAGCCCGTGGCAAGGATGTTTTTGTCCTTCACGAGCACTGCGCCCACTTGGCGGCGGAGACAGGTGGCGCGCTTCTTCACCAGGTGCGCAATTTCCATGAAATATTCGTCCCAGGAGGGGCGCGTGTCCTTAGGCATTGACTTTTTCCATCGCGAACATGGGGAACTTGCTGCAGAACGCTTTCGTTCGCTCCTTAATGTCGGCAAGCTTTTCCAGAGAATGGCCGTTGGCAAGCGTTTCGCAGATAAGGTCGCCTACCACCTTCATATCGGCCTCGCGCATGCCGCGCGTCGTAACGATCGGCGTGCCGAGCCTGATCCCGCTCGTCGTAACAGGCGGCTTCTGGTCGAAGGGGATGCTGTTCTTGTTGCACGTGATGCCCGCCGCATCGAGCCAAGTTTCTGCATCCTTGCCCGTGATGTTCTTGGGAGTGAGGTCTACGAGCATGAGATGATTTTCCGTAGCGCCCGAAACAATGCGGAAACCGTCTCCCGTCAGTCGCTCTGCCAAAGCCGCGGCATTTTTCTTCACCTGGCGCTGGTAGTCCTTGAACTCGGGAGCGAGCGCTTCCTTGAACGAGACCGCCTTGGCTGCGATCACGTGAACAAGCGGTCCTCCCTGAGTGCCAGGGAAAATGGCCTTGTCTACGGCTCTGCCGAACTTCTCTTTGCACAGGATCATGCCGCCGCGCGGGCCGCGCAGGGTCTTGTGCGTTGTCGTCGTAACGAAGTCGGCGATGGGCACCGGGTTCGGATGTTCACCCGCTGCGACCAGACCCGCGATGTGCGCGATATCAGCCATGAGATAGGCGCCCACCTTGTCCGCGATCCTCCGGAAACGGGCAAAGTCGATGATCCTCGAATAGGCGCTATAGCCACAGACGATCATCTTGGGCTTGTGCTCAACAGCCAGCCGCTCAACCTCGTCGTAATCCAGGAGTTCTGTTTTCTTGTCCACGCCGTAGGGAAAAGACCTGTAGAGCTGGCCTGAGAAGCTGACGCTTGCACCGTGGGTCAGATGTCCTCCGTGCGGGAGACCCATGCCAAGGATCGTGTCTCCCGGCTGGAGAACGCTGAAGTAGACCGCCATGTTCGCCGAGGAGCCGGAATGCGGCTGCACATTCACGTGCTCCGCGCCGAAGAGCTGCTTTGCCCGCGCTATCGCAAGCGACTCTACGGCGTCCGCGAACTGGCAGCCCCCGTAGTAGCGGCGGTTCGGGTAGCCTTCGGCGTACTTATTGGTGAACACCGAGCCCTGTGCTTCGAGCACCGCATTGCTCACATAGTTTTCCGATGCGATGAGGACGATCTTCGAGAGCTCGCGCTCCTCTTCGCCTTTGATTGCGTTGAACACCTCGGGGTCCGTCTGGTTCAGTTCAGACATTGCGTCATCCTTTGCGTGATTGTTCTATTTTTAAACCGGATAAGGCGGGGCTTAAGCCTTTAAGCCGCCAAAGCACCATCGTCGGGGAAAATGGAGACATCAAACATTTGAGCTTGCGCTTTTCTTCAAGGTCTCCTTGCTTTAGCGATAGGAGGCTCTGCGTTATTTCATGATGACGGACTTTTCGATATCTTTGATTTTATCGAGCCGCTTCTGGTGCCTGCCGCCGGCGAATTCCGTGTCGAGCCAGGTCTTCACGATTTCCAGAGCCACACCCTTGCCAATGACCCGCTCGCCCATGACGAGGACGTTCGAGTCATTGTGCTCCCTGCTCATCTGCGCCGTGAAATGGTCATGGCAGAGTGCGGCGCGCACGTTGGCGTAGCGGTTCGCCACAATCGACATACCGATGCCCGTGCCGCAGATCAAAATGCCGCGGTCCATGGTCCCTTTTGAGACGGCCTCGGCTACCTTGGCTCCGAAATCCGGGTAGTCAACGGACGCCCTGCCGGCAGGCCCGAAATCGGAGATCTGGATATTGTCTACCGCCTTGATGAATTTGAGGATTTCTTCTTTGAGTTCATAGCCGCCATGATCGCAGCCAATCGCCAATTTCATGCACAACCCGCCTTTCCGGAGAAGCTGATATTAACATCTCAACCGTTTTTGTGTCAAGGAAAATACCCCCGGGAAAATCCTCACCCGCCGTCGCGCCAGACTGCAGCCAGCATGATTTTTGAAGGGATTTACCCGATCTGAGTAATGCAGCTGCAGCGCTGCACTGCTATAGAAACTCATAACAGATCATGCTGAGCACTGCCATTGCCGCGGTCTCGGTACGGAGAATGTTCGGCCCGAGGCTGACGAGACGGAAACCCTTATCCCGCGCCGCCGTGGCCTCCGCTGACGAATAACCGCCTTCAGGCCCGATGAGGATGACGATGTCTTGCGCTTCAGGTTTCTGTCGCAAGATATTCTTGATAGGCTCAGTCCCTTCTTCCCAGGGCATCAACAACAGTTGCCGAGATCCAGAGTCTAGGTTCTCGATGAAATCCGAGAACTTCCTAATCCCGCCTATCTGCGGAATATCTATCCTGTTGCTCTGCATGGCGGCTTCCCTGGCGATCTTCTGCCACCGTACAATCCGCTTCCCTTCATCTTTGATCTTGACGATCGTTCGCGCGGTCACGATGGGGACGATGCTCGAAACGCCGAGTTCCGTCGCTTTCTGAACAATGAAGTCCATCTTGTCCGCTTTCGGCAAGCCCTGCCCGAGCGTGATGCGAAGGTTTGGCAGTTCCTTTTCCGATCGGCTCACAATCTCTGTTTTGACATCGGACCGACCGACATCAACGATTTTCACCGTATATTCAGTTCCTTTGCCATCGCAAAGCATGAGTTTGTCCCCGGCCCTCATGCGCATGACCATCGCGATATGGTGGACATCCTCGCCCGCTACTATGATGGAACCGCCGGAAACTTGACCGGCGGATATGAAAAAACGAGGGAGTCTGGACATATGATAAGTGCAGAGCGGTACGTAGGGAATGTTGGGTACGGCAGCTTTCCTCTGCCTGCTCCGGAGTGACATCGCTTTTTTAGTTCTTTGGCTTCGGCCCGTCCTGCTTTCCTCTTCCGCCTCCTCTCCGCCTGCGCCGCATCGGCCGCTTGTACTTTGCTCTTTGCTGTTTTTCCGTGTCCTCGCTTCGCTCTTCGCCGGCCGTCACCGGATTTGCCTTAATAAAGTCCTTCCACCAGAATCGAAGCTCTTTTCGTTCGCCCGTGACCTCGCTGGTAAATCGCAAATATTCATAGGCGTCTTCAAAACCAGGCCGACGTAGGAAGTAGCGGGGATGCTTCCCTTCCCGCTTCTCGAACCGCTGCTGGTTCCAGTACATGTCGCGCATCGGCAAAACTACCTTCCGCGGAATCATCACGCGCTGAGCCTGCTCGGAAAGAACCTCCGCCACTGCTTTCGTTACAGCGTCCAGGGCAGGGGTGCCCGATTTCATAAGACCGGCGGATTTCTCCTCGATATACTGGCCGAACATTAGGCCAAAAAGGACATGGGGCTCTACCTTCCGCCCTCCGTGCACGCACGTATCGACCCATTCCAGGGCCTTTCCGATCCATACGTGCGGGAATCCGCTTTCCTCGGTATCTAACCAATCATTGAGACGCGGAAAGATCACCCCAAAAAGCCCCGTCTTCCGAAGGAGTTGGTAGGTCCTTTCCCCTTCGCCGAGCAGGAAGAGCTTGAGCACTTCTTCGTACATGCGGGCGGGCGAAGCGAGCGCCACCTTTTCCTTCAGCTCCAGTATGGCATCGTACGTTTTCTCTTCGATCTCGAACCCAAGCATGGCGGCAAAACGCACAGCGCGCACCATACGCACGGGGTCCTCGGTGAATCGTACCTGGGGATCGCCAATAGTCCGGATAAGCCCATTTCTCAGGTCCTGCATGCCGCCGACATAATCGATGACCGAGAAATCCGCGATGGCGTAGAAAAGCGCATTTACCGTGAAGTCGCGCCGCAGAGCGTCTTCTTCGGGCGTACCAAACACGTTATCCCGCAGGATCATGCCATCCTCGGTCTTGAGCATGCGCGGAGGGCGGGTTTTGGCCGGAACTGCTGCCGAAGCCGCAATAGCCGAGGCTTCAGCCGGTGAGGGCTGCACCGTGCCTTGTCCAGAGAGCCCGAACGCTGTCGGCGCCCCCGGTCCTGCTTGTTCCTGAAGGTTGACCGACGTTTCTTTTTCGGTGGGTCCTTCCACTTCTTCCATTTCGTCCAAAACATTGGAGCGAAAGGTCGCGACCTCAATAATTTCGCCGTGGAAGTGGATGTGCGCCAAGCGAAAACGTCTGCCAATGAGCCGGCAGTTGCGGAATATCTTCTTCACTTCATGCGGCTTGGCGTCCGTGGCAATGTCGAAGTCCTTCGGCTCACGCCCAAGTAGGAGGTCGCGCACCCCGCCGCCGACAAGGTAGGCAAAGTATCCCTGCTCTTTCAGGCGGTAGAGGACCCGGACTGCATTGGGACTGATCCACTTGCGGGAGATGTCGTGTTCAGAACGAGGGATGATCGTAGGTTGAATAGGACTCACGAGCATGTATATTATCACATCCGGAGGGACAAGGTAAAGAGAAGAGAATGCATTCGTGCTCGTGCTTTGGAATTGTGTGCCGTGGCGAATAGACCCTGTCTTCAACCCGGGGGAGCATTCGCGAATTAGAAATCTAATCGTATCATGGCTCGGACGCCTTCCCGCAAAGGTTCGATGAGCACGATGGCATTCCTTGGGTTTTCCAGCCCAAGAAAGGCATCGGTGCAAAAGACTCCCAGGAAGTGGCCGAAGGCTATCCCGCCTAGAACGTTTGAGGGATAATGCTGGTTCGCTTCCACGCGTGCCCATGCCGTGGCTGCCGTGAGCGCGCCGAGTCCGACCTGCGATACCGTCGTGACAGCTTGCGACAGCTGAATTGTCTCGATGTTTCGGGAAGCAAAAGTCGAATAAAGGGCAGCAGTTGTTGCATGTTCTGAGGGAAAACTCCCTTTGTCAACTCCGTTAGGCCGTGTGCGGTCTGTGGAAGACTTTAGAACACCCACTGTTTCCCGCATTAGGATTCCAGCGCCGGCCTGCACTCCGAAACCCTGCGTCTTGGCGAGTAGCCAATCCTCGTAGCTGTCGCCGCTGGGTGTGACAAGACCGCTTGCGATCCAGATTGCGGCAGCGGTATCTCGCAGCTCGTTTCTCGTGCGGTCTGCATGTTCCTGCGACCGGAACACGGGCGTCGTCGTTGCTGCCCACGCTTCAAGATTCCGGTCTGCATGCCCGATCTGGAATACAAGAACGCCTGCTGCGGGGGCCATGTTTCCGGAGATGCAACAGCGTTCAGTGCCGCTTCACCGACCCGCTCCCATCCCGGCGCAAGCGTTGCATCCTGCCCCCATCCCCGGCCATTCGTCATCGTACCGCAGCCGGCTAGGATGAAGGCGCAGGCGGCAAGAATAAGGAGGTGAGATGACATCGGATCATATCTTCTCGATTCGAATGCTCCTTGCTCCTTTGGCATCGTTCAATACCGCTGCATCACCGAAGATCCTACCGACAATGTTCACGGCGCTCGCGGGAACAGGATCGCTGCCCTTGCTCATGGGTGTGGGACCGAAAAAAATGGCAAGAGCGTTTCCTGGCGGCCAGAATCCAATGTCCCCCACTTTCACACGTGTTGTCGCGGTATCGTCCAGAGGCATTTTCAGTGGGATCTCGAAATAGAACTCATCCCCCCATACGTTCGGCCCTGTCTCGAAAGGTAGCACACTGGCAATTGCTCTCGCGCAGGGTGTATCAAAGAGCTCTGCATCCAGTGAGATATTATGAATATTAATCGTTATTCGCGTCGGCATAGTAGAATCTCTCATACGTCTTCAGGATAATAATGTAATCATTACGATGAACCCTTGAGAGGCTAAAGAGGCATTAAGCATGCATATCGTGCCTATTCCTTTGTCTCTAGCGAGGGTAGGTGTCCCTTAAAACAAGCCCATTTGTGTATCGGGCTCTTTCTTTTTTTTAACCTTGTCCGGCACGGTAATCCGTACAATGAGATTATCGGGAATTTCCTTGAGAAACGGCGAAGGTAATGGCGAAAGCCGTTGGCCGTATAAGAACCGGTTACGAACATGAAGCAGAAAAAGATCTTCCTTTGCGCGGGTCATTCCCACGTAAAAGAGCCGACGCTCCTCCTCGATATCTGCATTTCGCTTCGTTACGGTAAAGGGTAAGAGGCCGTCCTCAACGCCAGCTATGAACACCACCCTGAATTCGAGCCCCTTTGCCGTATGCATGGTCGTGAGCGTGACTGTGTTGGCACGAGGATCGAAAAAATCAGCAGCGGTAAGCAGCTTTGCTTCGCATGTCGTGGGCTGTCCAAGTACTTCGGCGTCAGGATCGACCAGCGAATGCAGATAGGCGATGGTCTCATCCAGTGTTTTTGCCTGTAAGCTGCTCTTACGGCCTAGGACCTGATAGGGGATTCCCGATGCGCGGAAGGTTTCCTCAATGGCCTTTGCCTGGGCATTCGTCCGATAGATCACGGCGACGTCGGAAAAGCAGAATGCCTCAGAGGGCCTGTCCACATCCCGACCGGACCGTGACTGCTGGTAGTGGCTCGTACCACCGATCCTCGCCTCGATCTCCTGAACGATAAGCTCGCCTTCGGTACGCTCATCAGGCAGAGAAAATACACCGATGCAGCTGCCCTGTCCCAGCGTCGGCACTATGTTTTTTTCGATTCGGTCTTGATTGTTCCTGATTACGCTGTTCGAAGCGGTGAGGACTACAGCCGATGACCGGTAATTCTTTGTAAGAGCGACTGTCCTTGCGTCCTTAAAATCCGAGCCGAATCTCAGAAAACCGCTTGCACTGGCACCGCGAAAACCGTAGATTGCCTGGTCGGAGTCACCGATCGCACATATACTGTCGCTCTTCTGAGAGAGAAGCCTGATCAATCGGTACTGCGCGGGGTTGATGTCCTGATACTCATCAACCATGATGTGGGAAAATTTACTGAGGACCGCGGCCGAGGGATTCTGCTCTAGGATTGTAAGGGGATTGCGGACGAGGTCGTCAAAATCGACTGCATGGTTGTGCTTGAGAATTGTTTCATAGTTCTCGAACAGTTCTTTGCATTCTTCATCGAGAGGATCAACGAAGTTCTTGATTCTTGAAATTTTCTCTATAAAATCCTGAGCACGGGTTCCGGTCTTTTTCGAGAGCGTTTTAATGAGTTCTGCCTGCTCTTCTCGGTTATAGAGGGTTAATTCTGCTGAAGAAAATTCCCTAAGAATAGTCAGCCCCAGTAAATGGAGCGTGCCAATGAATATGCTTGATGCTGCTTTCCCCAGTAGCGTCTCAGCGCGTTCCCGCATCTCCCGTGCCGCCCGGTTCGTAAATGTCACGGCAAGAATGCCTTCCGGATTTACGCCCTGGGAGATGAGCCAGGCGATCCTGCGGACTATGGTCAATGTCTTGCCTGTCCCCGGTCCGGCAACGATCAGGAGGGCGCCGTCAATTGTCGTCACCGCCCTTCTCTGCGCATCATTCAGGCCATCGAGTATGGAGGATGTGATCGAGTTCATCAGTGCTTACGGCCAACGTCATCAAATACGATTTTATACGCAGTAAAACTCTGCCGGGTATTTAGCCCCGGCATGGCATGATCGCCGGCAGTGGAAGTGAAGTACAGGTTTCAATGCCAGGATTTTCAGTAAGCGTAAAAGTGACCTCAGCGAGACTGTCCTGCGCCCCGACTGAGGCCATCTTCCGTATCAGATACTGTTCGTTCGCGATCTCGATATTCGCAACCTGTTTTCGATCGCAGATCGAATTGAGGTAAATCTTCCTTAACACTGTTTCCCCGAGGATGAGTCAACTCAAAATCTACTACGTTCTTATTCCGTGTACTAATGAATTTGTAATCGTCATGCGTGACATGATTGATTTTACTGCATTGGATCAGCTGTCAACCACGGCGGCCGAATCCATCTCAGCATGCCAGGTATAGTTCCCATTAAAACGACTGTATCGATATCCTTGAGTACGGACCTAACGGTGTCCGTAGCGCTTATAAACGCCACGGCTACCATGAACGCAACGACCATTTTTTGACATACTCCATCCGTCCTCCTCAGATTACAGCAGCTTCAGCTGCCCCTTGATCTCTTTTCTCTCCACTTCCTCAAAGATCCTCACCTTCCCGAATTCTCCATCATATCCCGGTGCGATATGGACCTCGCCTCGGCGCATGCGTGAGACTGCTTCACGAATGAGCGGTGTTCCGGCACGCTCGATATCGTCGAGCGGCACTTGCATGAGGATGTTAAATTCGTTCCCGAGCCGTTCAATCAGGGAGAAATACAGTGCATTCACCTTTTTCGTATTCACACCGCACTTGAGGGCTTCCGCGATGATCTCGGCTAGAGGAATAATCGATGTGAAAGCAGGCGCATTCTCAAGCCTAAACCCGTGCTTGCGATCAGCGAGCTTTTCAACGCGGTGCATGACGCCTATAGTCACTTTCCTATTGCAGGCCGGACAAAGATAATCATAATGGATCGTTTCTTCCGGCGTGAGGCTCACGCCGCAGCCCCGATGACCGTCATAATGGTATTTGCCCTCTTCAGGAAAGAATTCGATGGTCCCGACAAAGCCCTGACGGGTCTTGATCGCCTTGTTGATCGCAGGATATGAGATAGCCGTATCAAAGATATTTGCCTCCCGCCCGATCTTCGCTGCCGAGTGAGCATCGGAGTTCGAAACAAGCGTGAGCCGATCGAGGCCGGACAGTTGCCAGTTCATAAGAGGATCAGACGATAGGCCGGTCTCTATCGCGAAAATAGACGGTGCCAGTTCTTCGTAGCACTCTTCGAGAGAATCGAAACCAGAGGCAGCGCCAAAGACTGAAAAATGCGGTGTCCAGGCATGGGCAGGGATGAGCATCGCATCAGGCGCGGCTTCGAGGGTGATTTTGAGAAGTTCCTTTGCATCGAGACCCAGGATCGGTCGGCCGTCAGCATGAAGATTTCCAATCTTCGAGAGCGCAAGATTGATCCGTGCAGCAGCCGCGAAGTCAGGGACAATAAGAACGGAATGGACCTTCCGCGTCTTGCCGTTCTTGCTGTATATGCAGCTGATCTCAGCGGAGAGGATAAACCGGGTAACGGCCTTGCATGAAGAGGGAACATTTCCTGCTTGATATTCTTTTTTGAGCGTAAATAAACCATTGCCCGTCCGGTCGAGCTTTGCATCAAGCTCCTTGAGCCAACCCGGGTGGGTGAAGTCCCCCGTCGCGATAACGGAGATGCCTTTAAGCTGCGCCCATTTCCAGATGCTCTCAGGACACATGTCCTTGCTCGTCGCTCGGGAGTAGTGGGAGTGGACGTGAAGGTCGGCGATAAAACGCATTGCGGATTATAACACGAATGAGCTCTCGAGTGATACAGATTTCAAATCGCTGTCTGCGCTTGCCCCTGTTTCCATAGCCCTGTTCAGGTCATCGATAAAAAAAAGTGCTGCTTCATTGCATTGCCAGTTTCCTCTCCTCTTCGCGAGGAGGGATCAGTTGCAATGGGCTTGCAGTTTAAAAGCTTTATGCTACCGCAATAAAGACGACGTCCCTGCACTTTGTGTGATATCCAGCGGGTCATAAGCAACATCGCGGGCATAGCCGCTACGACAACTTGAACTCTTTCACAATCTGCCTCCGTGGTGCCAGCTAAAGCACCTGCGATAACGTGGAGCGTATTTTTTTGGGGAAAACGATCAGGGGGGATATGCATACTTTGCGACTATAGAAGCCAAGCGGTCCTGTGCAGCCTCGATACTTTCGAGCAGCTTGAATTGCACCCGTGCGCGATGTAGATTGTGGTCGGGGTAGTTGATCCTGAAATAGGTGTCGCCCTTGAGATAGTCGGCAAGAAAACGAACGCCCAGCTCGAAGGTGATAACCTGCACTGACAATGGCAGCGCAGCGATCTCCATCTTCGTGAGGAAAGCTGCAGCCTCACGAAGGTAGCCGCTTGCGACGGCCTCAAAAAGCGTTAGGTCGATCCTGACGGTATCTAGGTCGGTGGCGTCCTCTCCCTTAGGGTTGGCCGCGGACCGGACGCAGTCTCCGAAATCGAAATGCACGATCCCCGGCTTTACCGTGTCCAGATCAATCATACACATGGCCTCACGTGTTCCGAGGTGGATCATGATGTTGTTCACTTTTGGATCATTATGCACCACCCGAAGCGGTATTTTGTTTGATGCTATGAGATCGGTGAGTGCAGGTGCAAGCGGCCTTCGTAGTTCAACAAACGCCTGTTCAGCGACTGTCCGGACTATCCTGTTTTTCATGCCGGTCTTGAGCACATCATCGAATTCCTTCAGATATCTCGGCGTAAAGTGGAAACCCGGAAGTGTGTCATAGAGCATGTGGGACGAGAGATCCGCGACGAGGGCCTGGAATCTTCCTAGGCCGCAGCCTACTTCAAAGGCGTGCTTCACGTCTACGACCGTATCAAAGACCGTGCCCGATTCGATAAAATTGAACACCCGCCAGTACGCACCAGTGTCGTCACAAATGTATGACTTACTGTTTTTTGCATGAACGAGCGAGGGCGTAACTAAGGAAGGGGCTGCAATGCCCTCGGCACGCAGCTTTTTAGCAATATGTGCAGTTACGATATCCACATTTTCCATTACCTGATCGGGGTGAGCAAAGACTGATGCGTTGACGCGCTGAAGGATGTATCTCCGTCCGGTTCCGCCGTCATTGCACTCACAGAGGTAGGTGTCATTGATCAAGCCCCTCCCGAAGCGTTCGACCTTCTGCAATATTCCGGGGATGGCAAATTGTGTAATGAGGCTTGGCAGAAGTGGATCATTCGTCGTTAACATAGAATTCTGTTGCCTAGATAGATATGGTTATGCCCACAAACCGTTGGTGTGTCGCACTCCAACCCTAAAGCCCGCGGGGTTTCCCATGCTCATTTTTCTAATCCAGTCACCCTAAGTTTCGATCTTGGAAAAGTCTGACCTGAGCACGCGTTTTTCCTTCGTCAAGATCAATCTGAACGGAAGCCGAATGACTCAGGAAAAAGGCCAAAAACCGGAATTGTTAAGCCTTCCCTGTTCGTAATCTGTGCACGACCGGGCTCACGCCGAAGCTCTGTTATACCACTTGAACGACATCTTGGCAACCTGCTCGATATACCGCACAGATGCCTATTTTTTCGCCGTAATCAAAAAAACCGAGAATTCTTTCATCCCCTTTCCCGGGATGTCCTTGCTCAGGGAGGCTGCCGTCGTATCCAGAAAATCATGGAAACCATCTTCCTGGAGCAGCGCCTTGAGCTTAGACCGGTCAAAACCGAGGTGAAATACTCCAGCATTGTCGCCGTGGAAGGAACCATCCTCACTGTCGAGATCGGCAAAACACAGCGTACCTCGTGGGGCGAGGAGTCTATACCACTGGCTGAACAGGGCGGCCGTATCGGGCACATGATGCAGTGTCATGCTGCTCACAATAAGGTTATACGCCCCTTCTCTTAGATCTTTTTTTTCGAAATCAACGAGCCGCGTCTGCACGTTGGTCAGGCCCATGGCCCTGACTTTGCCACGCAGAAGATCGAGCATGCCTTCGGAACTGTCCTCGCCCGTGATAGTCTTTACGAACGGCTGAAGCCGGAGCGTTACCAGGCCGGTCCCGCAGCCGAAATCAAGTGCGTTCATCTCCCGCGAAAGCACCGTTGTCCTCAGGATTGCGTCCGCCACTTCATTCGCGAGTTTGACACGACCTGGATTAGCGTCCCACTGTTCGGCTTCCTGGTCAAAATCTCTTCGCTCTTTTATATCCATGATGAGCTTTACCCCGTTACGATCCTGAAAAACATTGCGGTCAGTAGGGATATTATAGCATGATGATGCCGGAGGTGCAAAAATCTTCACACTTATTCTTGTGTAACGCCTTGTGCAGTCATGTTATAATATTTGATCAGGAAATATATCTGCGGGCAGGGATTTTTTAAATCACGGGGCGTAATTCGCGCTTACCATGAGAAACGTGCCATGATATTCAAGAACCGTAAAGAGGCTGGGGAGAAGCTCGCACAAGCCTTAAATGACCGGATGTTAATCGACCCCATCGTTCTTGCCATTCCCCGCGGGGGTGTTCCCGTCGGGAGAGCCGTTGCGGACAGGCTACACTGCACGCTTGATGTCATCCCGCTCATGAAAATCCCTATTCCCTGGAGTCCGGAGGCAAACTACGGTGTTGTAGCAATGGATGGAACCATTGCATTGAACTTGCCGCTTGTAAACAGGCTGGAATTGTCGGAACAGGAGCTTGAGGTAGCCACCTCCAGGGTGCTGGTGGAAGCTCAGAGGAGAGAGCACCTCTACCGCCAGGGAAAACCCTTCCCTCGGCTGGACAACAGGGCCGTGATCCTTATCGACGACGGGCTAGCTTCGGGCTATAGCATGGCGGCCGCTGTGAACGTTGTGAAAAAAAGACAGCCGTATGCCATCATCGTGGCAGCGCCTGTAGCCTCCGATGTTGCTTTTCGCATGCTTTCCGCAGACAGGGAACTTGCCCCGCTCGTCACCCTCGTGAATGATTCAGAACCGTTCTTCTCACTCTCATCATACTACAGAAAATTCGATTCGCTCACCGATGATGATATACTCCGCGACCTGGCCTTGTCATCACCATCATCGCCATGACCCATACAACAACGATTGCACCGCCACCCTGCCTGTTATCCCTGGACATCGTGATGCTTCCAGTCGTAACCATCTGGACTGACTTGGAAGACCGAAAACATAGGATAATGGAGATGAGCTGATCAGCAGGTGATATGGAAAGCAGCTATGACGTTGTTCTTCTTGTTCTGTAGGGATTTGTATAGTTCGACTGCCTTTGCTGTCTTGGAGACCCTGACTTCGATCCCTGTGGATGTAATGTGACGAAGGGTCTGCTCCGGCACTGACATCATTCCTAGGTAACCCGTTCCGATGATCAGAATGTCCGGCTTTGCATGCAGGATCTCGGTGATGTCGTCAGGAGACAGGGAATGGCCTTCCTTCCTCCACCACGAAGAATTTACGAAGTCACGATAGATAATAACGTCCGAGTATATACTCGTCCGTTAATTTCAATATGCCCGAATGAGTAGGAATCAATCTTCATGATGCTCAACGGGTGCAACGCTGATCCATTGCAACGGCTTTCTCTGACATGCGGCCATGGGACCTCCCTTTATCTTATCGATAAGGGTTATAATTGCGTAAAAAATTCCTGATACGCTGAACCGCTGGTCATCACGAAGAAGCCATTCACCGATCTTCCGATTCGCTTGATTGGCAGCAATCCGTCTATGCGCTTCACCTCGCCGGTAAAATTATAAATTTTATCGCCCTTCTTGGTGGTAATATTCACCCGTTCCCCGAGGTGAAGATTCAGTGCCGCTCCGCCTATCCGAAGGCCCTTGGGAGAGAAATCGAAGGTGTAAACCTGATGATTCGAATCGTTAATCGTGACTTGAAACTCACGGGTCGGGCGATTCCAGGCACGCCTGTTAGGGCCATAAATCGTCATGCCCCTCTCCTTTCTGCAGTAAGAAAATACCCTCGATGTGCCGCAGAATACCTATTCATGAATAGGTATTATGTTTTAAAAAATTTGGTTCGAGTTAAGTCTATCAAGCACTACTTAGAAAGTCAATATTTTGTATTTGTGAACAGGCGCGTTTTTTTTGCATCGACGGTATCGGATGTGGACATGTGGTGGGAATACCGTGTACTCGCCTCTGATTTGCTGTGTTTAGAAGGAAGAGTTAGATGCGGTATGTTTCGGTAAAGTATTTTCTTATACTTATTCCCACGAGTGCAATGACATTACCGTCTGTCCATGTTCAACATTTGTTATCCTCAATTCAAAAAGCTTTCGAGTTCGGGAGGTTCGAAATTGGAAAGCCTGTTATAATAGAAATGATGTGTAAGTTTTAGAAAGTATAATTGACATCGTATAACCATTGGATACTGTTGAATAAGCAACTGCTAAACACGCGAACTGCCCAGGCGTGGCGTACGCGAAATCATTTTGTTAAACGTCATCAGAAACCATGAAAGACTCATCAAGAGGGAAGGAATTGGGATTCACGACAATAACCGCATCGATAGCGTGGGGCCGGTCATGGAGAAAACAAAGAAAAGAGATAGAGACATCTTCATTAGACCGACTACGATGCCAAGGAGCAGCATAAACTCCTTTCCGGATGAAAAACTCAAGGAAATAAACATTGCAAAGGACTAGCAGGTAGATCCCGTCAAACTTGATTCTGTAACCCTACAGTCATAATGAGCCGGGAAGACGTGTCCGCCACCCTCTTCTCGATCACGATATTTCGGAAGGAGGGGAGGCAATAAACCGACCGAACAGTTCCATAGTCGGTCTCACCGCAGCTGTCTTAACGACAGCGATGGCCAGGGCCTTCCACATCGCATCTAAAGTCAGGGCACGGTCTGGTTGAACGATGACGAAACCCAACCTTACGAAGGAACATCGCGTGGCTCCCCGTTTAGGGGCCTGGGCAGGGAACCCTCTCGCTTCCGGACCGAGATCAATCAGCCAGCAGGTCATGGTCGGGACGGATATCTGTCTGGAGCTTACTCCCTGTGGTTTTCACTTTCAGGAGAACTTGCTGCAATTCAATTGAATCGAGGGGCAGATACATGTACCATCAAAATTATAATCCGAGGCGCATCAGAAGGAAAGGTTACGCGAGGACGTTCATTCCACTGCAGCACAGCTTCTCAACACAACGGTGCCGGACGGCTCGATCACCGAAGCCGGCCTCCGCACCAATATTGATGTCGCGCTGCAATACCTTAACGCCTGGCTCGCCGGGAGCGGCGCGGCCGCTATATACAACCTCATGGAAGATACGGCTACGGCCGAGATCTCGAGGTCGCAGATCTGGCAGTGGATCCACTCCGGAGCAAAACTCAATGATGGTCGGCAGATCACCATGTCACTTTATGATGCGATCAGGACCGAAGAGTATGCCAAGCTGGGTGGCGATGTATCTGGGCGTCTCAAGGAAGCCGCCGAGATCCTCGACGCCCTTATTAAGAGCGATGCTTTTACGGAATTTCTGACGCAGATCGCGTATCGGTATCTGGATTAGAGGATGGGTGAATAAGGATTATGCTCTGGATGCCAGGGTTAGGTAAAACTTTCATGAGAACAGGCGTTACCAAGATACTCGGTAACGCCGTTATTGTTCGGGAGGTGCAGTAACCTGCCCCTGAGTGATAAAAACTTGATTGTCAGATGATAATAACACAATAAAATTGTCCGCATTCAATTCGGAGATGCCCTTTATATGATTATCATAATTCAGGAAGGTGGGTATCCCTGTCCACTTCGGGCACCCATTCCAGTTACTAAGTGTATATCACCGTCAGAATCGTCCCGTTCTGATCGTCGCCAACAAGATTTAATTAAATAAAAGTACAGAACACGGTTCGCTATGGCAAGCATATGGGAAGGCTTTATTAATTTATCTCAGGCAGAAATCACATTCTGCACGTCTTTGTCAGTAAGAATGTTCTTGTGTTGCTTAATCATTGAAATCAGTTCTCGATAGTCAACAGGCTTTGGAAAGAATGCATTAGCGCCAGCTGCAAGAAATGCGCTTCCCCTGGTTTCACAACTTAAACCTACAATTAAGGAATCTGCAAAGCGGTAGCGCATTAATCTCGCGAAATCAGCCCCGTTCATTTCTGGCATATTATAATCGGTCACAATAATATCAAATATGCGTTTTTGAGAGAGAAGAACCGCATCAGACGGATCGTTACAGCATGATACCACATAACCTTCCTTTTCCAAAAGGCGCCGAAGGATGGTGCCGAAGAGTTCCTCATCATCTACTATCAGAATTGATTTTCTAGTTTTCATATATTATCCATGCGTTAAAAAGTTATAATAAGTTAGTTAGCATTATTCTTGTCACATTTATTTATCGGCATAATGGGCTAAAACTTGAATGTTTTATTTAATTTATTTGTACTGGGGGAAAAGAATCTTTTTTCAATTACCTAATTATAGGCACCTCCAGAAACATGATGATGTAAATAATACTTTTATATAATTTAAAGCAATTCCTATGCCAAATAATTTATGAAATTAGTATAACTGAATAAATGGTATTAACATACTGATATTTTTAGGTAATTATTCATGTACAGGCATTCATCATTTACCGTGTCAACGCGAGTTTTTTAAAGCTGTCATTGTCGCCTGTCAATTTATTGTCGACGTCAATGAGCAATACACACCAAGAGGTGAGCAAAAAAATTGGGGATTCGTAATACGGCATGAATGTCGTTACACTTACCTAACAGATTCCTGTGCGATGGGTATTGAAAATGGTTTAAGGCAGCGATTTCGCGACAAAGTTTTCCAACCTGCGTAAGTCTCCAAAATAGGGGCAAGAATCCGCCTGACATTATCGAGAGCAAATTCGCATTTCAAATAATGCCTGATGTCCTGAGTTGTCAATGATTCGCATTGGATTTGACCTTGGATTTTGCATTGGAATTTTAAGCAGAGATGCTAACGAATGCCGGTTGTCACTTCATGATTTAGGAGAAATGTAAACTTTAACGGTTACAGGAGGATATATATTATTATAAGGAATAGGGAGCTATTGCCTGAAGACTGTGCCACAAAATGAATGATGCAAATAGGATTATGTGATCACATGAAGAGGCAGTCCTCCTAGGATCGTATCCTTTGCCGCTTTTACAACGCAAAATTTTACGACCTTCTTCGCTGTGATCTTGATCGCCTCTCCACTCACAGGGTTGTGGCCCATATCGATTATTATAGATGGGAGATTAGACGTGCGAGAATGAATGCACACCGGCAAGGCGCGTGCCGATGTTTGCTTTCGCAATTTTTAGATCGTGAGACGCTTGGAGATTAAGCCAGTAATGCGGCGACTGGCCGAACGCGCGACTGAACAGCAACACCAGTTCCGCCTTTACGGGTCGATCTCCCTTGATAACATGCGATGCCATTATGGGCGATACCCCAATGGCGCGATCGAACTCAGCTTGAGACATACTCCTTTCTCCTAAGATTTCAGCCAGGGATTCCCCAGGGCGGATTGCAGGCAAACCATTTTTAACCATGTTCAGTTCTCCCAATGCGATAATCAGCGATTTCGGCGTCATAAGCATCTCCATTTTTAAGCCGTAAGCATATGCGCCACTGGTCGTTATTGGGGATACCCTGTTGCCCTGCGCGACCATGTATCAGCGCTTTCAATCTATTAGAAAGCGGCAAACGCAAATCCTAGAAGTTTTTGACCCCATCCACCTGCATCAATCGCATTGCTCCATGTTTTCATATCTGAGACGGCAAGCGACGTGATTTTCCAGTGGTGAAGAAACGTTCAGTTTCGGGAGAAACAAAAGTTTGAATCATCAGAGGTAATATAAACAAAGTGTTTTCAATTTTTTCGGCACCGGAAGTTCTCGGTTTACATGCCGGCAGTGATGTAGTGGTAAGCGGATTAACCGCGCAGGTAATGTTCCAGGCTGTCATGACGGAGCGCGAGAGGGGTGGTGACATTCTCCCGGAAGCGCTTGGTGCGAACAATTTTGCGGTACACTTGTCCGATGAGCACGGCACCTTAAAGCAAATAGTAAAGCATTAAAGTTGTTAAGTAGTAAAAAATAACCGCTGCTCTCGTGGTCGCGTTTCAGAATTTTTTTGGTGTCAGTAGTCAATCGTAACAGAGCATCAGGTATGAACCATTAGAAATATCAAGCAAGGCAGGACCACATTGTCATTTTGCATGATCTGTAGCTCCTCTAGGCTAGGTTTCTTTTAAAAATATTAGTGACAATTCATCATTAATTAATGTTCCAATTACCATACCTGATAGTGCTATCCTTGGAGACAAGTCACCACTTATCAAATTGGTGGTAAACATGAGAAAGTGAGCAGTCGCATGTAATAAAATCCTTCATGGCCTGATAATCATTTAAAGGGCACCTCCAGAGCATATCAGAATGGGTTAAACTCTGATATGCTCTTGGGAGAAGAGACCCCTTGTTTGTGGCTCTGTATTTGGGAACCGAGTTCTCATGTATAACCCGCGTTTACAAGGGGCACGTATCTTTTCAATTGTCAACCATTCTGTCTAGTCTGCAACAGCGACCGTTAATTTGGAGATGCAGATTGCAGATTTAAGTTGTAACTTATGTAGCTTCCGCCAAGCGATTGCGCGCTCAAAGCATGAAATACTAGGAACTGAGCACGTTGTCTAACACTTCTTTGAGATTAACAACATCATAAGGTTTCTTCAAAAAGGCTTTGAATCCCTGCTTTTCGAAGTTCGACGCAGTGGCATCATCGGAATATCCGCTCGAAACGATCGCCGTTACGTCAGGATCGATCCCGAGAAGCTTTTGCATAGTTTCCAATCCACCAATACCGCCTCGGATTGTAAGATCCAGAATGACAATGTCATAGGGATTTCTTGTGGTCATCGCGTGCTGATACTTTTCGAGAGCCTCCTGGCCGTGTTTTGCAACTTCTACGTTATGGCCGAGAGCGACAAGGAGTTCGCGGCTCATATTTCTGATGATTTCCTCATCGTCCATCACCAGGACTCTTGCTGTTCGCGAAAGAGCGCGCTTTGCGGGGCCGACTGTGGTTTCTGCACGGGCCTCTCCTGTAATTGCGGGAAGATAGATCATGAATGTGCTGCCCTCACCCCATTTGGTCCTGACATCAATGACGCCACCGTGATTCCTGACGATCGAGTATGAGGTAGCCAGCCCTAGACCGCTTCCTTTGTCTTTTGTCGTGAAATAGGGGTCGAAGATCTTGCTCAGATGCCTCTTGTGGATGCCTATGCCGGTGTCCTGGATCGCGATCATGACATAATTCCCCTTGCCGAGTCCGGGGAGCAGCGATGCATCGCCCTCCGCCACGTTCGCCGCGGTGACTATGACCGTGCCACCGACCGGCATGGCCTGGTCCGCATTCAACACAATGTTCTGGATCACCTGTCCCAACTGGCCCTCATCCACTTCCGCTTGCCACAGCTCCTTGGGGATATTTATGCGGATATCAGATTGCGAACCGCTCAGCACAAATTGTGCAGAGTTCTTGATGACCGGTCCGAGGTCGGTCAGTTTCCTGACCGGCCTTCCACCCTTGGAAAAGGTCAGTAGCTGGGTCGTAAAATTGACTGACTGATGAAGGGCTTTCTCGGCTTGTTCGAGCATAGCGACCGTCTTTTCCTTCTGGTCTACGGTCATTTTAGCCATGGAAATATACCCAAAAATGCCTTGCAGGAGGTTGTTGAAATCATGGGCGATCCCTCCCGCCAGGGTGCCGATGGATTCAAGTTTCTGCGTCTTGAGCCGTTCCTCCTCAAGAAGATGTTTTTCGGTCATATCGTGTATCGTTTCGATGACAGAGATGACGCCGCCGGATGCGTCTTTGAGAGGAAAGGCCTTGGTCTCCACGTAGAGGATATTTCCATTGGCATCTGTGTGTCGATGGAACACTGAATGAGGCTCGCCCGTATCAAATGCGCGCCGTGTGGTGCATTCATCGCCGTCTTCGTAACAAGGCCGGTTGATCTTATGCGATATCTCATAGCAGTGCTGCCCGATTATCTTCTCATCGGATCCTCCCACCTTGTCACGGTAGGCCTTGTTGGCCGTCAAGATGCGGTAATCCCGGTCTAAGACAATGATTTCCTCATCCACCGTGTCTAGGATGCTCCGGATGAACTCCTCGCTCCGCCTGATCTTCTCCTCGGCCTGTTTGCGTTCCGTGATGTCCTGAGCGGTGCCAAAGATACTGAGGGCTGTGCCGGACGCATCACGCCTGACGACGCCAAATGCTTCCATCACCCACTCTCGACCAGAGTCATTGATCATCCGCACCGCCACATGGTAGGGTTTAGCGTCGCTTTTCAGCGCATTCTCAAAATCGGTTTGCATCGTCTCAAGATCATCGGGATGAACCCGCCGGGTAAACTCATTCAAGGACGGCACAAAATCAGAAGGAGACTTATCGAAGAGCCTATATGTCTCGTCCGACCACTCAAACTCCTTGGAAACAAGGTTTAGGTCCCAATTGCCTAGTTTGGCAACCAGCTGGGACTGGCGCAGTTGACTTTCGCTCTTTCTGAGCTTTTGCTCCGCCTGCCGTTGCTCGGTGACGTCGTTGTGCAATCCGACAAGGCCGACAACTTTACCTTCTTTATTCTTAATAGAATATGCCCGGAGATAAATATCCCGTTCTTTTCTATCTCTATCCAACATTTTCACTTCGCCTACAAAAGAGCCACCCTTCATGATTATGTCAAACACCTTCCGCCCTACCTTTTCGTCAGCGTATACAGTTGCCGGCGGCCCTGAAGCACCATCTACTTCACTGACGGATAGTCCGAACAACTTCGTATAAGCCTCATTTTGATAATAATGCCTTCCAGCAGGCGTAGACATACCAATTGCATCGATGGAGCTACTCACAGCCATTTGGAAATAAAGAATCGCTTCTTCCGCCTGCTTGCGCTCGGTGATGTCGAGGACGGCACCGATGGTGCGTACCGGACGGCGCGCGTCACCTTCGCCTTCAAAGAACGTCTGTGACCGCTCCTTCAGCCAGCGGATGGTGCCGTCGCGGCGTACGATCCGATGCTCAACCTCCCAGATTCCATCCCCCGCCGGATCGTGAGCGCGCCGGACAGACGCCGCGACACTCTCGAGGTCTTCAGGGTGTATGCGATCGAGAAACATTTGTAGGGTTATCGGTTCATCCGGGCCCCAGCCGTGGATTATCCGCTGCTGCGACGACCAGTAAATGGTGTCGGTGCGCTGGTCGTGATCGAAGATGCCGATCTGAGAAACACGGACGGCCTGCCGCAATCTTTCGTCCCGTTCGTGCAGTGCTTCTTCGACCTGTCTGCACTCGGTGATATCCCGGATGACATGCAAAACTTCCTCATTGCCCAGACGCACGATGCGATCATCGAAAAACTTCGATTGACCGCGGATTTGAAGTGCACATTCGAACGAGGACATTTTCCCCGTCGCAAACACACCATTCATTTTCTCCATTGCCGCATCAGCAACATGTGCGGGCAGGACATCCCGCAGTTTCTTCCCCAGGAACAACTCCGGAGGAGCATAAAGTTTCGAAGTATCAGAACAACGATAATCTTTTATCATACCATTCCGTTCTATCCGGAACGTCATATCGGGCAGGGCGCTGATAAGCGCACGATTCTCCTCTTCGCTCCTCCGGAGAGCCTCTTCAGCTCGTTTTCGATCAGTTATATCGTAGGCTACGTATACGATGCCGATCGGTTCACCGTTCTGAGTTGTGGTGAGCAGAGATGCCGACATGTTGACTATGTACCGTCTTGTCCTGCCCTGCCAGGTCATCTCGCGGGAGAGGATGCGTCCCCCCTCATGGGCTGCAGCGCTCATTTCGGAGGACATGGGCAGGACCGCGGTCAGCTCCTTGCCGAGCAGTTCTGATCTGGGATACCCGAGCATCTCCAGAGCTACGCTGTTGATGACCCTGATCCTGCCATCCGTATCGGCAACAATGACTGCGCCCTGCATGGTGTCGAGGATCTGGCCGGTAGCCATCTCCGGCGTGATATCCGCGAATCGGTCTCGCGAGATGAAGTAGGAGATAACCACAATAAAGACGCCTAACGGGAGATATCCGAACGGATAGACAGAAATGCCAAAAGTCGGTAGAAAATCAACTGAGCCCAGATAGGCGCCACTAAAGGCTATCAGCCGCCCTCTCAATCTTTTTTTCTGCCGATCTGTTGAACTGTGCCGGTATTCCAGCAAGTAACGGCGGAGGACAAAAACCATGATACCAAAAAAATATCCCATGAACACAAAACCTAGTGGTCCGTACTGGGCAAACCTGCCCCAGAAAAAAGGCGCGCTTCCCTTGACGTGTAAATTGGTGAATAAGGCGCCGAGAGCAAATAAGGTCGATAGAACAAAGCTGGTCGCGATGATACAGCGATGCCGATGGTTCAGGCTGGAACGATCTGCACTTAAGAGGAGTACGGTTGCGGGGATGAAGACCGACCCCAGTTGAGAGATCCTGATCCAGAGCAGCGAAAGGCTCTCGTTGCGACTGGCATAATTTGCTGCGGTAGCAATCAGATAAAGGCCGACACTCAGGCACATGAAAAGGAAAGAACGTCCAATCGTTGATCCATTCTCTCGAACGAGGATAACAAGACCAGCGAGCGTAATTGCCGCTGCAACAACAAACATGGGGAACGAATAGCCATTGGGATAATAGTTGTTCGGATTCAGTATCTGCTGGATCATGAGCTCTCCAGTGAAACTCTCAATGATGGAACCGTGGTCCTTGATCATGATGTTGCAACACGTTTTCGACGAAGATTCGGCACCTTTGAAATTTCGGCATTATATCGTTAAATGATACATTTTGTAATTCTGCTTGGTGCTCCTCATTCGGGATGAAATAGTTACTGTTACGAAGATTAACATCTATACCAGTTTCCGGAATGACGTCCTATTACAAGTGACTACCTATATTATTATTCACGTCAATAAAAATTAAGATCACAGTGAGGAGCATATACTGGCTTGTATTGTCAATTTCGTGGTGCGGGCAAAGCACTGGCTGTTTCATGTAAGCCGGTAATTTGCATTTTTGGCTGGGCTACTTTTTGGGGAGCCCTCATAAATTAAGAAAATCCAACTCTCCACATGGCGACTTGACCAAAGACATAGATGTCTTAAATCCCTTATCTCCCTGGTGTCTACTAAAAGAGAACTCGCCCCTCCCACCGATTCAAAATCAGTTCATTTCCTGAAAATTTCTTCTCACCCCCCATCAGTTGGCAGCATTTGGTGCGTGCAATGTAACATCGATTATTTGCAGATGTCTATTTGTTTACCGCTAACAAACGATGAACTTCCACCGCTCCACGGTACCGTGAAGATTAAAATCTGGATACTGTTAATCTTATCGTCAGATTCAGTAAAAAATTGAGAGCCTTACGCCAATTAGAAGAAGCGCTGTGGCTTGATAAGTACGCTACCCAGGCATCCATAAAGCTTCATGAGGCAACTCGCTCTAGCTCGAGCACTTCCCTGGCTGTCCGCAGTAAAACATCGGGGGAAGGCGGTTAGCAACTATTTAATTAGGTTAATACTAATATTATTGGTTAATAAAAGCAAGCACTATTTTCCCCTCGAGAATTTTTTTCATGCATGAGGCATCAATGGCACTATATTCAAGAAGACGCGCTTGTCCCGCAGAAAAAGGTGGATACTGTTATTTATATTATGTCAAGGTAATGAGAAGGGAGGGCATTATGCACGAACAAATGCCGGTTCTTTACGTCTTTCTAAGAATGGCAACTACAAAAACTACTACCACGAGGGACCGCACAAGTTAATATGAATCGAAATAATTGCGTATTCCGGTAGATATTTTTGCATTAGCGGCAATGATTCTGACTGCAGCATGCTATATAGTTTACTTCCTGTGAAGCACATCCATCGGCTTGCCTTGGTATCGTTAACTTTGCCAAGGTGTCAATGGATATGACGTTTCACCAATGACCTTAATACTGATGGTTCATGGTACAGTGAAGAACCGACATCAAAACGACATACAACTACGGCATTGGTGGGGTTGATGCTAGCTTAGCAAACAGCGACGAGAAAATTACCTTTACTCGTCAATGAGATATATTTTGCTCTTGTCAGGTGCCCTTTAAATGGGTGCATTATTCAACGCATAATTCTTAACTAAAAATCGTAATAAACTCTCCTAGCAGTTGCTCCTGACAGCTAAATTAATTTGTTACCCACTCGGTAATTTTCTGAAGAGATAATAACTCTCGATATACATTAAAGTATTTCACAAAAAATCCGATAAGAAATAAAAATCTCGTGAGTGACCAGCGACAGCTGGCCAGATGCCATCATTACGTTTGTTATGAGAAGGAGGCTGTGATGAAAGTATTAGCGTGTAAAGATGTGGGATTCGATTGCGAATATTCCGTGATTGGCATAACCACTGGTGATGTGTTAAGAAGTATCGGCGAGCACGCGATAACATATCACGGCTTGATGGAGATCACAACCGCAGATAATAATGCTTGGCTAGCGAAAATACATGATGTACCTTTGAGTGAATTCCACCGTGTACAAGGCAGTGAATAAGCCCGGAACAAACGAACAACGATTAAGAAGCTTTAGCTGATAAGTGCAATATGAATGCAATAATATATGTTGACAGCTGTAAGGCAGCAGTATGCGAGCTTTAGCCGAGCATTCTGCTGTTGTGATGGTTTTATAAACAGCTACGTGTTGAACTATACATTTAGCAAAAATCTCTCTCTTGCAAACTTAAGGAAGAAGCGTTGACCGCATACTTCAAATGATATTGATCGCTTCTTCACCGGCTCTGTCGATCCGATCAACACCTCCAAGTCTACACTCGCGTGAGCTAGAAATATGTGTGAAATACGGACCTTATGATTAAAAGGGCCAGTCTGACTTAAGGTATATTTTCGTTAGGCAGGCCAAAATACACCAAAAGGAGGCTTGCTATGATTAACGTTAGCAAGCTCGATTTCAGCTGATAACATATTTATTTCGGCATTGATGTGCATAAGAAAAGTCGTAGTGTATACATCTTGACTAATACTTTGAACATAAGACCTTTTCACAACCACCGAAGCCATCGATTCTTGCCAAGTACTTGAATCGGAATTTCCCCGCTACAACCTATCACGCCGTTTATGATGCGGGCCATGCCGGACTCTGGATCAACGACCAGCTACGGGAAAAAAGGTGTCGAATACATAGTGGTAAATCCTGCTGATGTCCCGACAAATGATAAAGAACGGAAAAACAAAAAATAAAGTAGATTGCCGCAAACTTGCCGCAGCAATAGAAACGGAGCGCCCGAAGGAATCTCTGTTCCCATCCGCATATAAATCGAAGATCGCAGTTTGCTCAGGACCCGAAGGAACATGGTCAAGAAGCAGACCCGTTGTAAGAACCAACACGAGTCCATGCTCGCTTGTTACGCATTCAGCTACCAACTAACATTGTCAACCGAAACTGGTCAAGCAAGTTTATCAAGTGGCTAAGGATATCCGGATGGAATAGGCAAGTGGCAATGCCGCCTTTAAAGTGTATCTCCGTGAGTTACATCATATCAGGGGAATCGTTGTTGAATTAAATCGGGACATTCACTGCGCCCTCCCGAACCGATCAATATCGTGTAAATACGCAGTTATAAAAAACCGTAACGGGGATCGGTACACTCGCCGCCGTGACATTTCTCACGGAGCTGAGTACTATCGATCGGTTTCGATCACTCGACAAGCTTGCGAGTTATGTCGGCATCAATCCCAACACGTATTCCAGCGGAAGGAAGGACACTACAACAGGCATTACCGACCGACGCAACGAAATACTTCGACATTTGATTATTGAAAGCTCGCGGATTGCAGTACGGAAAGAGCCGGCACTGATGATGACCTTTGAACGTCTCTCTAAAAAAATGAAAAAAACACGCCCCATCGTTCCTATCGCCAGAAAGCTATTAACCGAATCAGATACGTCCTGAAAAATCAGAAGGAGTATGTGCTGCGGTCATACAATAAGAAACGGGATCACGTTGTGACGGCCAATCTTACCACCTGATTCACCGTGAGTACCGTTTGATTTTTAAAAGGCAGCTGGCTCATAAAGCGTGTCCGCACAAATACAGACTGCGGACCCACAACTTTAATACATGATTAAGGAAATGCAGCCGCCTTTATGTAATATAGGCATGCCTGCTGATAAAAGGCGTGGTTTTAACATTTACCCGTTCTGCGTGCAAATCCTGAGAAAGGGATCCTACAGAGAGGGTATCAAGAGATATGGACTGCCCCGGGAAAATCGATCCTGAGGCATTGGTGAGAACCGATTTCTGTGCCAACAAGTAAAAATCGCACAAACGATCGATCATCGTAGCGGAACACCTCCCAACCGGTACACTTTTAATGACCATTAACACGACAAACTAAAAACCGTTAAGAACTCGTCGGCCAGTCCATCGAGCCAGTCTATGCCAGGCTTGACTTTTAACATAAAGGCATGATCGAGCGCAAGACCCGGATCCTTAGGCTCTCTAAGCTGGAACACAAGGCCGCTGCCGAAACCAATAAGGCGGTCGCTTGGGCATGCGAGAAATTGCCCGCGGAGGCAAAGCGGACGCTTACCGGAGATAATGGCACTGAGAATGAGAGGCACGAGGATCTGACAGTAACGCTTGGCATCAAGAGCCACTTTGCCCATCCCTTTCCGGCGTGGCAACGAGGATCGAATGAGCAGATAAATTGCTTCATCCGCCACTACCTGCCAGAGGGCACTGATTTCAGTAAGATTGACAAAGAGCAAATAAAGAAATTCGAGAAGCTCATCAACAACCGACCTAGAAAGTGAGTGGGCTCCAAAACACCGTTGAAGTCGCTCGATCATTTGTTGCACTTTAAAAGTTGAATGTAGCGAGCTTATGATAGGGAGATCAGCCTACCATAATGCAAAGTTTATCTACCTCAGTATAGAATAGTCAGACAGAGAAACCTGTATATATCTCCTGCCGTATATGCCATATCAGATAAGACCAGTCAAGTAATTCGTAAACTAATACTTTTCGAGCATACTTCTGCATTCCGTATGAGAATTGAGATATATTCTTATTTCTACACCAGGCCAGACCCAACGTTCAGAAGTCCATATTTTCAGCACCAAACAAGCCTCTATACATATTCTTTCCAATTATGAAACACAGCACCAACAATTCAGCTGATTTTTGATCGGCACTTCTGCAAAGGAGGTGAACAAGAGTGTTTATCCATATTTCAATCGCTACACACGTAGCAATGGCAATTACTTCATTCTATGCAGGCAGAGGGTTTGAAAGGCATTCGCTCGTAAAAAGTCTTGGTGAGAATGCAGAGTTGATCGTAGTCGGTGGAAAAGTTCCAATTGAGAGGGGTGCTGCAAACAATGTAAGCGGACTGTACCGATATATCAAGCATTATGAAAAGGCAACAAACAAGCTCTTAAGAAGGCCATGGAAATATCTGACTTGTTCTATCGCTCCCTCTTTCAATGGATTTTTCGAAATAGGCTTGTTCCATGCCTTCGAAAGTCCTACGTCGTTACAATGAGCATAGTGGATTTTTTAAAATGTATAGTTCGTTGCCACGGAAGTTTCGAAAAGGTTTAATCAGAAATTCAATTTCCATGAGAACTGAGCAGATGCAGGAAAAATGTTCCCGTGATGACCTGAATGAGGAAAATATTGCCGCATTAATGATTACGTGTTATTGAATATCATTTTTTAAGGGCTTGTTTTTTTGTGATTCGCGGGGGCGATGTAGTTTTTAAAATCGCTGGTATGCAAATTGCTTATACAATGTTAACTTTTTTAAATGCAGATAAGAAAAGGAGGTGAATATTATGTCAGTTCTGTCCGTTAGTAATACTGCAAACAATCCTTATTTAAGCACTATCAACACTGACTTCCAAAAACTGCAGAATGACGTTCAGTCTTACGAGAACGCCCAGAATTCAGGAAGCTCAGGAACTTCAGGAAGTTCGACTCAGGTCACTCTTTCTCAACAGGCATTGAACCGGGCATTGTCCCAAGTCCAGAATAAACTCGCCAGTCTCACACAGCAGACGCAGGGCGCCCAGGTCCAGCATCACCATCATCACCGTCACACCATGGATGACTCTGGCAGCAGTGGAAGTTCGACAACCAGCAATATAACAAACGGCCTCTTGTCGACCACAGGTAACGGCTATGTCTCACAATCCCAAAATAGCGGAAGCTCGATTAACCTTAGCGTGTAATTTATTTATGATATGAAGCTAGCGAGGAGGGGAGGGCTTCCCCGGCCCCTCTTCATTTTTTTGTGATGTTGGTCCAAACTCTGCCATCATTCATTTTCTGCATGGTAATTTCCGAGTCTTTAGCGTGCACCAATAAACCTTTTCGGAAACACCATGTCTTTGCTATATCCCGATGATCAAATGCGGGAAAAGCAGTGTCGTATCGAAATAATAATGGTGACCATGCGAGAGAGGGTAAAAAATTGGAAGGAAGCGGGAAAGTATGGTCTTTTTTTCAGTGTTGCCCTGACGTGCTTGACATTGTTGGCTGCAGTAGGTTTCCGCATTCGACGGCCAGGAACCTGACATGAGAGGAAGGAAACGGGTCGTCCTCGCTGCTGCCATCGGACTGCATCATGCAATGGGGCTGGAAAATGGCGAACGGGAAGGACCCTCATAAGTAACACCGCATTTAGGTAGCTCTAAAATCCCGAATAATTTACACAAAAAAGTGGACACTCCATCCCTTTGGGGTGATTTGCCCGAAGTAGAAATTATCGGGAGGAGTATAGCCGTTAAAGGATGTATGTTCACGGACAAAAAATGATGTACTGTACCGTCAAAAAAAATATTCCAAACAATGCATTTAATTTTTTATGACGGTAACCATCAAACGACAACGGCTTTTTAATTTCCAGCGAGATTTTGTCAGGTCATCTGCTTTGCAAGCGCAAGATGATTTTTAGTGGTGATCCAAGCAAGACGATGGTCCACTCGAAAGTAAGACGGTTCGCTCCACAGCCTACCACGCCAGAAAGCAGGAGAGGGCATATTATATCGGGCTTTTTTTTGAAAAGCTGCCGGGAGCGGCCAAGCACGACATCATTAACTGCATCCGCTGGTTGAATTCATTAATTGTCGAAGGACTGTTCCTCTAAAAGTCGAAGAGCGATCAGGGAAAAAGGCCCTCTATAGAGGGCCTTTTTTATTGTGATCTTCGATTAACGTCGCTACGCCGCTTGAGAAGATTAGCCCGTCGCAGTTGAGGACAGGAAATTGAAGAGCGACTGAGTGAGAATCTGTGATGCTGTCGATTCTAGGGCCTGCAATGCCGTACTGGTCTGTGAAAGCTGGAGTGCGAGTTGGTTCGTGTCGGCGTCTTCGACCGTAGATTGCTGATTTTGCAGGGTAGTCGTGTTTTGGGTGAGTAGGGACGTCTGGTCCTTTAGAGCGTTTATCCTGGAACCTACATCAGACTGGAGAGCATTAACCTGGTTCTGCATATCACTCAAGGGTTCGGTCATGGCCTCAATACGGGATGTGTCATCTGTACTGAGGGCTGAGCTGACAATATTGGCCATATCCATCACATTCGAGAAGCTAAACGAGTCTGCTACTGTCACGCCGTCAGAGTGGAGTATCGTAACATTAACGGCTGTTCCTGCTCCTGCCGAATATTCAGCTATCTGGCCATTACTTAGAGTCACTGAGGCTGGAAGAGCGCCCTGGGCTAAGCTGAAGGCATCATTGCCTGTGACATTGGCCTGCATGGTCTTGCCACTACCGATCGGGATATTGAGCGCGCCGTCATCACCGTTATAAACATACGCGGTAGATGGGACTGTACCGACAGGCTGATTTTGGATGGTGTATGGCTGCTGATTAGTAAGAAACCCTGAAAAAAGATAGTCGCTGCCATTCTTCGTGTTCGAATAATTATAAAGTTCGTTTCGTAACTGCGATGCCTGATTAGCGAGCGTCGCAGAATCTACTGTCGTCGTGCTACTTGAACTCGAGATCAAATTCGTTAAGGCTGAAAGCGTACTTGAAACTCCGGTGAGAACGTTGCTCGTCAGATTAAGATTCGTCGTAGCATCGTTTATGTTATTCTCGAACTGGTTATTGTTACGAATACTAACCTGATAATCCATGGCACGCATAGTGCCTGCAACATCATCAGAAGGTTTAAGTATCTTCTTTCCCGTCGATAGTTCGTTGGTCAGTTCCGAATCAGTTGCCTGAAAATTCTGTAAGCCGTTTAGTATCTGGCTGTATAAGATGGAACTGGTTATTCGCATGGTTTTACCCCGTTCACGACAACCGCTGACTTCGGCCAGTGGAGACAGCCAGCGAGAGAATCCCGAGAGTTTTAATGTTCTGTTCCTAGAGGAACCACATGTCTTCAGCTAATGAGAGCAAGAAGCGACTGTACCAGTTCACCGGCGACTTTGATCACCTGTTCTCCTGCCTCATAGGCATTCTGGTACATCATGAGATTGGTCGCCTCTTGGTCGAGCGACACCGCTGAAACCGAATCGCGACTAGACTGCAGCTGAGACAGGAGGCTGTTGTTGTAGGTCAGACTGTCGGAGGTATTCTGGTTGGTTGAACCGACTGTGGCCACTATACCGCTGTAGTATCCTGAAAAAGTTTCGTTTCCGAGAGTGCCAATCGCTGTATTTGCAAGCTGAGCTATCTGGTTCGCGTTCGTGTTGTCCCCGGGGACTCCCGCTGCCGTCGCTGCGGCGGCTATCTGGTTAGGATCGGTAATTGCAACGTCTAGACTGCTGATAGCGGTGGGGAGAGGGCTGCCGATGGTAAAGGTGTCCGTCTTCGAAACCGCGCCAGTAATGGTGAAGCTTAAACCGTTGAAGCTTATCGGACTTCCCGAGGTATAAGCGCCGGTCGTAACAAGCGCTCCTGTCTGCTTATTGTTGATATTGTAAGTAGTGCCCGCCGCATTGAAGGTAATCTCGTATTCATTCGTCGTAAGGGCTGCAGGGCCGGTTATGGCCGGCGGTGTGATTGTTGCCGAGGCAGAGTTGTTGACCGTGGGAACCGGGAGCGTGAATAAGTTATTTCCCGTGGACCCGTCGAGGCCATATCCCTGACTCTGCAAGCTATTCACTTGTTGTGCCAATGAGGCGACGAGCAAGTTGAGCCCCGCCAGCGTTGTCGTCTGGATGCCGTTTCTTGCTTGGATGAGGCCGCCGATGTCGCCGCCCTGAATATTCGAGGTGATATCGGTGCCGCCGAGAACAACTGTTGCATTGCCGTTCGTGTCCGTACCCGTGGTCATCTGGTTTGTCTGGTTACCGGACACGAGATTCTGATTGCCGACGACCACAGTAAGAGATCCGTTCTGATCCGTGTACGACGTGAAGTCGACGAGTTTGGCCAATGACGTCAGCGCAGCATCCTGCTGATCTTGCAGATTACTAGCATCTGTCCCGTTTGCTTGCGCTGCCACAATTTGCTGGTTTAGACCTGCGATTTGCGAAGCGAGCGAGTTTGTCTGTGTAGCGTCGCTCGAGATATTGGCGTTGTCGTTGTTTACCGTATCGTTGATGCTGCTCTCAATTGACTGTGCTGTTTGGACGAATGTATTCGCATCTTGTAGTAATTGTGTACGGGCAGCCGAATTCTGTGGATCGGTAGCCACTTCGTTCCAGTCGTTGAAGAAATTGGCGAGAGGCGCAGAAAGCCCGATGCCCTGAGCCTCGTTCAATACGTCCTGTACCTGTCCCCAGGACGTATTCAGGGAAGCGGACGCGCTCTGGTGTTGCTGTTCGTTCAGAAGTTGGGCCTCCAGAAAACTATTGTAGCTGCGAGTCGTGTTTGTAGCCATTACACCACTACCGGCCTGACCGACGCCGATGCTTGATGTTGGCGCGATTTGAAGCGTCACCGATTCCTCACAATAGTCGGGGGTGTTGACGTTTGCGATATTGTTGCTAGTCACGGCGAGCGCGGTTTTGTTGGCGATGAGCGCTGATTCGCCGATATTGTAGAGGCTGTTGACAGACATTAAACTTCCCTCGTCAGGCGCGAACCGGATTTACTGGACTGAACAGTTACTCCAATGGAACCGAGAAAGTTCAGTGCATTTTTCACTACCGTAACCGAACGCTCGATCAATACGCGGTTGAAACCGTTCAGTTCGGTAATACTTTGGAGAAGCGAGATGAGCTGCATCCGCAGTCGCTGGAAGGAATGATCGCCGGTTACCCTGCTTAAAGTCTGAAATGCGGCCTGCTCATCAACATCGTGTTCCGCGACGAAAGACTTAACGAGCCGGATGCGCTCTTCCTCGAGGAGTTTCAGTTTGAGGACAACGGTGTCTTTCTCCTTTGAAAGGGTCTCTACTTCCGGCGCGTTGAAGTGGAGCAGGCATTCGCGCTCCCGCTGAAGTATATCGAGCAGCGTGCGGTAACCGCTGACCTGCTCAGTGAGAATGGTCTTAATATTTTCGTCAGTGCTCATATGTTTTGCAGGATCTTGTCAGCGACCTTGCCCGAATCGACGGAATAGGTGCCGGCTTCGATGCTCGCTTGGACTTGCTGGACTTTGTCTATCCGTACATCTGGAAGCTGGTTGATCGCAGACATAATATCGGCGATATCCTTGCTCCTGCTCGAGATGTCCACCCGGTCCTTCGGACTCGCGTTCTTGGCCGTCGCCGTGTTGTCCGTTGACTCAACGTCAGCAGGCTTGGAGATGTTCTGCGTCGGCTGGGCCGTCCGGTTTAGACCTTGGCCTTCGGAGGGCGTGCTGGAATTGATATTCATAGGGGGTTCTCCTTTGCACGGTAAAATTTGTGTTTTTCTTATCGGCAATTACTGGAAAAACTTTAATCTTACTTGTGGGTCAGGAGCATGCCGGGGTCAACATTTTGACCCTTGTAGGCGACCTCAAAATGAATATGCGAACCCGTTGATTTTCCTGTAGAACCAACCCTGGCTATAATGGACGCTGTATCGACCTTCTCTCCCTCCTGTACGAGATTTGTCTGATTATGCGCGTACTTGGAAGTAAAACCATCCCCGTGATCGATGATCACCACATTTCCATATTCCGCTTGCTTACCGCTGTAGAGGACTGTACCCGGTCTGAGCGGATGGATATCCGTTCCTGCCGGTGCCGGGATATCAAGACCCTGATGGAATTTGAGCTCTCCGCTGAAGGGATCATGCCGCATCCCATAGCCGGAGCTGATGCGAGGGCTGGCAACGTCAGGAAGTAGGTCCTTGATATCTGCTTGCACGGACGACTTCTGGGAGTGCACCTGTTGGGAAGGCGCTGCAGGCGTTTGGCCCGTTTTATCGATTTTTGCCGAGATGGCATTTTCAATCATGTCCGACAGGCCTATGCCACGCTCGGATAGGACCTTTGAGAGTTCCATGTCGAACATGGTCGTGTACGTGTCGCTGCCGAGGCCCCCTGTTGACGATTTTCCCGAGGCTTCACGCATGACTTTTAGCATCTCGTAGACAAAAAGCGACTCCATTTGCCTGGCTACTTCTTTGACGGCCTCAGGGTCTTTTCTGTTGCGAAGTGTCTCGATATTCCCTGTAAAAGGCTGCTGAATGCTCAATAAATCCTGCATCAGATGATCTCCATCTCAGCCTGCAGGGCGCCGGCGGCCTTGAGCGCCTGGAGGATTGATACTAGATCCCGGGGTGTGACGCCAAGGGCGTTGAGCCCTCGTACTACCTCTCCGAGAGTGGCTCCCGACATTAGCATGAGTGAAGCGTTTTGTTCCTTCACGTTCACAGTTTTTGCCGGCACAACCACGGTCTGGGCCGAGCTCGGCGCGTGCGGAGGCGGCTGCGAAACGTGGTACTCGGTCTTGATCTCGATGGTCAGGTTGCCGTGGGCAATCGCGACCGGAGAGATCCTTACGTTCTCGCCTATGGTGACCGTTCCCGTGCGCTCGTTGATCACGACGAGCGCCGGCATATCCGTGGCCACCTCAAGACTTTCCACAAGAGAAATCAGTTTGACCAGATTACCTTGATACTGTTCGAGAATCTTTATTTTTACCGTCGTCGGATCAAGGGCTGCGGCAATTGTCTCGTCGCCCAGCGCTTCGTTGATTTTCCGGGCCACCTCCGTCGCAGTGGAGAAATCCGGCCGCTGTAAAAAGAGCCTGATCTCATTCCCGGAGCCGAGCGTGAACGGCGGTTCGTTTTCAATGGTAACACCGCTCGGCACTCTGCCGGCAGTTGCATGGTTCTTTTGGACCGACGTACCGCCTCCTCCGCCGATGAACCCGCCGACCGAAACCGCTCCCTGCGCCAGCGCATATACCTTGCCGTCCGGCCCCTTGAGTGGAGCGAGGAGCAAGGTCCCTCCCTGCAGGCTCTTGGCGTCGCCGATCGCCGAGACGAGGGCGTCCAGCTTCATGCCCGGCTTCGGGAAAGGCGGGAGCGAGGCCGTTATCATGACAGCTGCGACGTCCTTTGTCTTAATATCGCTAGCTGGCACGGTGGCTCCCATCCGCTTCAGCATATTGACCATGACATCGATCGTCTGGTTGCCTGTGTCGCCCACGCCGGCAAGACCGGCCACGAGGCCGAAGCCGACAAGCTGGTTATCGCGCATGCCTTCAAAGCTCGCGATGTCCTTAATGCGCTCGGCGTGAGAGGCAATGGGCAGCAGGCAGAAGGCGGCAAGTAGGAAGAGGTAAAGGGACAAACGAAATGGCCGCTTCCGGTACGCCCTGTCAACGGTCTGCTGTCTACGGTTTGCCGCTGTCTTCGTTAAAATGGCCATACTTTATCCATTAATTTTACGAGCCAACCCGTGTTCTGCTTGCTCTGGAGCTCGCCATCACCGACGAAAAAGACTTGGGCGTCCGAGATTCGGCTGCTCAGTACCGAATTGTCCACGGCGATATCGTTGGGCTGGACAAAGCCGCGAAGGATGAGTGTCTGTTTTTCGTTATTGAACGTGATCTCTTTCCTGGCCTCGATCGAGAGAATGCCATTCGGCATTACCTCGACGACCTTTCCCGTGATTGTTCCCACAATGCTTGCCGCCCTGTCCGTTTCACCGCTGCCTGTAAAGGCATCCGTATTCGAACCGTTCACGGTCGGAGAGAACGTATTGCCCTTGCCGAAGAGGTTCGGCAGGTTCAGGTTTGTGGGTATGCCCAGAAGGCTGCTTATGCTTGCGTCAACGCTTGATGCCTTGTTTGCCGTCGTATCCGCCGTGCCCGTCGCGGATATATTTTCCGCGACGTTGATCGTGACTAGGTCGTTCAAACGATGGGCCTTGATATCCTCATACAGGCTTGCGTTATCGCAATAGAGCGAATTGCTTCCTCTGGCCGGCATTCTGGTCTCATCGGTCGGCTGGTTCTGGTACACGTACCGCGGCGGCGGAGGAGGAAGCTTGGGCGTGAATGAGCAAGAAACTAGGACCGGAAGGCAGAGCACAGAGGTCAGAGGATAGACAATCGCGAGACTCAATTTCATGCTTGATGCCTGCTG